>NZ_CP113918.1:935916-1247888 GCF_029395495.1 Bifidobacterium sp. ESL0769 | reverse complement strand
GCGAAAGGCGGGTGGCAGACATGTTGAGGATGTTCAATACGATCAACGGGCAGGTCGAGCAGATAAACAAGCTGGAAAACGGCTCATGGATCTGTTTATCCAACCCCACTGACGTCGAACTCGCCACTGTTTCCTCTCAAACCGGCGTCGATTTGGCCGACCTGCGTGCACCTTTGGATGACGAGGAACGTTCACGCGTCGATTCCGAAGACGATTACACCATGATTATCGTCGACATTCCCACCGTCGAACAACGCGACGGACGCGACCATTACGAGACCATCCCTCTGGCCATCATTGTCGCCGCACATACGATTATCACGGTTTGTATGCAGGATACTCCAGTGCTCCATCCCTTCATGGAAGGCACTATCCGCGGATTCAACACCTATATGAAAACCCGATTTGTATTGCAAATCCTTTATCGTAACGCCACGATGTACCTGCGTTATCTGCGCATCATCGACCGCAGTTCCGACAACCTCGAACTGAAGCTTCAGCACTCGATGCAGAACCGCGAAATCCTGCAGCTTCTAGAACTTTCGAAGACCTTGGTCTATTTCACCACCAGCCTCAAGTCCAACGAAATCGTGATGGAAAAGCTGCGCGTGACCGAAAAACTCAACTCGCTGACACATATCAAGCAGTATCCGGAGGACGAGGACCTCTTGGACGACGTCATCACCGAAAACAAGCAGGCCATCGAGATGGCGAACATCTACAGCGGCGTTCTTGCCAATATGACCGATGCCTCCGCCTCAATCGTCTCCAACAACCTCAACAACGTAATGAGGATCTTCACCATCATCTCCATCGTTCTGTCGATTCCGACGCTGATCTTCTCCATGTACGGCATGAACTTCCAGGACGGCATGTTCGGCATGCCGTTCACCAATTCGCGCTGGGGCTTCTTCATCGTCATCGCCATTTCCATGGTCATCACCGGTCTTGTGGCATGGTGGCTGACACGATCCAAGCTTTTTAAGTAGGTTTTGGATGCGATTGTCAAGATTGAAATCGGCTTTTCCTCTTGGTAAAAGAAGTACGAACCGGCATTTCAAGTCGGTGCTCGCTTTGGCGTGTGGTTTTGGCCTGTTGTTCTCGGCCTCGGCGTGCGGCCCGACCCAAACCCCGCCTTCCGCCAACGTTCCCGAAGGCCCAACCATTGCGATTGCCGTGGCGAACGACGAGCCCGGGCTTGCCCTTGACCATGAGGGCAAATATTCCGGTTTCGATATCGAAGTGGCCCATTACGTGGCCCAAAAACTCGGCTATGCGCACAAGCAAATAATTTTCAAGCCGGTCAATGTTTCTTCGGCCATGACCGCTTTGGAGGAATCGAAAGCCGATATGTTCGTCTCGGCCCTGCCTGCTGTCATCACGTCCAATACCGGTCGACAATTCGGAACATCCAAGCCCTATCTCACCGACCCGTTGGGGCTTTTGGTGCCGACACGTCTGCAACATGATTTCACTGATATCTCGTCATTGAAGGATCAGAATATCTGCACGGTCAAGGGGACGGCCGACGGAAGCGCATTGGCCTCTGCGATTCCTGCCGTGAAGATCCAGGAACGTGACACCTACCCGCAATGCCTCACCGCGCTGCTGGTCGGCGAAACGAACGCCGTCGCCGCCGATGCCGCCATTCTGCACGGGCTTGCTTCCAGCGTCGTCGAGCACGATGTCACCGTTCTGGGCGATGGGGATTCGTCTTCATCCGCCCCGCTTGTCAACGCGCTCGCGCAGGTTTCTCCGGTTCCGCACGCCGTCATGATCCGCCCGTCCGACGGCGAACTCACCAACAAAATCAACACCATCCTTACCGATATGGTCAAGGACGGCACATGGCAGAAGGCCGCCAAGGCCATGTATAAGGACATCGGCTATACTCCCGACCCGACGCTGAACCGTCCGTCTCAAAAGTGACGCGTGCTAGGGTACGCTCCAATCAGTGAGAAAAGCACTTTTTCGGGCTCGTTTTAGTGCTTTTCTCACGGGTTCGGCTTTTTGCTGAGGTGAAAAGCATCTTTTTGATGTTGATATGACCAACTTACGGAAAACGGCTTGCCTGTGTCCAGTTGAGCCACGATAATCCTATTTATGAGCGAGAATGAACAAGGCGCGGATTCGAGCGCCAATATTTCAAGTGTTCCGGCATACCGTTACAACGCCAAGATGGCGCAGGGTATCGAGGAAAAATGGCAGAAAACGTGGGATGAGAAGGGCACCTTCTGGGCCGCGAATGTCAAGGGTGATCTGACCGACGGCAAGGGCAAGCACGCCGACGGACGCACCCCGTACTTCGCGATGGACATGTTCCCGTATCCTTCAGGCAAGGGCCTGCACGTGGGCCATCCGCTGGGTTATCTGGCCACCGATGTGGTCAGCCGTTATCACCGCATGAAGGGTGAGAACGTGCTGCACGCCATGGGTTACGACGCCTTCGGCCTTCCCGCCGAGCAATACGCCGTGCAGACCGGCCAGCACCCGCGCGTCACCACCGAGGCCAACATCACCAACATGCGCCGTCAGCTGCATCGCATGGGCCTGAGCTTCGACAACCGCCGCACCTTCGCCACCATCGACCCCGGCTATATGCGATGGACGCAGTGGATTTTCTCGCGTATCTATGACGCTTGGTACGACCCTGATTTTGTGCGCCCAGACGGCGGCAAGGGTTCCGCACGCCACATCGACACGCTGATCGACCAGTTCAAGAGCGGTAAGCGCGCCATTCCCGGTTTCGAGGATTCGGGGAAATCATGGAACGAACTGACTGAAGCCGAACAGGCCGATGTGCTGAACGATTTCCGTCTGGCCTATATCTCCAAGTCGCCGGTCAACTGGTGCCCAGGCCTCGGCACGGTGCTCGCCAACGAGGAAGTCACCGCCGAAGGCAAGTCCGAACGCGGCAACTTCCCGGTCTTCCAACGCGAGCTGCGCCAGTGGTCCATGCGCATCACCGCCTATGGCCACCGTCTGATTGAGGATCTCGACATCATCGACTGGCCGCAGAAGGTCAAGCTGATGCAGCGCAACTGGATTGGCGAATCCCACGGCGCTTCGGTACATTTCAAGGTCGAAACCCCCAACGGCGAACGGGACATGGAAGTCTACACAACCCGTCCCGATACGCTCTTCGGCACCACCTTCGCTGTGGTCTCGCCGGAGCATGACTTGCTGGCTGATGCTCCCGCCGCATGGCCGGAAAACACCCCGGAAAGCTGGAAAGGCGGCTATGACACGCCGGCCGAAGGCATCAAGGCCTATCGACTCACGGCCGAATCCAAGACCGCGCAGGATCGTGTCGACGAGGGCGGTGAGAAGACCGGTCTCTTCACCGGCCTCTATGCCATCAACCCCATCACCGGTGACAAGCTGCCACTCTTCACCGCAGATTATGTTCTGATGGATTACGGTACCGGCGCCATCATGGCGGTGCCAGGCGGCGATCAGCGCGATTACGATTTCGCCATGAAGTTCGGCCTGCCGGTTATCTACACCGTCAAGCCGTTGCCGGACTCCGGCGATGACCTCTCGAACTACGAGGGCAAGGCACCGTTCGTCTCGCACGACGGCATCGTCATCAATTCCTCCACTGAGCATACGCAGGCCAAAGGCGACGCGCTTGATTTGAACGGTTTGCGCGTCAACGACGCCATCGAAAAGGTCACGAAGTGGCTTGAATCCGCTGGTGCCGGCGAAGGTACGGTCAGCTACCGTCTGCGTGACTGGCTCTTCTCTCGCCAGCGCTATTGGGGCGAGCCCTTCCCAATTGTTTACGGCGAGGACGGCGTGCCGCACCTGCTGCCGGATTCCATGCTGCCGATCAATCTGCCCGACGTTCCGGACTACAGCCCCAAGACCTTCGACCCTGAGGACGCCGAGAGCAACCCCGAGGCGCCGCTGAGCCGCAACCCGGACTGGGTCAAGGTCACGCTCGATTTGGGCGACGGCCCCAAGACCTACTACCGTGACACCAACACCATGCCCAACTGGGCCGGTTCCTGCTGGTATTACATGCGCTACATCGACCCGAGCGACACCAAGCACATGGTCGATCCAGAGGAATACGAATACTGGATGGGCCCGAACCACAACAAGGAATCGGGCAAGACCGGCGGTGTCGACCTTTACGTCGGTGGCGTCGAGCACGCGGTGCTGCACCTGCTCTACTCGCGCTTCTGGCACAAGATCCTCTTCGACCTGGGCTACGTCGACACTCCGGAACCGTTCTACAAGCTCTTCAACCAGGGCATGATTCAGGCCTACGCCTACACCGACGACCGCGGCCAGTACGTGCCTGCCGCCGAAGTGGAGGAGGGGCCGGCCGACAAGTCCGGCGAACCCACGTTCACCTGGCACGGCCAGCACGCCAACCGCGAATTCGGCAAGATGGGCAAGAGCCTCAAGAACATCATCACCCCCGACGACATGTACGCGCGCTACGGCGCCGACACGTTCCGTCTCTACGAGATGAGCATGGGCCCGCTCGACGAGTCCCGCCCTTGGAACGACCGTAACGTCGTGGGTGGCATGCGATTCCTGCAGCGTCTCTGGCGTAACGTCATCGATGAAAACACCGGCGAGGTCACCGTTTCCGACGTCGAGCCCGACGCCAAGACCCTGAAGCTCTTGAACAACACTATCGCTGCGGTGACCGAGGAAATGGAGCACATGCGCCCCAATACCTCCATCGCCAAGCTCATCGTCTTGAACAACCATCTGACCGGCTTGAAGGCCGTGCCACGTGCCGCAGTGGAACCGTTGATTCTCATGCTTTCGCCGATTGCCCCGCACATCTGCGAGGAACTCTGGGCCAAGCTCGGCCATGAAGATTCCTTGGCGCACGAACCGTGGCCGAAAGCTGACGAACGTTACGTCGGCGAAGACACTGTCACCGCCGTGGTGCAGATCAAGGGCAAGGTTCGTGCCAAGCTCGAGGTCAGCCCCTCGATCGACCCCGACGAGCTCAAGGACATGGCTTTGAAGGCCGTTGCCGACCGTCTGGGCGGCAAGGAACCGCGCAAGGTCATCGTCAAGGCACCGAAGATTGTCTCCATCGTTCCGGCCGAATAGGAGAAAAGAATATGTCCCGTGAATCGACGGTCATCAATCTGATGATCGTCGACGACCAGGAGATTGTCCGTGCCGGCATCGAATCGATTCTTGAAGATGAGGATGATTTCAGGATTCTTTTCAGCACGGAAAGTCCGAACAAGGCGCTTGAAAGTCAGGTGCTTCCGCAGATCGACGTGGCATTGGTCGATTCGCGCATGCCGGAAATGTCAGGTTCCGAGCTTATTGCAGGATTACGGGAATCGGCCCCGCACATTCACAGCATCATGCTGACCGCCTTTGATGAGGATGATAATCTGGTCTCCAGCATCAGGGCCGGAGCCACCGGGCATTTGCTCAAGGACGCCTCAGCCGATGAAATCATCGACGCGATCCGTCGCGTGGCAGCCGGCGGACAGGCATTCGGCGAGGCCGAAACAGGACGTCTGGTCGGTTTGGTTGCGGCACAAAAGAACGATAGCACTGAAAAGGCTGGAAGTCCTAGAGGCGAAAAACGGTCTGAGAATGAAAAATCCGACTGCCAAACCGACATGAGTTTGCCTTCGCTTGGCGAGTCCGATGAATTTGACGAACTCAGCGAAGAGAATCAGCAAATCGCCGCCATGGCCGCTTCAGGCAAGACCAATCGTGAGATTGCCACCGCCGTCTGTATGTCGACCGGAACGGTCCGTAACCATCTGAGCACGATTTTCTCGCTTTTGGGAGTCCGCAACCGCACGGAACTGGCGGTATTGCTCCATGGCTGAAAACGGAGATTCGCAGCGTGATGGTCGCAGAGGCATAGAACCACAAGAAGGCGTGAACAAGGCGGATTGTTCTCAAGATCTGCCTAGGAGGATTCATCAGAACTCCCGTCAATTCATTCCCTATTCCGTGGTTCTTTTTGTTGTCGCGTTCGTGACGACACTGGTGTATTCGGCGTATGGCTCGCCGTTGCTGTTTTTCGGCTTCATTGTGCTCACCTTGGGCTTGTGGTGCGCCTACCGAATGGTGCCGACACGCACTTTAGGGTTGGTCATCGGATGGTTGCTCATTGCCATTTGCGCAGCGCAGATTGTGTTCAATCAGGACGGGCAGATCTACCTGCTGCTGGTGGTCACGGTCGATGTGCTTTTCACCTGTGCGCATCGCTATAGCTGGATTGCGGTCAGCCTCGAATTGCTCGGATTCCTCATCTATCGCGCCGTGTCACATTTCAAGGTGCCACAGCCGGTATCTTCCATCGTTGTCAGCAGCCTTCTCGACATGGCCATCCCGATTCTGCTGGCCGTCGCGCTGCTGCTCTACGGCCGAGCGATCCGTCAATTGACTGAGCAAAACGTGAAGCTGGAACGTCAGTCCATCGTCATCGAAGATCTTGCGTTGTCTCGGGAACGTGCGCGCATGGCCAGCGAGATGCACGATTCCATCGGACAGTACCTTTCCGCCATCCACTTGCAGGAGCAAGGTGCGAAACGTTGTGCCGACCTGAAAAACACCAAACTCGTCAAGCATTTGGACGCCATCGAGACGACCAGCCGCGAGGCGCTGCAGCAGGTGCGGCAGGAGGCCCGCGCACTTGACCCGTCGGCGTTCGGCGAACAGCTGACCAACGCTTCGGTGCAGGCGCTTGCAGATTCGTTCACATCCACCTCCCTCAACGTTGAAGCGAACATTAAAGGCGACATTTCCCAATTGCCGACTGTAGAGAAAACCATACTCTACCGCGCGTTGCAGGAGACGCTGACGAACGTGGTGCGTCATGCCAAAGCCACCAGAGCATGTATCGAAGTGACGGTAAGCGCCAACATGGTTTCTCTGGTGGTTGCCGATGACGGAATGGGTATGGAGCCGGTTGACGACACAAATCGCGATAAGAACGCACAAGGTTCTGGCTACGGCCTGAGCTCGCTGTCAAAACGATTGAGTGCAATCGGCGGTACCCTCACAATCGGTAGAGACCACAATTTAGGTGGCTCAAAAGTGAGTGTGGTGATTCCAATAGACGATCGTCGTGAGACGTTCGACGACTGAAAGTTCTGTCATACCGCTGATTCTTCGGTTTCCACGCTTTCGGAATTTTTACCGATGACATTTGTCATCGCTTTCAATCAGTGACATTTGCCGTTCGTGTCGGCCCGACGTTTTTCCTAGCGTTGTTGCTATGAGTTCAACAAATACCGCCTTATACGTTCCGCTTGACGGAATTTCGTATGTCGTCACGGCGATATTTTTAAAGACAAAGCGAGACGGAGGAACGAACGGCATGGGATACGTACGAATGGTTAACTCGCTGTGGCGGCGGAAACGCTCGTTGCAGGTTCTCAATGTCGCGGCGAACGCGGCGGCGATGACGCTGGTGTTTGTGCTGCTGGAGGCGATGGCCTACCAGAGCCTGCAAAGCGACCCGTCAGCGCCGGTGGGAGTTGTGGTCATTTGCGTGGCGTGCGCGGCGGCGGTGACAAAGATCGTTTCCGACCACACCTTCACCTCACAGTGGGAACAGCTTATGTGCCTGAGGGTGACGGGTGCCTCGCCAATCCGTCTGTTCGGTGCTGTTGTCGCCTGTCAAAGTGTTCTGGCTGTCTGCGCCGGGCTGGTCGGGGTGCTACTCGGCATCGTGCTCAATAAGCCGCTACGGTATGTTTTCAACGGTTTTGTGGTGATACCGCAAGCCAGCATACCTGCGATAATGATGGCAGCACTTGCCACGATGGTGCTTTCGGTTATCTGCTGTGCGATCGGTGCCGGATTGTCAGCGCTCACGTTGATTCGGGCGATTCCCGATCCTTCCGCACGTCCGGTAAAGACCGGAAAGAAGCGAAAGACGGCACTGACGGTCGTATTGGTGCTTCTTCTGGTCGTCAGTTGTGTTTCATCCCTTTTCCTGCCCTACACGGTTAGTCTCAATCTGACTTTCGTGTTAAGTGTGTTGTTGGCATGGGTACTTATCCGTGTCGCGAAACCGATTCTGACCGTGATCGCCGGACGAATGGTGGCAAATTACCACAGGAGGCACGGTGCCGGCGACGCAGGCCTTATCTTGGCATTCAGGGAAATGCAGGCTACGCGCTCGACATCGCTGGTGTCCCTGCTTGCGGTCGCGTCCGTGCTGCTGGCCTTCCTATACAGCTTATACGGCTATACACAAGCCGACGCCCAGTCCTCATTAAACTCGACCATGGCATCGACATCGGTGGTGCAAGTCTCGCATGCCGGTATTCCTACGCGGCAGGAATCGCGAGACCTGATGGATTACGCCAAAATGAAGGACAGCAATGCGTTGGCGCTCGCGCCTTCCACCGTGGTGCAAGAGGAATCGATGAAGAGCAATTGCTCAGGAAGAATCGAATCCTACGACCGTGGCAATGCCAAGGCCGTGATCAATGGCTCGCTGAATGTTATCAGTCCGAACCATTCGATTGTCTCTGGGGATGTCAATCGTCAAGGTGTGGTGATTTCGGCGATTGTTGCGGACAATAACGGTCTTGATGTCGGCTCGCGGATGTGTGTGGTGCAGGGAGGGAAAACGTTCGCCTCGCAGGTAGTCGCCATTACGAAAACAGCAAGTCCATTCAAGGACTATATGGTGGTCGGTTACGATATGCCTGGTCTCTTGGACAAGGCTGACACCGCGATCATTGCTGACAACGGCAAACGTACCTCGGAAGACGGCGAATCATCCGCGTCTTCAAAGACACATACTGTAGGTGCGTCCATAACCGTGACCCCAGCCGCACAATG
This sequence comes from Bifidobacterium sp. ESL0769, assembly GCF_029395495.1. Classification (NCBI taxonomy): domain Bacteria; kingdom Bacillati; phylum Actinomycetota; class Actinomycetes; order Bifidobacteriales; family Bifidobacteriaceae; genus Bifidobacterium; species Bifidobacterium sp. ESL0769. The sequence goes on along the minus strand of NZ_CP113918.1, from coordinate 1,239,083 downwards.
GATCAGGAACATACCCAGCGGCAAGGCGATGACGACTTCCGGCGGCGACGGTGTCAAGGAGGCGGCTCCCATCGTCTTCCCCGTTCTGGCCGTTTGTTTTCTTGGTGCTGTGTCGGTGATGTTCGACATGGTTCAGGAACGGAAGAAGATCACTCAGGCGGCCTGGCTGATTGGCTTCGGGCCGGTACGATATGCGCTCGCGAGTGCCGGAAGAATAGCCTTCGAGGGGTTCGCGGCGACGCTGTGTGGCGGGTTCGGCACGGTGCTCATCGTCAACATGGCCCTGCATAGCGAAAGTCGGATGCTGGTTCACGGCATCAGCGGTTACGTACCAATAAGGGCGATGGCCGTACTGCTGTGCGCCGTATTGCTTATTTCATTGATTGGTTTTATAGCGCATTTCACCATGTATCAAAGGCTTGACGATGTCAGAAACCAATAGCAACCATAAGGATAAAGAACATGAAAAGGAGCGTATTGCAATGCGGACTACAACGAAAAATCTCGAAAACAATGCCATGCTAGGACCCAATCAACTCACGGCTACAATCAAGGGAAACGCCATTGATGCGAGAGGTCCGAGGCAGAGTTCAGCGGTGCTCAAAGCCTCTGATGTCACGTTCTCGTATAGTCAAGGGAAACGCTCGAAACGTGACCAAGTTGCAATCGGACCACTCGATATCACGTTACGGCAGGGCGAAATCACTGCGCTAATCGGGGCATCGGGTTGCGGCAAATCCACGACATTGAAACTGCTGGCCGGAATCCTCACGCCTGTTAGCGGACATGTCTGGTATGCAGATACAGATATCACTCATAGTATGGAGACGAAGCGAGCCAAACTGCGACGTACAAAATTCGCGTTTGTTTTCCAGGACTACATGTTGATCGACAGCCTCACCGTTGCCGAAAACGTGGCTTTGCCGATGAGCTTAAACAAGGAACCATATGATATCAATGCGATGAAACGGGCGCTCGCCTATGTAGGACTTGATTCAAACCTTGCTGATGCGCACGTCTCGGAGCTTTCTGGTGGTCAGCGTCAGCGTGTTGCCATAGCCCGCGCGTTGATGATGCGAGCGGATGTGCTGTTCGCCGACGAGCCAACCGGCAACCTTGATCCCAAGGCGCGAGATGAGACTCTTACCGCGATTGATGCAGCGATGAAGGGCGGACTCAAGACGTGTTTGCTGGTCACTCACGACCCGCAGGTCGCGTCCTGCGCCAATCGCGTGCTCTATATGTGTGACGGACGTATCGCTAAAGAATTTTCAGCCATGTCTGCTGCAGACGTCGAAGCTCTGTTACTTGGAGAAGAACAATAAGCCAGGAAGTGTTTCCTCACCAATGTTTAACGCTATTGTCTGTATGCAACAATTGTGGATGAATGTGTACGATTCGGCGGGTGAGGGCGCGACACGCCTCAAATGTGGATAACCCTTATCATTCGACCACAGTGGTCGTTTTGGCTCGACTTTTGAGTTCGGTTCAGTCATGCTTGAAGGTATGGGTATTCATTTCAACGACAGTCATTTTGACGATAGGGCGTATGACGGTAGCCGGGCTTTGACAACGCGGCTATATTCCACTGCCGAGCCCCAAAATGAATCGTATGAAAACGGGCAAAATCTTGACGAGGCTCTACTGCGGGTTGGTCTTCCACCATTGCCGCCTGTGGGTAGCTGGCTTATCGAGCCCGAAAACAGGTCCGAAAGCAAACCGAAGAAGCAACCTGAAAGCATCGATCAACCTTTAGCAATAGATGATTTCGATTCTGTCATAGATGGTTCCGCCAATGAAGATTTGCAATCGGACCCGAGCGTCAAATCTGCTGCCAAGCAACGAATCATTCCAAGATTAGTGTTCAAACCCACTCAGGCGGTGGTGGTGATTCTGGTGCTGGTGGTGGCATTGTGCGCAAGTCTGACAATGCTGGTGACGCAGGCAATCAACTACAACAAACAACAAGCTGAAGCCTCATCCGTCAGTTCAACCGTGGTAAACGGTTCCAAAGCCAAGGGTTCAGGTATAGCACAAGGAAATGCTTCGAAATCCGGTGAAACTGCCGGTTCTTCTTCAACATCCGCTGGAATTGGAGGGCAAAACAACGGAAGCGATGCCACTGCGACACAGGCAAATTCACCCGCACAAGCTGACTCTTCTGCCGGGCAGGCTGGAACTTCGAGCAATGGCAGCAATCTCATCAACCTCAACACCGCTGACAGCACACAGCTGCAACAGATCAAAGGTGTAGGGCCGGTGATGGCGCAGAAAATCATCGACTATCGCACGTCCATCGGCCATTTCACCAGCGTCGACCAGCTACTCAAGGTTTCGGGCATCGGGCAGAAAACATTGGAAAAGATACGTGGGCAGGTGACGGTCTGATGAAAAGTGTTGATAGTTCTCGAAGCAGCAATCCCGCCAACAAGTTCGACCACGGAAACGGCCATGAACAAGGCAGTCGTGACTGGCGGATGCTGCCGGTGGCCTTGTGCGTGTGGGCTGCGGCCCTTGGCTCGCACATTTTGTTCCCTCTGCTCACCGGGCAGCAAGACAACAAGGCTTCAGCCGCCCGAAGTAAAAGCAATTCCGTTAGCTCTTCGAATTCTGAATCTTTATTTGGCGAAATGATGAATCGGCCAGCTAGCGGTCTCAACATTGAAACCTTTGCACACACGGCTGTGATTGTTCTTCTACTTGTCGGATTGGTCGTTCTGCTGGTCTTGTCCCGACACTGGTTCGGGGAAAACGGAAAAAACAGAAAACCAAACCGGGTCCAAGCTGGCGGCAAACTGTCTGGGGTATGGCATGAGTTTCACGGTAGCCGGAAAACTTGGATAATGGTAATCGCCTCTTCCGCGTTGGCCGCGTTTGTCGCTTCGGTGAGTGCCGATGCCATGGCTTATCGCGATCCAGCCATGGCGCTCGCGCGGAAAGGTGAAAACACGGTCGAGGCGAGTGTCCATCTTGACTCACCGGTCACCGCAGCGAGCTCGTGGCAGGCCGATTGCCAGGCGAACGCGCATCTGGTCGGAATCAGCCATGACGGTATTCGTCAGACGAGCAGGTCACATATCGTCTTATATGCCAACAAACCGATATGCAGGCAGCTTTCGGACAGTCAGACAATAGAGACTTCCGGTACGCTACAGACTGCCCGCTATGGGATGAGGCCAATCTGGCTAACCATAGATGACAACGCAAAAACTAGACTCGCGGAACGTGCGCCACCGGCAAAACGGCTGATTGACTCCATGCAACGTTCGTTCTTTTCGGTGACGGAAGGCCTTTCCGACCAAGGGCGTGTGCTGGTTCCCGGACTGACCATCGGGCTTTTGGGACAGGATTTCATGGGTGCGACGGCAGCAAAGCACGAACCTGTGAATGCCACGTTCGCCACGCTGCTGGAGATGCATTTCAAGGATTCCGGCATCATGCACCTGATGGCTGTCTCCGGCGGACATTTTGCACTGATCGGCAGCCTGATACGTTCGGGTTGCGCTCGATTTTTGCTGCCACGTCAAGTGGTGGCCGTGCTGACGGTGCTGGCCTATGTGGCGCTCGCGAGCGCCATGTACCCTTCCGACTCGGTGATGCGGGCTCTGATCATGGGCATCTTTGCCTCATCTGCGATGTTTGCGGGCAGAAGGTCGCAGGCAATCAGTGCGTTGAGCTGGACGGTCATCCTCGTGCTGCTTACCAACCCTGCGATGTCCAGAAGCTACGGATTCGCGCTTTCCTGCGCCTCCGTGCTGGGCATCGTGCTCTGTGCCGGTCCTACAGCGGAGCGGCTTTCAGTGTTATTGCCTCAATTCCTTGCCGATGGCATGTCGGTGACCATCGCCGCCCAGCTTTTCACCCTGCCAATCCAAGTGCTCATGACCCCGACGTTGCCGTTACTGTCTGTACCTGCAAACCTCGTGGTGGCGCCGTTCGTCGATTTCTCGACGCTGACCGGGCTGGCAGGCTTGGTGTTGTCGTCATGGGCCCCGCATCTGGCGTTTGCGTTCGTGTGGTTATCCAGTTGCGGTACGTCGGTGATGCAATGGTGTGCGGATACCATCGGCGGTTCGCAAACCGCGACCATGCCATGGGCAGGTGGAATTGGCGGTGCGCTGATGATTGTTATGTGCGAAATCGGTATGGTACTGCTATTCAGGACGTTGCCTGCGATGGTTAAAAGACACGATAAAGAAGATTCCGTAGTTGGTAATGACGGCTATCTCATGCAACTTCGAAGCAAAGGAACAATATGGCTCAAGGAAACCGAACAAATGTTCGAACGACTTCAAAAGCCTGATTAATGAGGGAGACACGAAGTATGTCCACCTGTGACACCACATTGAATATCATAGAAAGTCGTGAGAGTTGCGCCGTCATGACGGCTATACCAGGCAATCGAAAGAATCGAGGAATGTGATGGCTGGAAAACGAACCAAACAGCGGACCCGATTCGTGCTCGTCATCGGTGGGGACGAATTCCTCAACGAGCAGCAGGTACGTGACTGCCGGGATGAGGCCGCAAGGAACGATCCGGAAGCGGAGATCATCGAACTCGACGCGGGGGAGGCGAGCCAATATGACTTCGACGAGGCTGTGAGTCCATCCCTGTTGAGCGCCAGCTCCATCGTGATTATCCGGCACATCCAGAATGCCGATGACGCTCTGGTCGACACCATGGTGAGCTATTGCGCCTCCATGAGCAAGGACCCGACCGCCGCAACGGGAACGGTCATCGCCCAGCACGATGGCGGGCAAAAAGGCAAGAGAATCATCGACCGTCTGGCGAAAGCCGGGGCCGAGAAAAAGGCGATTCCCGATCTCAAGCGGGCCGACGCCAAGCTGAACTTCGTCATCCAGTGCTTCGAACGTCGCAAGCGTCGTGTCGATCCGGCCGCCGCCCAGCAATTGGTGGCGGTTCTAGGGGAGAAGACCGGGGAGCTCGCGGCCATGTGCGAACAGCTCTGCTTCGATTTCGACGATGATCCGATCAGCCTCAATCTGGTCAACCAGTACCTGACAGGCAACGCAGAAGTCACCGGATTCGCAGTGGCTGATGCGGCGCTCGCCGGCAACGACGCCAAAGCCATCATTGACATGCGTGCGGCTGTGGCTCAGGGCACGGACCCGATTGCATTGGTTGGTGCGTTGGCGATGAAACTGCGAACGCTGGCCAAGGCTTCTGCAGTGCGTTCCGGCAGCATATCGCAGGCCGAAGCGAAAACCAACCCTTGGGTACTGCGCAATGCGACAAGACAGCTAAGCGGTTGGACGTCCGAGGGACTTTCCAGATGCATCCAGACGCTTGCCTGGGCCGACGAACAGAACAAGACCAATGGGGGAGACCCGATGTATGCGCTGGAGCGCTCCATCGAATTGATAAGCCATAAAGGACGTATGTCAGTATGAAAGAAGAATCGTATTCGGTTGAAGTTCCGACCGGCACGGATATGCAACAGCTTGGCGCAAAAGTGGCCGCTTGTGTTCATGGCGGTGACGTCTTGTTGCTTTCAGGCCCATTGGGGGCAGGCAAAACCACGTTCGCGCAAGGTTTCGGAGCTGGGCTTCATATCGATGAACCCATCGTTTCCCCGACTTTCACCATCGCACGGGAGCTTGACGGCAGATTCACGGACGGGACGCCGGCGCATCTGGTCCATGTCGACGCTTACCGGCTTGGCGGCAATGATTTTGCGCCCGGGCAGGACACGGTCGATAGATTGCTTGACGAGTTGGAATCACTCGGCCTTGACGAGGAACTCGAAGACCCGGGCGAGCAGACCGTAATTCTGATGGAGTGGGGCGAGCAGATGGCCTCCGCGTTCGCGCAAGTTCGTCTCGAAGTCCATATCGACCGTCCGATCGACAAGGCAATGCTTACAGCCGAAGCGGAAAATCCAAATGTTGAACTGACGGGTGACGGCATGCGCACAGTGACGTTCGTTCCGATCGGCGAGCGTTGGGCGGGTTTCGAACGGCAACTGGATTCGGTGGAATAAGCAAACCGTCGGATTCGTTTCGTAAGTCTTATAAAGCAAGTACCGACGCTCTGCCCGTTTCCTAAGGTTGTGTCGAGTTTCGTCGGTTATGTCGGCGTTGTACAGTAACAACGGCATGAATCTTTGATGTCCGGCATTCGATCAACCGTTGGCTGGGCAGCGTGGAGTGGTAGGAGCAGCAGATATGACGAACACGTTGGTCATCGACACCTCGTTCGGTTCGACGGTAGGGGTCTTGGGCCACAAACCCATCATAGAGACCGATTCACGTACGCATGTCGAAAAGCTTCAGGTCAACATCGGCAAGGCCGTAGGTCAGGCAGGGCTTACGCCGCAGGACCTTGATCGCGTCATCGTCGGCGTCGGGCCGGCCCCGTTCACCGGCCTTCGTGCCGGTGTGGTGGCCGCTAAGGCCATCTCGTATGCCACAGGCGCGCAACTGCTCGGCCAGGATATCCTCGAGCCGCAGGCTTGGATGATGAAGCTGAAGCGTCAGGGTAATTCAAGACTTTCGGATTGTGGTTTCCTCAAGGAAATCGAAAAGACGTCAAACGCAGAATCCGTTCATCATCTGACCCTGGCCGTCAATGACGCCCGCCGTCGCCAGCTTTACTTTGCGTTGTATAGCGATGAAAAGCAAACTATCGGCGGCAATGGTGCAAGCCAGGAATCTGCCACCGGAAATGCTGAGTTGTTTGTTTCCGCCGTAGTCGATATGGATATCGATTATCCCCAGCATATCGTCGAACGAATCAATCAGACCGTTCAAAAGCTCGTTGCGCAAGATAGCGTACAAAGCGAATATCGCATCGATATCGCCGGTCATGGCGCTTCGAAATACGCGGATGCGTGGCAGGGATTCGGTGACAGACTCGGTTGTGTCATCGATCATTCGGTACTGGACGCAGGGTCAGCCGGTTTGGAAATTTTCGCTCAGTGCGCGATGGCTGGCAACGGCATCGACCCGAGCGACTCAAATGATGCCAGCGGCAAACAAGGCAGCAATGGCAAGAAGCCGACAAGGCCGGTGGAGCCGCTGTATCTGCGGCGTCCCGACGTTTCCGTACCCAATCCGTTGAAACATGTGCTGAACCATGCCGGTGCCACGAAGGCCTGAACGCCAGATGATTGTAGAATTCGGTGAACTTGACCAGCGATGGGCATTAGAAGCTGCAGCAAGGCTTGAAACGGAGCTTTTCGGCGCGCAGGCTTGGGATACGCAGACACTGAGTGACGAGGTAACCGATGCTTCCAGAATTTATCTCGCCGATATCATCGACCTGACTGACGCCGGTGCTGATACTGAAAACAGCGATACCGCAGATGTCGCCGATTTAGCAGGTTCTGCCGAAGGTAATGAACGTCTTTCCGACGAACAAACGGAACCGCTCCAACGAATTGGGACCGTCAAGATTATGCGTGGTTACGCTGGTATGTGGCACGCTGACGGCCAAGCCGAAATCACGACCATCGGCGTTGCCAAACGGTTCCAATGCAATGGCATCGCCAAAAACCTTCTCGATCGGCTGATCAAATATGCGCATTATGACAGTGTCCGTCGCATCAAATTGGAAGTCCGCGTCGACAACGAACCGGCACAGCATCTCTATCGCAGCCGTGGATTTAAGGAAATCGGTCTTTTGCGGCATTATTATCAACCCGAAGACGTCGACGCCATCGAAATGGCGTTGGATCTTGAACCGAATATCATGGGATTTAACAGCGAGAAACAGAATATGGAGCAACAGCAATGAGCGAACCGACAGTACTGGGCATCGAATCGACCTGCGACGAGACCGCAGCGGCCATCGTACGAGGCCGCACGCTGGTTTCCAACGTCGTAGCCTCCTCGATGGATGAGCACGCACGCTATGGCGGGGTCATCCCGGAAATCGCTTCACGTGCCCATGCCGAAGCATTCGTGCCGGTGGTGAGCAAAGCCCTGGCTGACGCAAATATGGAACTTTCCGATATCGACGCCATCGCGGTTTCAGCTGGACCTGGTTTGGCCGGATGTCTGGCCGTCGGTGTTTCCGGTGCGAAGGCTCTGGCGTGGGCTGTAAACAAACCGATTTACGGCATCAATCATGTCATCGGCCACATTGCCGTCACCCAGCTGCAGTTCGGTCCGTTCCCGAAGGATACGCTGGCGCTCATCGTCTCTGGTGGCCACACGTCGCTGTTGCACGTCGAGGATGTCGCCCGTCACGTGGATGTCGTCGGCACGACGCTTGACGACGCTGCAGGGGAGTGCTTCGACAAGGTTGCGCGCTTGCTGGGCTTCCCCTATCCGGGCGGTCCCCACATCGACAAGCACGGCCAGCTCGGCGATCCGCATGCCATAAAGGTGCCCCAAGGGCTCACCAAGGGTAAGGCTGGCAAAGACCATCCCTACGATTTCAGCTTTTCTGGAGTCAAAACCGCTGTAGCACGTTGGGTGGAAGCCCAGCAGGGCGCGGGCAAGGAGATTCCGGTCGATGATGTCTGCGCCTCGCTCGCCGATTCCGTCGCCACGGTGCTGGCGAATAAAGCCATGCACGGCTGCGAGGAATATGATTCCAAGACGCTCATCGTCGGCGGCGGTTTCTCCGCCAACTCCCAGCTACGTGCCAAGTTGCTCGAGGTAGGCAAGGAACGCGGCGTCGAAGTCCGCATCCCGCAAATCAAGCTCTGCACCGACAACGGCGCCATGGTCGCTATGCTCGGCGTCAATTTGGTAGAAGCCGGAGTAAAGCCGTCGTCCCCAGATTTCCCCATCGACTCGGCGATGCCCATGAACGTCATCAGCGTATGAGCCAAAAGCCGGAATCGAGACACTCCGCGAAATCCAAGCGACACGCCATTGGGGTTGCGCGATATCGATTCTTGTATAAGATATATTTCTTGTGCGGTGCTTCAAGCTCCACACGGGACATTCCCGCATAGCTCAGTTGGCAGAGCGTCTGACTGTTAATCAGAATGTCGCTGGTTCAAGCCCAGCTGCGGGAGCGGATGGAAATTCTCGGAATCTTAAAGGTTCCGGGAATTTTTCGTAACTGAGCGGTTTGTCGACTTGCTGCATGACAGTTACACTTTGAGCCGTAACTTGAGCTTCCGTTCCGCTTTCAATCAAATTAAGAATATTCGATAAACCCGAGTAGTCTGAATAACGTAAATAGCGGCGTGTCAAGCATGTCAAAGCATCTATGCCTTTTGTTACTGTACTGCCTTGTGACACGAGATGGAAATGGTCACGAAATCATAAGAGGCGAAAAAGAGGTTATGTTGCCACGAACCGGGAATAGCCCAAAAGCGGCTAAAAAGAAAACTTCCGGTTCTTCCCGTACTTCAAACTCTTCCCGTGTCTCACCGTCATCTCATACTTCCGCTGCTAAGTCTTCCGGTTCAACGAATTCCTCTCAACCTGCAGGTAACTCGGTTGCTTCGGATACCGCACGTAGCGCAGAGATCTCCCTTGCGTCCGGCTCTTCCCAACCGTCTCGTTCGTCCCACAATGCCGCCATCGACGGCTTGCGAGCTCTGGCGATCATCGGGGTAGTGGCTTATCATGTCCGTCCGTCACTGCTGAGCGGCGGATTCCTCGGCGTCACCATCTTCTTCGTCATTTCCGGTTTTCTGATCACCGGCAGCGTCGAGAGGCGGATGGCCAGCAAACAGGGCTTCCATTACGTGAGCTATCTGTGGCGCAAAATCAAACGTCTGACATTCCCGCTGCTTTCGCTGATCGCTTTGGTCCTGCCAGCCGCCTATCTCTTCTCTCCGGGCATGCTGCCGAAGCTGCACCTCGATGCCTTGCCCAGCGCGCTATACGCCAGCAACTGGGTCTATATCTTCCGCAAGGTCTCGTATTTCGCCGCAGCTGGCTTGCCTTCACCGCTCACGCATCTGTGGTTCCTGGCGGTTACGATGCAGTTCTATCTGGTCTGGGTTTCCGCGTTGTGGCTGATGCATCGCTTCAACTTGAGGTTGCGTACCAGATTCCTCATAACTTTGCTGCTCGCCGTCGCCTCAACGGTTCTGATGATGTTGCTATACGTGCCCGGAGCCGATGTGTCGCGCGTCTATTACGGACTCGACACGCGTTTTTCCGAACTGATGATTGGTGCGCTGCTTGCGTTTATGGTTGAGCAGGCAAGAACGAAACGCAGCGGAGCTGACGAACGCGACGAACGATCTGGACAGCTCGAAGACAATACACAACGTAACGCCGCAACAGGACCGGCAACGAATACCGTGAGCTGGTCGAATCCCGTGAATCTTCTTTTGGCAGGCGCCGGCTTCTGCTTGCTTGCAGCACTGATTATTCTGTATTTCGTCTCCAAGGGCACTGATGCGATGCTCTACCGCGGTGGTTTCCAAGCCGTCGCGCTTATCGTTGCGCTGCTGATAGTCGTTGTCCTGCTTCCGGGCAACCTCTTCCGTTCGCTGTTGGGCTCACGGGTATTCCGTTACATCGGATCACGCTCGTTCTCGATCTATCTGGTCCATTACCCGCTGCTCGAATTCATGAATCCGGCCATCCGCACCCAGCCCTTGCGCTGGTGGGAATGGATCGTTCAATTCCTGATTCTCTGGGCGGTCTGTGAGGCTTTCTACCAGGTGGCCGAGGCCGCACGCAAGGCCGTGCCCGTTGGCAATGTGCCGTTCGGCGAAATGCGTCTGGTCACCAAAATTCTCGCGTCTCTCGGCGTGGTCGCCGTCGTGTTGTGCACGGTGCTTCCGGTCGATTTCAACCAGATTGCCGCCAAGCGTTCGGACGCTCTTCGTGCGGAATACCTTTCCATCGGCCGCAGCCTTGGCATTGCCACACCGATTCGGCGTGATCTTCTGACATTGCGCCGCTCGGCCGTTCCCAAGCCGTCCCTTAACTTGCCCCCACGTCTGGTGCCGAAAGCCGCCAAAGTTCCGAAGAACCTCAATACCAAAGGCTGGACGTATGACGCTGCGACGGGTTCATGCAGCGCGAATCCTTTGATTATCAGCGATTCGGTCGAAATGGGTGCGCACGATTTCGTCGCGCAGCACATTCCGGCCAGCGTGCAGGACAATATGGTCGGACGTCATTTCGCCACTGGAGCCGATCTTTATCACCGGCATCAGGCACAAGGCCAAGCCGGAAGTGTGGTCGTCATGGCCCTCGGGACCAACGACAGCATCGCCAATGCACAGCAGGTCGAGGATCTGATAGCGGCCGTGGGCAACGAACCCTTGTACTTGACCACTGTCCGTTCACCTACAGGCTGGCAGGATTCCAACAACCAGATTCTGCGCTCAGTAGTCGCCAAGCACAAGAACGTCGGCCTGCTCGACTGGTATTCCATCAGCAACGGGCATCCCGAGTATTTCTACGACGATGGCACCCACCTGACTCCGGGTGAAGGTGGCGGCCGCGAGGCTTACGGCATCATGATCCGGCAGAGTTTGTGCGGGCAGTGATTTCCGTGTTGTAGCGGCGTTGACGGTTGCTGCGACTCCGCCAGTTTGATGAGGAATAGCAATTATCGACTTGTAATATCTGATATATCTCGAAAACCTTGTTTAGCTTGAGATGGTCTTCGGCTAGGGCAAGATATCGACTCGAAAAGCCTATTTCAGTCAGTTTTCGCTTCCGGACATCTGAAGCAGCCTTGCAGATGGTCGTTGACGATGCCCATCGACTGCATGTAGGCGTACATGGTCGTTGGCCCGACGAACTTGAATCCGGCCTTCTTCATGGCCTTGCTCATATCGATTGATTCTTGGGTGACCGCCGGCACTTCCTCGTGGCTTTTCGGCCTGTTCACGCGCGGGCCGTCGGGTGCGAAACTCCAGATATAATCCGCAAACGGCATGCCCAGATTCAGCGCGACCTGTGCGTTATGGATGGTGGCCTCGATTTTCCGCTTGTTGCGGATGATGGCTTGGTTCTGCATCAAATCCGGTATTTCATCAGACATCCGCGCGACGCGTTCGATATCGAAATCATGGAAAGCCGCGTCGATGGCCTTGCGCTTGTTGATGATGGTGTTCCACGAAAGCCCAGCCTGCATCGCCTCCAGCGCAAGCCGTTCGAACAAGGCCTGCGAATCATAGCAGGGCGTGCCCCACTCGGTGTCGTGGTAGACGAGCATGTCGTGGCTCAACCCGAGATATGACTGCGGCCAGCAACGTTGCAGACCGTCACTCCGCTGTTCCACTGCCCCCTCCGTTGCATTGTCTGAGGCGGTCTTTGCAGGCTTTCGTTTGGCACTCATACGTTGAGCGTTCCTTTCTTTCATCGTCATGTCTTTTATACTCTTGAGCCTCGGCAGCTGTGGATATGTGATGTGATGCGTCGAATATTCGGTGCATAACTTTTGCGACACGCCCGGACGATGTGGATAACCGGGGTCATTCGACCACATCACCTGTTTTTCCGTCGCTGTTTTGAAGTGCAGTGGCATAGTTGGAAAGCAGGAACCTGTAATGCAGATGTTCGAATGAAAGGAGGCACGTCAGTGATGATGGACAATAGGGAGAAGCAACGACTCAAACGAGAACGGTTGCGGCGTCAAAGGGAGGAACGCAGGCAAAAACTGATCAGCCTGGTTTGGGGATTGGTCACGATTCTTGCCGTTTGCGCGGTTTTGTTCGTAGGTTTTGGCATTTCAGATCATGAAGCGTTGGCCGCGACAAACGGCACATCGGGGAATGCATTCGACGTAACGACCGTTCCGTCTTTAAACACCGGTGAGGCACACAAGTCCGCTTCGTCGTTACGCCAATCTCAGCTGGGCTTCATCGAACCGATAGAGTCAGTGAATCCTCCTATGCATAGTGATAAGGGCTGCAAGGCCGATATGCGATGGCCGGTGCTTCCGCATGTGGTCATCAGGAAGTTCAAAGCGCCCAAGCAAGTCTGGGGCCCGGGCCATCGCGGTGTCGATGTCGCTGCGGTGGAGGATACACCCTTGCTGGCTCCGGCAAGCGGCTATATCAGTTTCGTGGGTATCGTTGCGGGTAAATCAGTGGTCAGTATCCGTCATAAAAGCCTTACTCTGACCTTGGAGCCTGCGCAGACACTTCTGCCGATAGGAATGCCGGTGGTCAAAGGAATGCCGATTGGCACGATGAAGGGTGTCTCGGACCATTGCACCGGAATCTGCGTGCATTGGGGAGTGAGGAAGAGCAGAAAGGAATACCGCGATCCGCAGCAATTGGCGTCAAGAAGGAAGATAGTGCTGAAACCGGTTTCGTCATGATATGTTGACCCGGCGGCAGTAGTTCTCTTTACAACCCCGCGTCAGCCAGTGAAATGTATCCGGGTTCGATCAGCAGATGCTTCAAGTTGCTGGCGCTGATCGCCATCGGCTTTTCGTGGATGGTGTTCATCTTCGAGCTGTTGATCGTCGCTGCTTTGACGTAGGAAAGATCGGTTACGTTTTTTCCCGCCTCTATGGTGGCGGTCGCTCCGGCGATGTCATGTGAAAGCTTTTGGATATCCTCCATGCCGGTCATCCATTGTTTGCCATTGACCACGTCGGGCATCATATCGGTGTAAGCACCGTAACCGGTGAGGATTGGCCAAGACAAGTCGCCCTCGCCGTCGGTTTGCGTCTGCTCTTCGCCTTCGGTAGTGTCCTGTTTGTTATCCTTCGGCTTCGGAGGAGCCTGCTTGTTGAGATTGTGTTTGCCGGTCAGCGTTCCCACGATGCCGGAAACCTCGATTTCAGGATTGATGTCGGCGGCAGTACCGGTGTACTTGAGACTGGTGAGTTCATCGACGACCGCTGATGAAACGAAGTCGTTCATACCAAGGATACCATCGACGTGAAGCGGCTTGCTGTCTTTGGACGAACCGTTGAGTCTGGCGTCGAGTTCGCTTTTCACCTCAGCGGTTTTGGAGGCCTTGAACGCAACGGATTCCCAATCGTTGTCGGTCGTGGTCGCAGTAAGTCTCTTCGACGGGCTGATGGCCCTGCCGTCCTTGAAATACGGCTGCAACACATCCCATATCCCTGCAAAGGCTTCCTTGGCGAACGCCTCGCTGGTGTCGGTCGTCGAGTCGTCATCCTCACCGACAGGAATCATAACCTCGACGGCCTTGGGATGCATTTTGGTCGTTTTTTCCAAGGCGAGTTTCGAAACGAGCTGTTGGGCTTGCAGCGCGCCGATCTGACGCGGGGTCGACATGCTCACGAAGATATCCGGCGTGAATCCTGCCAGCGGATTGGCAAGGATGATGGTATGTGCTCCTGCCTTCTTCGCCAGTTTCAGGGTTTTCGCCAGACGCTTGGCGGCTGTGGCCTCGTCGTTGGCGTTCGCCTTGTCTTTGTCGTTTCCGTCTTGTGTTTGAGTCGATTTATCTGAAGAAGAAGAGGAGGACGATGATGATGGGGAATCAGCATTGCCGTTGGCATCGGTTGAGTTGCCTGTACTCGCCGGTTTTTCGGTATCATAGGTCGCCGCGTCGGCCGGATTGGTGACGTAATCGCCGTATTGCTCATTGCCTTTGTTGCCGGAAGTCGCTGGTGCAACTATCAGCGTGGTGTGGCGGTTGGTATCGTCGGACGCGGTGGAAAGCTGGTTGACCACGTAGTCCTGCACATCGTCGCTCTGTTTGGTCAGGGTGCCATCGGCCTTGACCTTAATGTTCTTGGATTGGAAACCGGCGTTCGTCAGCGATTTGGTGATGGCCGGGGCGAATTTGGCCCACTTGTTGAGCGGTGTGTGCGATGAGATGGAAATGCCGTCGGAGGGCGTGAAGATGATGACGTTGCTTTTGGCCGCCGCCGAGCTCACCGACACCTTGTCGGTGTCGATCGAGGTGGTTCCCGCATCCTGCTGCCCGTTGCCACAAGCCGCCGAGGCCATCGAAAGAACCAGAGCCGTGGCGAAAGCCAGGAAACGTGCCAAGGAATGCTTGCCGCGCGTCGTCATGAGTCATCCTTCTTTATACGCTTCGAATCAACCGGTATTGATATTAGTCTGGGGCCAATAGAAAGCGCCGCTGCATTCAATCCCTGAGGATTATCGTGCGGCGGCGTTGAGCCAAACTTTTTAACCGATGATTGATAATTAATCATCAATCATCAACGCGACTGGCTCAGTTCCTCCTTCAAGCCTTCGTCCAATGCGTCCATGAAGCCCTCGGTGTCAAGCCAAGGCTGGTCGGGGCCGACGAGCATGGCCAGATCCTTGGTCATCTTTCCGCTTTCCACGGTTTTGATGATGACCTGCTCCAAAGTCTCGGCGAAGTGCCCGACTTCCGGTGTCTCGTCAAGCTTGGCGCGCTGCTTCAGTCCGCCGGTCCATGCGTAGATCGAGGCGATCGGGTTGGTCGAGGTCTTTTCGCCCTTGAGCCAGCGGCGATAGTGGCGGGTCACGGTGCCGTGCGCGGCCTCGGCCTCCACGGTCTTGCCGTCAGGGGTCATCAGCACCGAGGTCATCAGCCCGAGCGAGCCAAATCCCTGCGCCACCGAGTCGGACTGGACGTCGCCGTCGTAGTTCTTGCAGGCCCAGATATAGCCGCCGTGCCACTTCATCGTACTGGCCACCATGTCGTCGATCAGCCGGTGCTCATAGGTGAGTCCTTCGGCTTCGAAACGGTCCTTGTATTCGGTCTCAAAGACTTGCGCGAAAATATCCTTGAACTCGCCGTCATAGGCCTTCAAAATCGTGTTCTTGGTGGAAAGATAGACCGGATAGTGCCGCATGAGTCCATAGCTGAAACAGGCGCGTGCGAAGCCGCGGATGGAATCTTCAAGATTGTATTGCACTTGCGCGACGCCTGCGCCGGGGTAGTCATAGACGACGTGCTCGATGGGCTCGCTGCCGTCAGCGGGGGTGAAAGTGACGGTCAGACGTCCCGGCTTGCCGACCTTGAAATCGGTCGCCTTGTACTGGTCGCCGAAAGCGTGCCTGGCCACGACGATGGGCTTCTTCCATCCGGGCACCAGCCGCGGAATATTGGAGATGACGATGGGCTCGCGGAAGATCGTGCCGCCAAGAATGTTGCGGATAGTCCCGTTAGGCGACTTCCACATTTTTTTGAGGTTGAATTCCTTGACACGAGCTTCGTCCGGGGTGATGGTCGCGCATTTGACGCCGACATGGTGCTTCTTGATGGCGTTGGCCGCATCGATGGTCACCTGGTCGTCGGTGGCGTCGCGGTTTTCGATGCCAAGGTCGTAATAGTCAAGATCGACGTCGAGGTAGGGAAGGATAAGGCGGTTTTTGATATCCTTCCATATCACCCTCGTCATTTCGTCGCCGTCGAGCTCGGCTATTGTCCCTTTGACCTTGATTTTTTCCATGTTTGCCCTTTCTTCTTAATGCACAGGTTATGAAAGCCATTATCACGCCTAAATATGTCATCGGTGTTGCTTTGACTGACTGGCGAGACGCACTTTCCCGGGGTTCCCGATTACGTGTCGCTCGTCACATAGGGGAAGTAATCTGGAAGCCATGACTCAGGAAATTGAAATCGGTTTGGGCAAAAAGGGCCGCTTGGCCTATTCATTGGACGATATCGCCATCGTCCCATCCCGCAGGACCCGCGATCCGAAGGATGTTTCGACGGCTTGGCAGATCGATGCCTACCAGTTCGACGTTCCGGTGCTTTCAGCCCCAATGGATTCGGTGACCAGTCCCGCCACGGCTATTGCCATGGGCAAGCTTGGTGCTCTCGGCGTGCTTGATCTCGAAGGATTGTGGACACGTTACGATGACCCTCAGCCGTTGCTCGACGAGATCAGCCAGCTCGACGAAAGCAATGCCACAGCTCGCCTCCAGGAGATCTACGCAGAGCCGATCAAGCCTGAACTGATCACCAAGCGTCTTCATGAGATTCGCGACGCCGGCGTCACCGTCGCTGGAGCCCTCTCGCCCCAGCTCACGCAGGAATTCTATTCGACGGTCGTCGACGCGGGTGTCGATCTCTTCGTCATTCGCGGGACAGCGGTTTCGGCGGAACACGTTTCGGAAAGCCATGAGCCATTGAACCTGAAGAAATTCATCTACGACCTTGACGTTCCGGTCATCGTCGGGGGAGCGGCCAGCTACACCGCGGCCCTCCACCTCATGCGCACTGGAGCGGCTGGCGTACTCGTCGGTTTCGGCGGCGGAGCGGTTTCGGCCACACGTGCCACCATCGGCGTCCACGCTCCCATGGCCACGGCGATTGCCGATGTGGCCGAGGCACGCCGCGACTATATGGACGAATCCGGCGGCCGTTACGTACAGATCATCGCCGACGGCGGCATGGGCACATCCGGCTCGTTCGTCAAGGCTTTGGCCATGGGTGCCGATGCGGTCATGCTCGGGGCTCCTCTGGCCCGCGCCACCGAGGCTCCCGGTAAGGGCACGCATTGGGGTGCCGAGGCTCGTCATCCTTCACTTCCTCGTGGAAAGCGCACGAAGGTTGGGACGGTGGCTCCGTTGCAGCAGATTCTCTTCGGACCCAGCCACAACGCCGACGGCACGGTCAACTTCATCGGTGCCCTGCGTCGTGCGATGGCCTCGACCGGTTATGTCGACCTCAAGAACTTCCAGCATTGCGACGTTGCGGTCACGCTGTCGCATCTGGGCTGAGTAACTGATAATTATCAAACATCGCAAGCGGGTTGCCTGCATAATCAGGCAGCCTGCTTTTGTGTTATAGTCATCAATTTATACGTATTACCATCATATAAAATTCAAGGTTTCTCCAAAACCACCGAAAAACCTTGAATTTTGCCGAAATAGCCTCTTGTCTCTTGACATTCCCGCCGTTTTCTGTTGCTCTGGAAAGTGAACGCCAACCGAAAAGCAAAGGAGGTTCAAAGATGAACGAAGAGAGACAAGGGCAATCGCAGACGCTGACGCAAAAGCCGCCGAGCACGAAGACTCGCCCACAACAGATGGTGATTACACAACGATCAGGATTGCCCACCTACGATGGATCCATTCGCATCGAATTGTCGAATCGGCCTGTCCCGTACCATATTTCACGCTGCTACCCAGGAACGCTCAGCGAAGCGGAATGTCGCAAGTTCAGCCTCAGTTCTTGCAGGCTGGCATGTATGAGCCTGGACGTGGTGCGCGGACGCACGCCTCCGCAAAGCCTGCAACACTCCCTAAGTGGCCCGTGCGTGCAACGCCTCGAAACGATGTCATATCTACTGGAGAACCATATGCGCACCCATCAGGAGCTCAAGGCCAAGCTCTGTTATCTTCCCGCAGTGCCGATGCTGGTATACACGACATTGGTCAGTCCCGAAACCACAGAGACGGTCGTCAGCCTGTGCGTAGGCAAATCGACCTACTGGGTCACATTGGTGTTTCACCGCAGCGGTTCGCGATGGATTTGCACCACCGCAGACTTGGGTTGATTCCAGAATTAGTCTTTTACCTGCAATTATTAATATATAGTAAAAGTTACGCTAACGTAGCATTGGGGTTACGGTTGCGTATAGTTAGGTTTATGTTGCGAGAATTCTATTTGGATCCTGTCACCAAAACCACCGATAAGGACACGATTTATTCCCTGTTGTCCAAGCGAGCCGGCAAGGACCCGGACGGAGCCATAGCCGAATGGCTCGATGAAGATACCCAGCAATGGCACACCGTCACAGCCGGTGAAATGCTTGACCGCGTGCGCAAGGTTGCGAAAGGACTCATCGGGCTGGGAGCCAAGGCCGGAAGTATGGTCGTTATCTACGCCGCCACCAGTTACGAGTGGGGAGTGGTGGACTTCGCCTGTGCAGCCATCGGTGCGGTAAGCGTGCCGATTTATGAAACCGACTCGCCCAAGCAGGCCAAGGGCATCGTCGAAGACGTCGACCCGATCGTCGCTTTTGGCGGGGATGCCGAACACACCCAGACGCTCGAGGAATTCCGCCGCGAACGCGACGGTCTCAAGTATGTGTTCAATCTGCAGGAGGACGGACTTGAAGCCGTCTCCGATTTCGGCACTTCGGTAAGTGACGAAGAACTTGACGAGGCGATTTCGCGCGTACGCGCCGACGATATGCTCACCATCGTTTACACTTCCGGGTCCACAGGTGCGCCGAAGGGCGTCATGCTCTCCCACAGGAATTTCGTCTCCACGACATTCATCGGCTGGGCCGTGCTCGACGACATGCTCTATCAGCCCAGCCGGCTGCTGCTCTTCCTGCCGTTGGCGCATTGCTTCGCCCGCTACATCCAGTACGTTGCCATCGGTGCCCAGGGTGTTGTCGGCTATACGCCGAGCGCCAAGCATCTCTTGACTGATCTGCGCACGTTCAAGCCGACCTATCTGCTCGGTGTTCCGCGCGTCTTCGAGAAGGTCTACAATGCCGCTTCACAGAAGGCCGGAGCGGGCTTGCAGGGACGTGTGTTCAACATGGCGTTCAAGCATTTCGTCAAGTGGTCTAAGGACGGTCAGGAAGGGCGCGGACACACCCTCGCCGAACGCCTGGAACACAAGTTCTATATGAAGACCGTCGGGGCCTCGGTGCGCAGTGCCTTGGGCCCGAACCTCAAGTATGTCGCCTGCGGCGGCGCGCCGATGAACGCCGATCTGGCTCACTTCTTCAACGGTATGGACGGCATCACCTTCATCCAGGGTTATGGCATGACCGAAACCGCCGCTCCCTGCATCGTCGCGTTCCAGGACTTCAACAAGGTCGGAGCCGTCGGACGCCCGGGCACCGGTATCGCCGTCAAACTGGCCGATGACGACGAGCTGTTAATCAACGGCGAGGACGTTTTCCTGGGCTACTACAAGCAGCCCGAACTCACCGCCGAAGCCAAGGAACCGGGCGGCTGGGTCCATTCCGGCGACATCGCGCAAATCGATGACGACGGTTTCGTCTACATCACCGGCCGTAAGAAAGACATCATCATCACTGCCGGCGGTAAGAACGTGAGCCCCGCCCCGATGGAAGACACCATCGGCACCTGCCCGATCGTCTCCCATGCCGTGGTCATCGGCGACGGCCGCCCCTTCATCGCTGCCCTTATCGAGCTCGACCCTGAAATGGTGCGTTCGTGGCTGGCCAACAACGGCATGGACGAAAACATGCCGATGGCCGAAATCTGCAAGAACGACGCGGTCCGCGCCTACGTCCAGCAATATATCGATCAGGCCAACAGTTCCGTTTCCCGCGCCGAATCCGTGCGCAAGTTCGTCATCGTCGAAGACCAGTTCACTCAGGAGAACGGCATGCTCACCCCGAGCATGAAGGTCGTGCGCGGCGAGGTCCTCAAGCACTATGCCGATCTCATCAACACACAGGTCTATACTCCTAAGACGCGAGTCAAGCCGGCGCCGTCGGCTGCAGCAGGCTTCATCGACAAGACCGCCGAGAAGGCCCGGCAGGCTACCCCGAAGGTTCGTGAGGCCTACGAGCAGGCCAAGCAGAATGTCGGAGTCCGTATCGCCGAGCACGAGGCTGAACGCGAGGGCGAAGACCCTTGGAAGGAAGCCCCGAAAGCTGAGACTGAAGAAAAAGACTCGTCGTCCGAAAAGTAAACAGCCGTTGAAGGCATCAAGAGGAGCAGTGCATTGGCGTTACGAGAAATAAGGGTCGTTCCCGATCCGGTGTTGAGAACCCCATGTGAACCGATTCGCGAGATCACCCCGGCGGTTCGAAATATGGTGCAGGATTTGCTGGACACGGTCGACGATCCAGGTCGTGCCGGACTTTCGGCCAACCAGATCGGTATCAGTCTGCGAGCCTTTTCTTACAACATCGACGGCAAACTCGGTTACGTTCTGAACCCGGTCATCGAAGAGACCCGAGGAGAGCAGTATGGCGACGAAGGCTGCCTTTCGGTGCCCAAGCTCTGGTACAAGACGCGTCGCGCCGATTACGCGCGAGTCCGCGGCATCAACCTCGACGGCAAAACTATCGTCGTGGAAGGCACCGGCATCATGGGCCGCATGCTCCAGCATGAGACGGACCATCTTGACGGGCACATTTACCTCGATCGCCTTGAGAAGGAAGAACGTCGCGAGGCCATGCGCCGCATGCGCGAAGGGCAGTGAGTAGAACCGCCAAGCGGCGATGAACGTCATGAGTTGTTCGGATATTGATGAGTTTCGGTATCCGAACAATTTTTTCTCGGTGAATCATTCCTCGAGAAATCTCGCTATTACTTGGTTTGAAAGCCCAAATTTTCGCCATCGTTACGCGCATACCGAAGAAGCGCCTTTTATACCACGTTTGTGCTATTTTAAAGAACAGTGTGTTAAACGGATTCCAAAGCGGTCACGTTGCCAAGGAATCCAACAATTATTGTCAATCAAACGCACGAATTCGCGCTATGCACGTGACGGACTGTGTCGGTCGATGGTCTCGCTTTTCAAGCGGAACCGTTGCACGCAGGCCCGCATGGCCAGGCAATAACCGACTGAAAGGTAGCATTATCATGGCTCAGATTACTATGAGCGAAATGCTGAAGGCAGGACTGCACTTCGGCCATCAGACCCGTCGCTGGAACCCCAAGATGAAGCAGTACATCCTGATGGAACGCAACGGCATCCACATCATCAATCTCTTCAAGTCGCTTGACCTGATCGACAAGGCCTACGATTTCATCAAGCAGACCGTGGCCCACAACGGCACCGTCCTCTTCGTCGGCACGAAGAAGCAGGCTCAGGAAGCCATCGCCACCCAGGCGACCCGTGTCAACATGCCCTACGTTTCCGAGCGTTGGCTCGGCGGCATGCTCACCAACTTCCAGACCGTCTCCAAGCGCGTCGCACGCCTGAAGGAACTGGAAGAGATGGACTTCACCGACGTCCACGGCTCCGGCCTGACGAAGAAGGAGCTCCTGCTCCTGCAGCGCGAGAAGAACAAGCTCGAGAAGCAGCTTGGCGGCATCCGCAACATGACCCGCACGCCTTCGGCCATGTTCGTCGTCGACATCAACAAGGAAGCGCTGGCCGTCGAGGAAGCCCACAAGCTGAGCATCCCGGTCGTCGCCATCGTCGACACCAACACCGATCCCGACCTCGTGGATTATCCGATTCCAGCCAACGATGACGCCATCCGCGGCATCGAGCTGCTGACCAGCCTCATGGCTGACGCCGTCGCCGACGGCCTGCTTGAGCGCAGCGGCAAGGCCGAGAAGACCGAAGACAAGTCCGAGCAGCCGATGGCCGCTTGGGAGAAGGACTTGCTCAAGGACAACGAGAAGCCCGCGGATAACGCAACAGCTACCGCCGAGACCAGCCCCGCAGAGGCCAAGGTTGAGGAAACCAAGGTCGAAGAGGCCAAGGCCTGAGAGCATTACGTGCAAAAGGCGGTGTCGGAAACTTCTGGCTTCCGCGCCGCCTTTGGTGCATTGATTAGCAATTAATATTTTTCAAGGAGATATACATGGCAGCAATTACAGCAGCTTTGATCAAGCAGGTTCGTGAAGACACCGGCGCAGGCATGATGGACGTCAAGAAGGCGCTCACCGAGGCCGAAGGCGACGTGGCTCGCGCCAAGGAAATCATCCGCGCCAAGGGCATTCAGGCCGCAGGCAAGCGTGAGGGCCGCACCGCCCAGGAAGGCACTATCGCCTCCCGTGTGGTCGACACCGAGGGCGGCCAGGCCGGATACGCCGTCGAGCTCAACTCCGAGACCGACTTCGTGGCCAAGACCCCGAAGTTCGTCGCTTTTGCCGACGGTGTGCTCGATGACGCCATCAAGGCCGGCGCATCCACCGCCGACGAGGTGCTCGCAGCCGCATCCGCCGATGGCACCGTCAAGACCACCGTTGAGGAAGCCGCAGCCTTGTTCGGTGAGCATGTGAAGGTCGGCCAGGTAGCCAAGGTCGAAGGCCCGAAGGTCGAGATTTACGCGCACAAGAAGTCCGCCGAGATGCCGCCGAGCATCGTCGCCATCGTCGCCACTGACGAAAAAGGCGCGTCCGTTGCTCACGAGGCTGCTCTGCAGATTTCCGCGATGGGTGCCAAGTGGCTCAAGCGCGAGGACGTTCCAGCCGATGTCGTGGAGTCCGAGCGTCGCGTGGCCACCGAGAAGTCCCAAGCGGAAGGCAAGCCCGAGAAGATCATCCCCAAGATTGTTGAAGGCCGCATGAACGCCTTCTACAAGGAAAACGTCCTTCTCGAGCAGGAATATGTCAAGGACACTTCCAAGTCCGTCGGCGATCTCTTCAAGCAGGCCGGTGGCGAGCTTCTCGCCTTCGCCCGCATCGAGGTCGGCAAGGGCGAAGAGAAGTGATTCTTCGCTTTTCATAGCGTTCTGATTCGATAAAAAGTTGGTCGGTATCGTTTGGATATCGGCCAACTTTTTATGTGTCTGGCTTTTGACTTAGATGTGAGCGTATGACTGTTTACCAATTCTATTTATCTTGATCCGATAACGTATCGTTGTTTTGTCAATGAAGACTAAGTGTTACATGCAATTACCTGAAACCAAATGCACACGCGGCCTTGCTGTCGTTGTGAACAGATAACCTAATAGTCAGTAATATGCCGCCATGTAAGGATAGAGAGGCCGCTGATGACTAAAGATGGCAAGGACGATACAGCCCGAAGAGTGTTGCTGAAGCTTTCAGGAGAGGCTTTCGGAGGCGGCCATATCGGCATCGACACCGCAGTGATTCGTCGCATCGCTCAGGAAATCCACCAAGCCGTGGAGCAGGGCGTCGAAGTAGCCATCGTTGTCGGCGGCGGTAATTTCTTCCGTGGCGCCGAGCTCCAGCAGGCCGGCATCGAACGTAGCCGAGGCGATTACATGGGCATGCTCGGCACCGTTATGAACTGCCTTGCGTTGCAGGACTTCCTTGAGCAGGAAGGTCAGGCCACCCGCGTACAGACCGCCATCACCATGGGCCAGGTCGCTGAACCGTATATTCCATTGAAGGCCATTCGCCACCTTGAAAAGGGACGGGTGGTCATTTTCGGTGCAGGGGCCGGTATGCCATACTTCTCCACCGACACCGTCTCCATCCAGCGTTCATTGGAGATTCACTGCGATGCGGTGCTTATGGGCAAGAACGGCGTCGATGGCATCTATACTGCCGACCCCCGCAAGGATTCGAATGCCAAGCGTTTCAAGACTTTGAGCTATCAGCGTGCGTTGGTCGACAACCTTGCCGTCATGGATGCTGCGGCGCTTTCCATGGCCCGTGAAAACGACCAGCATATCCGTGTTTTCGGCTTGGAAGAGGCCGGAAACGTCACCAAGGCCTTGGTCGGCGAACCCATCGGCACGCTTGTCTCGAACCTTGAATCCGAGCTCGCTCAATAATTAACTGAACATTATATTTTCTGATGCTTTCAATCAATCAATAATTAATACAACCGCAAACGCAAAAACCGAGACTCGCACCAAGAGTCACCAAAGGAGAACACAATGGCAAACCCTGTAGAACAAGCCAAGGAACAGATGAAGAAGTCCGTGGAGGCCACCAAGGAGAACTTCTCCGGCATCCGCACCGGTCGCGCCAACCCGGCACTTTTGAACGGCCTGGTCGTCGACTATTACGGCGCCCCGACGCCGATCAAAGCCGTCGCCTCCATCGGCGTGCCCGAACCGCGCACCCTTTCCATCACCCCGTTCGATGGTTCGCAGGCCAACGCCGTTGAGAAGGCCATCCGTGATTCCGACCTCGGCGGCAGCACACGCCGTGATGGCAACGTCATCCACCTGACCATGCCGGAACTGACCGAAGACCGCCGCAAAGAATACGTCAAGCTCGCCAAGGGCAAGGCCGAAGATGGCAAGGTCGCAGTGCGCAACATCCGCCGTAAGGCCAAGGAAGCCATCGACAAGTCCGTCAAGGATGGCGACATGGGCGAAGATCAGGGCGACCGTTTGCAAAAGGATCTCGACAAGGCCACCAAAGACACTACCGAGACCATCGATCAGCTCCTTGAAGCCAAGGAAAAGGAGATCATGGAGGTCTGATTCGGTATGTTGCGCGGCTTCTAAGTTTTACGTTATTAGGTTTTAAACTTTGGAAACGTGCGAAAACCTGTTAGGCAGACATGAAAGAGAAGGGTAATGAGCGACAAACAACGGCATGAGGCGGGCGACGAAATGAGCACCGCGCTCAACGACATCAACAAGAAAACAGGGCGCAACATGCCTCAGGCCGTTGCCACTGCCGTATTTCTCATTGCCCTCATCGTCGCTTGCCTGCTCATCAAGATCGATCTCTACATTCTGCTGATTGCCGTTTTTCTGGTGCTTGCACTGCGTGAGCTTCATGTTTCCTTTGCCACGGTCCATCTTTATATTCCGCTGATTGTACTGTGGGTCTGCTGTGCCGGAACGCTGCTGTCTGTGTATTATGTCCCGAACCATGTATTGGCTGCTGGCGTGGGTATTGCAGTTTCTGTAGTTGGCGTGGCAATCGCAGCCAATGTCCGTCATAACGTGGGCAAACGGCTTGCTGGTGCCATCGAAGGCAAGTTGGCCGCCGCGCAGGACGTCGAAAAAAGCTCGGACTCCTCGGCAGCGAACAGCAAAACCGGCGAGAGCAGCATCGACAACGTTGCCGTTTCTGTGTTCCTTGTTTTATACATTCTCGTGCTGGCATCCTGCATTATCCTGCCGGAAACCTTCAATGGTCATCCGGTGGCCCATGCCATCATGCTGATTTTCCTACCAGCTTTGTCGGATACCGGTGGGCTGTTCTTTGGAGCCTTCTTTGGGAAACATAAGCTTTCACCTCGTATCTCACCCAAGAAATCCGTCGAAGGGCTTTGCGGCTCCATTCTTTTCGCCATGATCGGCGCCTTCGTGATTTTCGCCATCACCTATCCCAGCTTGTGGGCATCACATTGGTGGGTCCCGATTCTTACCGGCGTGTTGGTCGGTGTCATCGGTACATTCGGCGACCTTTGCGCCTCGATGCTCAAACGTGACATGGGCCTGAAGGATATGGGCCACCTGCTCAAGGGCCATGGCGGGGTCATCGATCGCGTCGATTCGATTCTGCTGTGTGCGCCGTTCTTCACTGTGCTGCTTTGGGCGACCGGCATGTAGGCTTCGGCCAGCTTTAAATTTCTTGCGAATTGCTTTTATAGGCAACTGTTCCATTTCGTAGATATTGATAAATATATCTAACTATTGAATGACGATAATTATGAATGATGTTAAGAGTAACGATTCTGGGCTTTCCAAATCGGCAGATACTTCTGCTAGCGCTGCCGAAACTGTCGAATCTGGAGTGACCGCTGGGGGAGAGTCTGGGGCATTTCGCGATGTGCTGGCCAAAAACCACGCTCGTCGCGGTAAGCCGCCGCTGCACTTCGCCGATATGACCGAAGAGCAGCGCATCGAGACAGCCAAAGAGCTTGGCATGCCGAAATTCAGGGTCAAGCAGCTGGGCAATCATTATTTCGAGCATTTCAACAACGATGTGTCCACGTTCACCGATTTCCCAGCCGCCAAACGGGAGCAGGCGCAGCAGGCGTTCTTCCCGACGCTGATCACCGAAGTGACGCATCAGGTCGCCGACAACGGCACCACCATCAAGACGCTGTGGGAGCTTTTCGACGGTTCGCATATCGAATCGGTGCTCATGCGCTATCCAAACCGCGCCACGCTCTGCATCTCCAGCCAGGTTGGCTGCGGCATGGGCTGCCCGTTCTGCGCCACCGGCCAACTCGGGCTCACCCGTAATCTTTCCACTGCTGAAATCCTCGAGCAGGTTCGTGTTGCAGCAAAGGCGATGGCCGATGGACAAATCGCAGGTGGCCCCGGCCGGTTGAGCAATGTGGTGTTCATGGGAGAAGGCGAACCCATGGGTAACTACAAGTCTGTACTTTCCGCCGTCCGGCAGATCAGCGCCATGCCGCCCGAAGGGTTCGGCATTTCTGCGCGCAACATCACCGTTTCCACCGTCGGCGTGGTTCCCGGTATCAGGAAACTGACCCAAGAAGGCATCCCTGTTCGCCTTGCCGTTTCCTTGCACGCACCAAACGACACACTTCGCGACGAACTGGTGCCGATGAACCGGCGTTTCAATTCCGAGCAGGTGCTTGACGCTGCCCATGACTATTACCTGGCCAGCCATCGCCGTGTCAGCATCGAGTATGCTCTCATGCGCGGCATCAACGATCAGGCCGAACATGCCCGCCAACTGGCCCATCGCCTCAACCATTACGGAGACAACTGGGTACACGTCAACCCGATTCCCCTGAATCCCATCGAAGGCTCGAAATGGACCGCCTCGAAACCCGAGGACGAGCAACGATTCCTTGATATTCTCCACAGCGCCGGCATCACCGCGACCTTGCGTGACACCCGAGGCTCCGATATCGACGGTGCCTGCGGCCAGCTTGCCGCGAAGAACATCCGCGCATAATGGTCGTTTTGAGACAGCGGATTCTCAATTCCGAATGATGAATTAGTCTTGAATCAGGTATTTGACGGTTGATGAGGAGTGGCGTTATGTCTTTGGCGATACGAGTAATCCCATGTCTGGATGTGGACGACGGACGCGTAGTCAAAGGCGTCCATTTCGAAAATCTGCGTGACGCCGGCGACCCGGTGGAACTTGCCGCGCGTTATTATGACGAAGGTGCCGACGAGCTCACTTTCCTTGATGTCACCGCTTCCAGCAGCCATCGGCAGACCATGATGGATGTAGTCACCCGAACGGCCGGGCAGATTTTCATTCCCTTGACCGTCGGCGGGGGAGTACGTACCGTCGGCGACGTGGATGCTCTCCTGCGCAGCGGCGCCGACAAGGTCAGCGTCAACACGGCAGCCATCAACAATCCCGAGCTCATCAGCCAGGTGGCCCAACGTTTCGGAAACCAAGTGTTGGTGCTTTCCGTGGACGCAAGGCGCGAAAAAGGGGAACAGCACACCAAGTCGGGCTTCGAGGTCACCACGATGGGCGGCCGACATTCCACCGGCATCGACGCCCTGTGGTGGGCGCAACGTGCTCAAGAACTTGGTGTCGGCGAAATCCTGCTCAATTCGATGGACGCCGACGGCACCGGAGATGGCTTCGACATCGAAATGCTCAAGGCCATGCGCAATGTGGTCAACATTCCGCTGATCGCCAGCGGCGGCGCTGGCAAACTTGAGGATTTCCCACCCGCTGTCGAGGCGGGAGCGGATGCGGTGCTTGCAGCCTCGGTGTTCCATTATGGCAAGATGACCATCGCGCAGGTCAAAGAGACCATGAAGGAACACGGCATCACGGTTCGTGAGCCGGCGATGGTCCGTTAAAAACAGCTAAAATATAACATAACTCAATGGTTGCCGGGTTACGCTGGAAACTCGCCGATATGAGCGCAATCGTAACTCGCAACAAAGAAAGAAATCAAGGAAGACTGAAGAAAAAGTTGAATAACGACGACATTACTTACGACAACAGCAAAACGTTGGATCCCCGTCTCGCGGCGCGGCTGAAGCGCGACGGCAAAGGGCTCGTTGCTGCAGTCATCCAACAATATGATTCCAAGCAGGTGCTGATGGTCGGCTACATGAACGACGAGGCGCTGCGCCGCACGTTGACCACCGGCCGGGTCACGTTCTGGTCGCGTTCCCGTCAGGAATATTGGCGCAAAGGCGACACCTCAGGCCACGTGCAGTATGTCAAAAGCCTGTCGTTGGACTGCGACGGCGACGCGTTGCTGGTCGAAGTCGACCAGGTCGGTGCGGCCTGCCATACCGGTGCACGTTCCTGCTTCGAAGAAGGCGGGGAAGTTCCTGTGGTGGTCGGTCAGCGCAAACCTGAAGACGCCGCCTACGACATCTGCCGCTGAAATTCGGGAGATTACAGCGGTTATGGCCTCGGGTATGATGGCCGGCAGAGACAATATCGGCGAAAGTTGCTTTGAGGGGCCATGATACAAGGATTGACATTGAACGTGTTTGCAGGACGCAGCCTGGCTTATATCCCATCTCCGAGTATTTCGAAGGTCGTCATTCCGCAGCTGAAAATCGGCAACTGGTCGATCGGCCCGATTCCGATTCGTTTTTACGCGCTGTGCATCCTACTCGGCATCGTTTTCGCCGTTTGGATTACCGAGAAACGCTGGAAGAAACTCGGCGGCAACTTCGACCAGATACTTGATATTGCGTTGTGCGCAGTGCCTGCCGGCATCATCGGCGCACGTCTTTACCACGTGGTGACCACGCCGGAACGCTTTTTCGGCCCGAACGGTGACCCCATGGAGATACTGCGCATCTGGAACGGCGGCCTCGGCATCTGGGGCGGCGTGCTCTTCGGTGCACTGGCCGCCTGGGCCTGGTGCCGTCATAAGCATTATCCGATGGCTCTGCTTGCCGATGCCGTGGCTCCGGGGCTCTTGGTGGCCCAAGCAGTGGGCAGACTAGGCAACTGGTTCAATCAGGAGCTCTACGGCGCCCCCACAACCCTTCCGTGGGGTTTAAAACTCAACATGACCGGCTCGGCCATCGGTCACGGCGAACAGTGCTACGACGGCGAGACCTGCCCGACTGGCACCCTCTTCCAGCCCACGTTCCTCTACGAAATGATCTGGAACCTCATCGGTGCCGCACTTATCATCTGGATCGGCCACAAGGCCATGAATCGCCTCAAAGCAGGAAGCCTGTTCACCGTTTACGTGATGTGGTACACCGCCGGCCGCACCTGGATTGAGGCGCTGCGCATCGATTTCGCACATGAAATCCTCGGTGTACGCGTCAACGTCTGGGTCTCTATGATCGTTTTCATACTGGGCGTGGTGGCGTTCGTCGTCGTGCAAAAGCTCGGAAGTTCCACCATAAGTCTTTCCGAGCGTCTACGTACCTTGACAGAAGTTGAGGAACAGGCTGAGGCCGATGCTGAAAAAGCCAAGAACAAAGCCGAAAAGCAGTAGACCCAAGAAAGCCTTCGATAATACAAAACAATATTAGGGCATCTAAAATTTTGATGTCTAAAAACACGGCTAAAATTCTCTCAGGCTTTGTTACAAGCCGTTTTCAAGTCGTTCGCACAGCATAGGATATACAATTATGACCATTCAAATCGCACCAAGCATTCTTTCCGCGGATTTCTGCAATCTTGAACGTGACCTCAAAGCCATTGACCATGCCGATTTGGTTCACGTTGATGTGATGGACCACCATTTCGTGCCGAATCTCACCCTCGGAGAACCCGTCGTCAAGCGCATCTGCGAGGTGACCGATCTGCCTGTCGACGTGCATCTGATGATTGACGACCCCGATCGCTGGGCTCCCGAATATGCCAAGCTCGGAGCCTCGTCAGTAAGCTTCCATATGGGTGCCGTTCACGCCCCGGTGCGTCTGGCGCGCCAGCTGCATGGAATGGGCTGCAAGGCCTGCTTTGCGGTGCGTCCTGCGGAACCGGTCGAGCCGATTTTCGACATCCTCGAAGAGTTCGATATGATTCTGATCATGACGGTTGAGCCCGGATTCGGCGGCCAGAAGTTCCTCGACAATCAGATGGCCAAGGTTCGCCGTCTGCGCGACGAAATCACCCGTCGTGGCCTCAACACACATATCCAGGTCGACGGCGGTGTGAGCCCCAAGACGGCCGACATCGTGGCCAAGGCCGGTGCTGATGTGCTCGTCGCGGGCTCTGCGGTCTATGGAGCCGATGACCGTGCCAAGGCGATCGACGACATCCGGGCCAAGGCGGAAGCCGCGTATCAGGCCTGACATATTACTTACGCCGTCCACACTATGGAGTGCAGAAAACAACGGAGAGAAAACGATGAAGACATTCGAATCACTGTTCAAAGAACTTAGCGAAAAGGCCGAAACCCGTCCGGTAGGTTCCAAAACGGTCGACGAGCTCGACAAAGGCACGCATTTCATTGGCAAGAAGATCAATGAAGAGGCAGGGGAGACCTGGATTGCCGCCGAATACGAAGGCGCGGACCGTACCGCCGAGGAAATGAGCCAGCTCATCTACCATATCCAGGTGATGATGATCAAGCACGGTATCAGTCTCGAAGACCTGTACAAGAACCTGTAGAAACATAACCGATGACGTTTGGCACATCGGATTAGCAATGAGAAAGAGCAGTGAAGGAGGAAAGGAATGCTGAGAATCGCGGTACCCAACAAGGGCATGCTTTCTGAACCCGCGTGGAGTCTGCTGAAGGAAGCCGGATACCAACTGCGCACCCAGCCACGTCAATTGGTGGTTCAGGACGAAGACAATCAGGTCGAGCTTTTCTACCTCCGTCCTCTTGATATCGCCATTTACGTAGGCCAAGGCGCCATCGATATCGGTATTACGGGTCGCGATATGCTACTCAACACCGACACTGAAGCCACCGAAGACCTTCCGCTTGGTTTTGGAGCGTCGACTTTCCGCTTCGCTGCCCCCAAGGATTCGTCCATCACCAAGCTCGAAGACGTTGATGGCAAGCGCATCGCCAGCTCCTTCGACAAGCTCGTTCGGGATTATTTGACCGAGCATGGCCTGCATGCCGACATCACACACCTTGATGGTGCCGTCGAGTCCTCCGTTCAGCTTGGTGTCGCCGACCTCATCGCCGATGTCGTCTCCACCGGCACGACGTTGCGCAACGCAGGTTTGCGTATCTTCGGCGACCCGATCCTGCACTCCGAAGCCATTCTCATCCGTTCCCCGCACATCTCCGAGCACGACAAGCAGCTGCAGATCTTCAAGCGACGTCTTGAAGGCGTGCTGACCGCCCGACGATATGTGATGATGGACTATGACGTGCCCGTCAGCAAGGTCGGCGCTGCCGTAGCCCTCACCCCGGGGCTTGAAAGCCCCACCATCTCACCGCTTCACGACCAGCAATGGTGCGCTGTCCGCGCCATGGTGGAACGCGAGAAGGTGAATCAGACGATGGACCAACTCTATGACGTCGGCGCACGAGCCATCATCGTCACCGCTTTGCAAGCTTCAAGAATCTGAACCCGTTTTATGAAACTTCCAATCAATTCCAACAACCGTTACAGTCCGGACGCACGTGATATCTACTTCACTGTGCCGAACCTCATCAGTATTCTGCGCATCGTCTCAATACCCTTCATCTCATGGCTCACGGCACAGCACAAGATGGTTGCGGCGCTTATTGTGCTCGCGGTTTCGGCGGCCAGTGACGGTTTGGACGGAACCATCGCCCGCAAGTGGAACCAAGTCAGCAAAATCGGTCAGATTCTCGACCCGGTGGCCGACAGGCTACTGATATTCTGCAGCATCCTGGCTCTCGGCTTGGCCGGTATCATTCCATGGTGGATGTTGTTCATCGTGGGGTTGCGTGACCTGATACTGCTGATACTGATTGTTGTCCTTGCCCAGCATGACTACGGACCTCTGCCGGTGCATTTCGTCGGCAAAGCCGGCACCGCGTTGCTGATGATTTCAATCGCAGCGCTGATTTTCGCGGATTTATGGAACAATACGTTTACACAAATCATCCATTTGGCCGCGCTGGCCGCTGGCATCTGGGGTATCGTTCTTTATTGGTTGGCTGGATATATCTATATCCGCCAAGGTATTACACTGGTTCGTCATGATTCGGGCAATAAATGACAAAACCGGAACGAGCACCCGCTTCATTTCCCGTTGAAATCGACGAACAGCCGAGCAAACGCCGCGCAGTGTTCTCCAAAGCCGTTCAAAATGTTGGCTCTTGGCATGTCGTCGACGCAGATGATACGGCTGCGCTTTCTTCCCGGCACCGACGCAAAGTCGACGATGACAGCCTTCGTCTCATCGACGATCTGACCAACCGACCGCTCGATCCGCTGTTTTCCGATGCCAGGCTGACCCAACAGAAACCACGCTCCGCACTTTCGATCTGGTCCACTCGCATCATCGTCTTCATCATCTGTATCGCGGTGGGTTTCGTCGGCAGCGTTTTCGTCCGTCAGCTCAATACCGACCCGCGAAAGCAGGTACGCGCAAGCCTTATTTCGGAGCTGGAACAACAGAATGCGAGCCTCAAGAAAGTCACCACCGAGGTCACGGATCTGCACGCCAAAGTCGTCAAGCAGGCGGATTCCATGCCCAACGCCAGCCCGGATTCCACACTGAGCCAAGACGAGATGGTGAACGGCACACTGGCTGTCAAAGGTCCCGGAATCGTCTTTACTTTGGCCGATCCAGTGGCTTCCGGAGCGGCCAACGGTGCCGCACCAAGGGAAAACAACACGAATCATATCCGTGTAGTCACCGATGCTGACCTTCAGGGCATCGTCAACCTGCTTTGGAAGGCAGGCGCCGAGGCGATAGCAATCAACGGATACCGTATCGGCGTTTCGACGTCGGTGCGAACCGCGGGCCAGACGATTCTCATAGGGGTGAATCAGGTAACGAGTCCCTATAAGATAGAAGTGATAGGTGATGCAAAAGACCTGTCAGAGGCAATGAACAGCAAATCGCAGCCTGGCCTGTACCGTACGCTTAACGCGGCCGGTATTAATCCTCAGATATCGCGATCCTATTCATTGAAACTGCCAGCGGCGGAAACCACCAACATAACCGAAGCAAAAAGGAGCAAATGATGGCAGCAGTGCTCGGTCTGATTGTCGGGGTCATCATCGGCATCTTCGTGAAGCCGGATATCCCTATAGTCCTGCAACCGTATCTGCCGATTATGGTCGTTGCGGCTCTCGATGCGCTTTTGGGTGCCGCAAGGGCTTATTTCGAACGTTCCTTCTCCGACAAGGTATTCGTCATTTCCTTCATTTCCAACGTTTTGACCGCCACGCTGCTCGTCCTGCTCGGCAACCAGCTCGGCGTCGGCTCCCAGCTGCAGACCGCCGTCATCGTCGTGCTCGGCATACGAATATTCTCCAACGTCTCCGCCATACGCCGGTTCATTTTCAAGGGCTGATCGACGATGGCAGGTATCAAGAAACGCAACATCCTCAACAGCATGCACATCCAGCATGCGCAGGATCGGGAAAACGACCGTACCAACACCGGCTCCTTCCCGATCGTACGCAAAAAACCGATACGGCAAATGGGCGGGGGCATCGTCACCAGATTGATGACCAGCCTTCTGATTGTCCTTTTGTGCGCTCTACTCGGCTTCGGCTATGCCATTCAGCTCAACAACAAGACCTCCAGCTACGAGACCATGAGCGAGGAAGAACTGACGAGGCTCATCAGCGAAACCAGCACGCAGGTGCAGAACCTTCAGCAGCGCAAAACCGAGCTTACCGGCCAGCTCAACTCGTTGAAAGCTTCCGCAAACAAGCAGCAGGAGGCTCAGCGCATTGCCAAGGAGAACGAAGACACCAGCGGTATCCTTTCCGGCCGCCTGCCCGCCGAAGGCAAAGGCGTCATCATCACGATCTCTCAAGGCAGCAAAGAACGCATCGACGCCGCCACAATGTTCCAGCTGCTCGAGGAGCTGCGCAACGCAGGCGTCGAAGTCATGGCGCTTGACAACGTGCGTGTGGTGACTTCGACCTACATTTCGGACACGAAAAAAGGTCTTGAATGCGACGGGCAGGCCTTGAAGACCCCGTACAAGGTCAAGGCGATCGGCGACCCGCAGAACCTGCAGAACGCCGTCAATATCGCCGGGGGAGTGGGCTCGAGATTCAAAGTGAAATTCGGCGCCGACGTCACCGTCACCCCAAGCGAAAGTGTAGATATCAGCGAGACACGCGATGTCGGGCAATATCAGTATGCAAAAACGGTAGAATGAAATTATGACTAATCCGATTCCAAGTGCGGGCGAAACGACCATCATCGGCATGCCCGCTGTCAATATTCCGGTCACCTCTACGGGCGACCGTCCTCTGACCCAGGATGATCTGGACACCATCACCAAATTGTCGCCGGGTTCGGCATTGCTGATTTCGACCAGGGGAGCGGTATCCGGTTCCCGCTACCTGCTTGATGAAGACGAGGTGAGTGTCGGGCGCGACCCGCATGCCGACATCCTTCTGGACGATTCCACTGTTTCGCGTGCGCATGCAGTCTTTCGTCGTGCCGGCAACACCTTCGAAGTCGATGACTCCGGGAGCCTCAACGGAACGTACGTTAATCGTCAACGTGTCGACCGTGCGACGCTGCACAACGGTGACGAGATTATGATCGGGAAGTTCCGCTTGGTGTTCTTCTCGCCATCTGCTGTGGTTGCTCAGTGAGAGTTTTCGCTGAAGCTTGAAATTGCCAGAAGAAAGGAGAACGCCTTGAAAACCAGCAATAAAGTAACAACAATTGCCAGGACACCGTCTCGTTCTTCTTCTCTGGGCAAAACTCCGAAAACAAAAGGCGGAAATTCTGCCGACTTGGTGCAGGGGGAGTTGTTCTCCGAATCGAGCGATGAGGCGGATACCCGGGGATACCGCGGAACCGTGGCTTCCAAGGTTGCCGGTATCACCTACCGCCAGCTTGATTACTGGGCCAGTAAGCGGATCTTGGTCCCTTCCATTGCCACTTCACACGGATCAGGTTCCAGAAGACTGTATTCGTTCAAGGATGTCCTGATTCTTGCCGTGTCAAAGAAGCTATTGGACATTGGCGTCAATTTGCAGAACGTCACTTCTGCCATCGGTTTTCTTTCTTGTCATCGCACCACTGAGCTTGAACACATGACCATCATCTGTGACGGCCAAGATGTCAAAGAATGCGAGAACGGCGACGAAGTACTGAAACTGATTGACGAAGGCACCGCGGTTTTCGGAGTTTCGGTGGGGAAGTTGTGGCATCAGGTCGAGGCCCAGCTTGAGCAGGAAAAACACGTTGACATCACGCCCGGTGATTCCTCAGTTTCCGCGTTGCCTGTTTCGCCCATCGACGATATCGCAGCCGAACGTATGCGTCAAAAGCTCGAAAACCAACATCTTGAAAGAGCTATGCAACATTGACATTAATGTCGGCATTTATTCCGTCCGATGTTCCCGAAACTGTCGATTATATTATTGCTCATCCACTGGTAACTGTTACATTTATCAGCACAACAGCTTTTTAGATTTAACATAACAGTTGTCAGTAAGATCCACACAAAAGGTTTGAACATATGACCGCAATACTTCCAGGATTTCTCTGGCTTTTCGCTTTGCTATGGGCTTTGGGAATCTGCGCAATGTGCCTTGTCAACGGAGCCCTTCGTAAAAAAGACGACCATCGCAAGGTCGAAACCGTGCAGTGGTCAGTCGTCATCATGCAGATCGTCTCGATGTTCCTGTGCTGCGCGCCGTACGGCGTCTACAAGTTATTGCATGCTCAAATCCACGGCATCATTCGTCATCTCTACGCCATGCTTGGCATCCCGTCCGCCGTCATCTTGGGCATCTTTTTCGTCGCCGAACTGGTCCTGATGTATCTGCAAGCCAAGCAAGCCCAACGCAGCATCATCGACGAGGTCCTTTCCAAGCGCCATCATCACACAACCGTTAAGTAATGACCGAGAGATCATATCAGCCAAGTCTTGCTCAGGAAATAATCGCGGAATCATAATTGCCGTAGGGTGGCGCTACGTTATGTAAGCCAGCGCAGCTTGGGTATATAAAACGTGACGACCGCGAGCGGTTATGTAAGCAAACTTAGCTTGGTTATATAACCGCGAGACGTTATGTCGAGATTTCTTTGAAATCTGACATAACGTACATTATCGGACAATCGTCTGAGGTACGGAATCGTTGACTTGTATACGTTAACGATTCGCTATGCAATATTAATTGCTTTTTCTAAATTCTCTCAGCACAATTCTAAGGGACAATGTACAGAATTCATGCAACAAAATTGTAACCAACCGAATAACCAATTAGTCAGTAGTCGTTATCAAAATTTTCTCAGCGCGATTCTAAGCGACACAGTCAATAAATCAGCAAACAAAAACGGCGATCACCTGAATGAATCAAGCAATCACCGTTTTATCGTCAGTTATTTACCGAGCAAAACTCAAAAACTCACTCGTAATCCGGGAACCAGCCTTCACGGTGCATCTTCAAACGCTTGTCGAGCAGCTCTTTGAGTTCGTCTTCGGTACGACGTTCCATAAGCATGTCCCAATGGGTACGCGTCGGCTTTTTGATTTCGTCGACTTCATCAGGATTCGCATCCTCGCGCTTGGCGACCTCACCGCAACGGCATTCCCATTCGGAGGGAACTTCGGCACCTTCAGCGAACGGCAAAATCGTACGATGGCCCTTTGGGCATACATAGGCCACATCAGTTCTCGCCGCAAAATCAACATTTTCATCGGATTCGAGTGATTTCGCCCCGATGCTCATACCGCGTAGGCTGCGTTCCGCCATACATTCTCCTTATTAATAGTCTATTTCTAAAGTACAGAACAGTTCGGACGAGTCGATTATTCCCCCGCCGATATCGTTTTACGCTCAGTCAACTCCGGAATACGCAACAATACCACGGTTGACCAGTTTGTTGGCTTTCCTCGCGTTTTCAGCCAGATGTGGATCGCCCGCCTCATAGTAGGTGTCGGCAGTAGAGATTTGCTGAAGTACATCGGAAAGGCGCTTGGCGTTACGAACGAAGTCGCCACCGGTCAGCTCGGTGCCATGCAGAATCTGAGCGAGGTCCTCTCCCCTGGCCCAGTCATATATAACGTCTACCAGCCCGAAATCAAGCGGCTCCAGTTCGTCCAAATCAGCGTCCTCACGCATCATCTCGACATCGGCAAACACGTCCCGCAGATGCCGGCAACTTGTAGCGACGGGGCCGCCAGGGCCACCGGGGTAGCGTCGCGGTTCGTTGTCTCCTCCCCTGCGCGCCTGGTAGACGAGCGCAGACAGGGTAGCCGCGAGTTCTTCCAGCTCGAGTCCATCCAGAAAACCATCGGTGATGGCTTCAGAGAGCACCAGATCATATTCGCTATACAAGTGACGTAGCAGCTGACCCCGCATGGTGAGCCGGTAATCGCGGGTTTCCTGTGCTGCGGGCTGGGAATTGATTGTTGGCGTTGAAGTTGCGCCTTCACGATTCGCCGCCGTCGAAAGTGAGCCCTGATGATCTTCATAGGAAGAATATTTATCGGTATTCCCATGGGTTTCCTTGAGATAACCTAGAGAAGAAAGCACATTGCAGATCTGGTCGAACTGACGTGCCACGGAACCGGTGCGCGATTCGTAGCGTCCTCGTGCGTGCCGCAGTTCCTTGGATTCCCGCAGCCAGCGGTGTCCCCATTTCAGATGGTTCTGGAAGTCCGGGCAAGACTTGCAGGGATGTTCGCTTTCTTCGGTTTTCAGCTGCTCAATACGCTGGTCGAGTGCACGGAACGCTTCGGTTCGTGCCTTGTCGCTGGCGAAACTCCGGCGCTTGAGATGCCTGCGTTCATCCTTCTGCAAGTAAGAAAGTTTCTGGCGAATGGTCATGAATTCCTTGAAATCACCGTGCGAGCAGGCGAACGCCTTTTCGTAGCCTTCCACAGCCTTTTGAAGGGTCTGGATACGCGATTCCAAGTCTTCGGCCGATTCGTTGGCTTCCCATTGCGCGAACGAATGGTCGAGCGTGTCACGCGCGGTCTCGTAGCTGCTGGAATTGAGCAGGTTCACGGCCATGTTGAAGGTCGGCTTGAAACTCGAATGCAGCGGGTAGACACGCTTGCTGGAAAGCGAGGCGGCAGTGGCCGGCACGAAGCCTTGATGGTCGACAATAACAGCATGACCGATGGTGTCGATGCCACGTCGACCTGCACGGCCGGTGAGCTGTGTGTATTCCCCTGGTGTCAGTGTTACGTGATCGACGCCGTTGAACTTCTCAAGCTTTTCGATGACCACACAGCGGGCCGGCATGTTGATGCCCAAAGCGAGTGTCTCAGTGGCGAAGACCATCTTGACCAAGCCTTCTTCGAAAAGACGCTCGACAATCTGACGGAACAGTGCGACCATGCCGGCGTGATGAGGTGCAAAGCCTTCTTCCAGCGCGTAACGGAAACGGGCGAAACCGAGCGCTTTGAGATCGGCGTGGTCAAGTTCGCCTTCCACCATCTCGTCGACGATGGCCCGGATACGCATGACTTCGTCTTTGGTAGTCAGTTCAAGCCCGGCTCGGAGACATTGTTCAACCGCCTCGTCACAGCCGTTACGCGAGAAGATGAAGTAGATGCCAGGCAGGAGCCCCATGAAGTTCAGTTCATCGACCACAGCCCATCGACGGGGTGTATAGCGACGTACTTGGCCGGGCCTGCGCCGTTTCTCTACTCCCTTGCGATGCCGGTTTTTGCCCCTACGCCATTCTTCATGCGCACGTGATGCCGCCTTGCGGTCGAGCTGGTCAATGCGGTCAACGAGCTTCGCGTTGAGTTTGTCGGTCTGCACGCCGTTTTTATTATGCCGGTAAAGATCGATGAGTTCGGGTTCGTGCTGGTCGTCACTCTGCACCATGACGTGCTGTTCAAGGGGCACCGGGCGCTTTTCGGAGACAACGAGCTTGGTAGCACCACGAACGGATTCAATCCAAGCGCAGAAATCCTCCACGTTGGAAACGGTTGCCGAAAGACCGACGATTTTAACGGATTTAGGAAGGTGGATGATGACCTCTTCCCACACCGGTCCACGGAATTTGTCAGCCAGATAATGCACTTCATCAAGAATCACGTAGCGCAACGCCCGCAACGTTTCCGAGTTTTCGTAGAGCATGTTGCGCAGGACTTCTGTGGTCATCACCACGATGTTGGCTTCCGAATTGATGGAAGTGTCACCGGTCAGAAGCCCTACGTGATCCGAACCATAGATATCGACCAAATCATGGTATTTCTGATTGCTCAAAGCCTTGATCGGCGTGGTATAGAACGCCTTCACGTTCTTTTCCTGCGCCAGATGCATGGCGAAATCGGCGACGATGGTCTTTCCTGCGCCCGTCGGTGCCGCAACCAGCACATTGTCTCCGGCCTCGAGTGCCTCATCCGCCTCTATCTGGAAGGGGTCGAGTTCGAACGGCAACGTTCTGGCGAATTTCGCCGCCTCTGACCTCTCGTATGTACTGTGTTTTTTGAACGCGGCGTAACGTTGTGACGGCGAAAGCTGTCGTTCATCGTCCGAACTGTTGTCAACCGATGGGTTGAAATCCTCGAAATCCAGATCGGAATGCTTTTTGTGACGGGAATGATGTGAATGACTCATAAGAACGAAACTGTCGATTCATGAACGTCGGATATGCTTTTAACTTTTGAAAGAATAAATGCGATAGACAGCAGAACCATCATTTAATTGGCCTTCGCCATATTCCGATGGGTGGTATTCGGATACTGCTCAGCTAAGGTCGAGCGCTTTTCGTCGACAATGCCATCGAAAGCCTGCTGATTCGAGGATTGCGAAACCGCCTGATTGCTCCCTGCCGGCACGTTTCCGGTAAACGGAACGCGATTATTCTTCCAGATACTCCAACGCTTTGCGTGACGGTTATGCCGGGCAATCCGACGGCGTTCCACTTCGGTCTGAGCCAGGCTATACCGATGCGCTGCCGTCGACAAGGGTTGCGTGAACAACGGCTTTTCGCGGGTGTCACTGGAAGATTTGGATTGTTGCATGGCATCGAGATAATTCTGAATCTCTTTGCCGGTATCCGAAACGCTATGTGCCGCGCGAACCGCATGAATTCCTGCATAGACGAGACCGATTACGAGAGCTGCAAGCACGACCAACGCTACGATGATCCAACCCCACCAAGGCATGTGACTCCCCTTTCAGGTTTCGTTCGATGTTGAATTATTGATGAATTATTCTGCTGCAAACAGCAATCAACAATTCCTGCGGCAAAACTGCTTAAGCCTGATCCTGCTGGTTGTTGTTCTCAAGGCTCAGCTCACGGTGTGCGCGAGCAACGATCATCGTCAGCAGCGGTTCCGGCGCGACTGCCGTGATGTGGCGGGCGTGCGCGATGGCAAAGGCCACGAACCACGAATCCGAGGAAACCGTCAGATGCACCTTCTCGCCGTCGCCGCAACGCTCGACCGTGGCTCCAGGCAGCGTCTTGATGAACGGCAAATCCGGCTTGTCTGTGATGAAGACGGTTGGGGTACCGTTGTCGAAGCTCCACTTGCGCAGCTCGGCAACCGGAACATCGGGAATATCGAGTTGGGCGGTCGGTTTGACCAGATCGGCCTTTTCGATGCGGGAAAGACGCAGGACCTGCCAGATGCGTGGCTGGCCGGTGGCCTTGTTGATGGTCGTGTCCTTGGAAACGAATTTCTTCTCGTCCTTCGGTGCGGCCTTGGCCACATCCGTCCAGACAGCAACGTAATACACACCTTCGTCCACGAAAATCTTGGAAGGTGCGACGAGCTTGCGACGCGTGCGGCCGGTGCCGTCGGTATATTCCATATCCAATAGCGAATCGGTGGAAATGGCGCGCTTGACCACGCTGAAACTGCGTGGCTCGACCTCGTAACCGGTCAGGGAAAGCCAAGGGGTCTCCCCCGGCTTGACGTGCTGGCGCAGGCGGACATAGAGCGATTCGGCCTGTTCACGCTGTTCCATCGGGAGCAAGGAAGAATGCGCAAGGTAACTCACAGAAGCCGTAAGCATGCTCAGATATTGCTGCGAGATACCTGCAAGGCGTTCGAGGCCCAACGAATTGGTGGCCGAAACGATGCCGTCGGCATCCAGTAGCGACCAATCGATGTCGAAGAACTGGCTGCCGGCCATCTCGCCATCGTCGGAAACGGTGGTAAGCGTGTTGATGTCCTTGCGGATGACCGCGACGCCCTTCTTCTTCTCGTCTTCGGTCTTGGGCTCGCCGATGAAACGTTCCGCAAGTTCTTCCAGGGAATATTCCTCGCCCAAGTGAGCGGAAAGGAAGAGCATAAGGCGCAGCCTGCGATCAACCTCGCTGCCGGTCTGGAAGGAGGAGTTGCGCTTGGAATGCGACTTCCCGCTTTCCGAATCGATTTCGCCGTTGGCAGTGGTTTTGCTGATCGCCGGGGTGACGATGGTTTCCCCAATCTCGCCTTGACTTTCGTCTGCAAGCTTGAAGTTCGTTGCGGCATTGAGCCTGCGGTTCCAAGCGTCAACCGCTTCCTGCGGCGAAACCACCGAGGAACCTGGATGCTCAAGCATGAACATGGCCAAATCGTCGGAATCGGTGTAGGCGACGTTCATATGCCCGCCGTCCACGTCGATGGTGGCTGCGAAACGTCGCTGGTCCACCACCTTCATCAGGTTGTCGGGAATCGGCTGGGTGCCGAGACCCGGAGCGATGGAATCAAGACCAAGACCTGGCGTCGGAGTCTGCGGCACACGAGGCGCCGTCCGGGAAGTATGTTGCTCCTCGTGTTTCGCTGAGGACGAAGAAATCGACATCGAACGTGCCAAATAGTTCGCTGCGGCAAGCACCGGCAGGTCCTCCTGCTTGAAGCGCAGACGCACCCTTGGCTCATCGCCAAGCTGCAAACGATAGGACGCGAAATCCTGTCCCTCGGACTTCGAAGAATATTCCGGCTGACGCGATTCGATGGCGATGCCCATCGCCGCGAGCTTGGCGCGGTCGCGCTGGAACTGCTTGGCAAACGCCGCCTTTGCGGCCTGATCGGCCAACTCTCCGTAGGAGTCAGCGTATGCCTTGACCCGCTGCGCTATCTGCCGTGAAGTCAACCATTGTGGGAACGCAGATGATAGGACAGCAAGCACATCCAATTCGTGCTTGCCCCACTTGTCGGAAAAACGTCGCCTTCCGTTGCTTCCTTCTGCCATTAGTCCTCACGTATCGTTAATGTTCAAGTAAAAGTGTGCGACTTGTGACGCACATCCTTATCTATATTAGATGCTTTTTCTAGTAAATTGCGGATTTTTACAAATTTAATTCTTTTTCTCACGTTTTAAAGCGTGTCATGCGCTTTCTGAAACCGTTTGATTGCTTAAAAGCGCCGTCTTCCGATTTTGCCTATATTTATCAAAAGTATCTGTCTGCATCTATCTAAATCTGTCTCTAAATCAAACTGTATCTGCCAACGAATCGGAAATCACGACGTTTTGACTTTACCACCGCGATTCCCGATTCGTTGAACAAATCATCAAATCACCAAAGCCATTCGTCGGGCTCGATACCCTGCGGCCCCACGAATTCGCCGTTAGGCACGTAGCTCGGCTTGCCCTGATCCTTCAAAACCGCATCGCCATAGAAGACGACATCGTGGCCGAACGTCCAATCGCCGTTGATGGTCACCGAATTGGCGGCAGCCAGCGATGGGATCGCGTATGGGAAACGATCGTTGAAATCCTCGATATTGCGGTAATACTTCGGGTCAAGCTTCACATCCGGGAAGATGTAATTGCCATCCTCCATCTCGTAGGAATCCGTGAGATGGAACCGGTCGGAACGCATGATGAACAGATCGTCGGTGGTTTTGACCGGAAGGAAACGCATGCGGTCGACCTGCACGCAAATGGCGCCGTCGAAAAGACCGATCGCCGCACCCATGGCTGTTTCCAGCTGCACCACTTTGGCGGAGTCGGGATTGGTGGGGTCGACGGTCTTGTAGTTTCGGATGATCGGCAACGGCAGCACACCGTTGTATTGTGTGAGCTTTTCTTTCAAAACATCAATGCGCACCCAGATGCTGTTTGTGTTGAAGTAAGGGTGACGCTCTATGTCTTCCGCGGCTTCCCTGTCGTCTGGATTGACCTGTGTCATCTCGCGCAGGATGAGCCGGCCGGATTTCTTGTCACGGACGAAGTGGCCACCCTTGCGGTCCGCATAGGTGCGGTTGGCGACTTCAACCATGAACGGCGCACCGGTGTTCTCGAAATACTGCGCGAGCGTACGCGAAGGACGTGCGCCGAGATTATCGGAATTGGATATAAATAGATATTCAAAACCTTTTCTTTCCAGAATGTCCAGCAGACCGGATTCCCAGATGGTGGAGAACAGATCACCGTGTCCCGGCGGACACCATTCCAATTCCGGATTTTCCGGAAAGTCTACCGGTTTGCCCGTTTCAAGATCGATCTTGGGCTCCTGATGCTGCACAATCTCAAGCGGAATATCTTCCTGGTGGAAATTCTTGCTTTCCTTAAGCGCCTCAATGGTGTCTTTGGAAGTGCGGAACGAATTCATCATGGTCAACGGCAGCGGAACGTTGAGACGCTGGCGGGCCGTGGTGACCTGGCCCATGATGATATCGATAAAACGCATCGGGCGGGCTTTGTGACGGCGGACGGGAAGCAGTGACTTCGCCTTGTCCAAGCCCATCGAGGTGCCGAGCCCGCCGTTGAGCTTAAGGAACGCCGTCTTGGCGAAGGCGTGAACCGCCTGATCGTGGTCGATGGTCTTGTATACGTCATGGAAACTGGGCACATCCTGCAATGGCTCGACAGCGTCCTCGCGAATCCAGCTGCTGGCTGCGTTGTGCTGCCATTCCTCGTAAAGTCTCTTGAATTGTGCAATGGCCACATCGCTCATATGCGCTTCGTGCATCTTTTGCGCCGAAGCTTCGAAGGCGTCTTCCAAGCCGCACCTCTTTCGTAGTCGAGTGTTCTCTGTCTTTATCGGCGGTGCCATCTGCGACCACCAATAAGCATACTTTTCAACCATACTAGCTTTTCTGAAAGCTTGCTGGACGCAATACCGATGAAACGTAAACGAACAGTAAAAATGTGCGATTTGGTTTACAGCAATATTATTTCTTACCAGTGTGTTGGAATGTCGAGTATCCAGTTTCAGAGTCTGAACCGAATGTTTCTTCACCTTACACTTCCTTTAAAAGCACATCAATGGCAAGCTCCTC
This sequence comes from Bifidobacterium sp. ESL0769, assembly GCF_029395495.1. Classification (NCBI taxonomy): domain Bacteria; kingdom Bacillati; phylum Actinomycetota; class Actinomycetes; order Bifidobacteriales; family Bifidobacteriaceae; genus Bifidobacterium; species Bifidobacterium sp. ESL0769. The sequence continues at coordinate 1,194,554 of NZ_CP113918.1, read as the reverse complement.
GAAGAAAAATAGTTCAGCACCGTATCTATCGTTATCAATTGCCAAGACGTCGTCGCTTACCCTATGTTGACCAGCTTGGGACCACTTTATTCCTCCACAATACCGTTATTAAGCTCACCAATGCTTTAGGCAATATGGACTTCTCAAAAGACATCACCGAACAACGCAAAAATATGGACTGAAAGCGTTATCAGCTATTTATAAAGAAAATGTATAACTAATGGCTTCTGTTGGATGATAAACTGTTTTACGAAGAAAAAGACCTCGAAAATACCTTTAGATATTATTCATCATACGTAGCGTAATAATTTTTCCTATCATAAGACGCTTCTTCTGTCGCTTATCGGTTTCATCTGTTTACAGGCGAGAATATTGGGTTTTAGAATCGTTTTCTGGCTTCCATGAGCCTGTCCCTGCCAATCCGTGTCTGATGCCGAAGCCTGATTCGTTGACGTTCAGGACGGGATCGTGGGGCGAGAAGCTGCTTGGGAGGTTTGGTCCAGCACGGGCTCGTCACCGTGGCAGGTTCTGGCAGTCTTGTCTTCTCCTTTCACCGAGCTTCGAGGTTGTGCCAGTTCTTCAGCTAGGTGTCAAGCACGGCTCCTGTGTTGGGGCGTCCGCTTCTCGTGTAATATTTCTTTTCGCAGGTACCCATCATGTGTTGTCTGTGCATGCTGTGGTGGTTTCGAGCATCCGATTGATAGCCGGTCGGTTTTGAGGGAACCCCGCCGCGGGCCGGAACGCGGGGTCGACGTAGGCAAATAGGCTTCTGTCGCGGAACACACGTTCGAGCCTCTTACTGCAGCGGGCGGAGCCGCTTGTACGTCCACCACCATTTCAGGCCCACTGCAGCCTTCGGATTCTCCTTGACCGTGACCATACTTTTCCACTTCTCGTACCAGGCATCGGGCATCTCGCCGCCTCCTCTGCCGCATGCACCCCGAACAGCCATGAGGACAGTCTCCGCAGTTTTTTGCAGCCTGCGTCTTAGGCCGGTGGGTGTAGTCACGGTTCGTGTCTCCGTGCACGTGTGCCAGACAACCTTGTGCCAGCCATTCCTCCCGAGCGGCCCATTCCATGTCGTGCATCTCATCGCATAGAGCATGTCCGGGGCAGCGCGCCATGGAGCAGACCCCGGTACCCGCGATCGACTCGTGCGAGCACCAGTGAATACGGACTGACGGGCCTGTAATTCCGTCGATGAGGACCGGCAGGCAGCGGCCGTTGACGTAGGTCCGTCAATCTCCGGGACATGGTTCTTCGCCTTCGGCATCGCGATGATGGAATCGACTTGCCAGCGCCAACGACGGTTCCAGCGGAACGAGTGTCCCTCCTCTGCCAAGGTGTGCCCATCCAGTAACCGGTCGACGAAAGAGTCCTGGTCGCGCAGTATTGCAGTACAGCCCTTCCCGTTGCGCACCACCCGGTTGACCGAGCATTCCGGGCAGCGCCACCGCTGATACTCTTCGGTGTCCTGCCATCTTTCTTCATCTGTCCGCCGCTCGACGAGCACCGTTAACCTTCTTCAATCTCGTCCTAACAACGTTTTGGACTACCTTGAAAGCCTCCTAAAATTCCCAAAAGAAAAAATAATAGGGCGAAATGCTTACTCTCACAAGACCAAACCACGGGCATAAACGAAATATTCTGGCCTAGAACCCCATTAATTGCTTCTAGTATAACAAGCAGTCTTTGCATTTTCATCCAAGTATTTTATCCTCACTTAATTTTTCGAGAATAAAGTTGATGCAGCCTCTCACAGCTTAAAATAGTAGGTAGTAATTGTTTCAATTAATGACGAGTGTTTAATCGATTTTCGACTGACTGATAGTGGATTCGTCATCATTGACCTGCTTGACAATGATTATAAGCCAGTACTGAAGTTGCTGCTTTCCCACCTGAGACGAAAGTTGCTGGAGTATATGGGCCGGATTGATGTTCATACTTATACCTTTCTGCATTATCCGGCTAAAAGCCACTGTTGGCTATGTAGAGCCGACAGGCTGGTGATACATTGAGACCTATCAGGTGTAGTGAGAATGTGCATAGATTGATGTTCCGTTTGATTGGGTCTAAGCCCAAAATTCCTTAGATTTTACTGCCCAAGTATGTTACAATTTTGTAATGCTTATAAAATGTCACTAAATAGTGAAGTTGATAATTTATTTGTAGAATTAAAATTAAGGAAACCAATGAGCCAGACAGAATCCCACGAATCCATGAGAGAATTGTGGACTGAGACCAAGAAAGCTTGGCAAGATTTTTGCGACATCTTAAAAAATCAAATTTCTAGTCTGATAGAAAATCGCCACAAAGTGCCTTGGCTTTGGCATCACAAAAAAGAGATTAAAACGGTATGGAAGAATATTAATACCGCAAGGCAAGATGGGAAAAATTTCTGGTTCTGTATTAAAGTTTGTCTTGCTATCATTTTCATGGGCATTCTTAGCTGTCTGACATTACTTTTCATACCAATATTGAACAAAGAAGCTCATCAATGGTTGAATTTCGGCTTACAAGAAACTTGGATTATGAATTCTGTTGGGCTGGGAATATTCATCGGATTTTGTGAAATAATAATACAATCCGTAAATTTATTGTTTATACTTATTGCTGTTGTAGCTTATGCGATATATATCGTTGCTGCAGGAGTTTATGTGCCAAGAATCTTTATCAAAGCATTCAGAACGATTCCTTATGTTGGTACATTAATTTCAATTGTTCTTTCCCTCGTGAATTTGTTTTGTCTGTGGAGATTTAATTATGTGTTAAAACTGTACCAGCTAATATTATTTATCTTTGGATATTCAAATACTAATGTAGAAATATCACCGCTCATCATAAATATATTTAGTAAATTCTGCAGTCTTCTTTTTTTAACTTCAGTCATTATAGACTGGATTATACGATTAAATGTTTTGCTCAAATACGCGGATAGTCCACAATGGGGAGCTCCAATCCAAGAAAGTGATGTGTTTCCTCAAAATAATCTGAAAACAGAAGTGAAAAATAGAGCTGACCAGTGGAGAGATCTACTGCATAAAAAAGGGGAAAGTAAACCAAAAAAGAAAACCAAAAAACGAAAAAAGAAAACCAAAACAAATCGAGCAAGAAAAAATAAAAGAAAAAGAAAATAATTAAATCCTAAACACTAATCAAATTTGTATTTTCCTCTTAACGATAAAGGATACGGATATTGTTGGGAATGAAAAGCGGTTAATTACTGCTGACCTCTTCTGTATATGGGATTGAGTCAACCTGTAATTGCGCACTTTTGGTTTTCAGTCTTGATCGCCTGTGTGCAATGTTCCAGCCGTGTCGTCCATTATCGGCTCGAGCAGTGACATGTCCATGTAGCGGCGGTCCGGTCAGTCCTGGGTGACATGGCGGATTCTCGCGGTGACGAGCATGAGGGCGCTCTTCCTGTCGGGGAACTGTCCGACGACCGGTCCTGCGGCGTATCTTGCGGTCGGGGCGTTCGATCATGTTGTTCGTGCGGATCAGCCTCCAGCGCTCCGACGGGTATTCCAGCAGCTGGTAGGTCGTCGCCTCGCCGATGCCCTCGCGCAGGCATTTGGCGGCCTCTTTCAGCTTCATGCCGTCCAGTTTCCGTGGCGACCGATTCGGCTTTGGCGAGGGTCCTGTCACGGTCCTCCATGGCGCGAATATGGCCTTGAGCTTGGCGGCGACGGGCTTGCGTTCCCTTCTCGGCACCTTGGCGAGGACGTTGCGCTCGAAGTGGACCATGCACCGCTGGTAGGCGCCCCGGGCAGCAGCTCGCCGACGGCGTGGACGAGCCCGGGGTTGCGGTCGTCCACGGCCAGGCGCACGCCGGCCAGACCGCGGGCGATGAGGCTGCGGATGAACGACTCCCAGCTGGGGCCGCGTCCTCCTTCATGCCCTCGGCCACGCCGATGGCGACCAGCACGCTGACGTTCTCGATGCTCCCGCCCCAGCTTCGCTTGATCCATATCCCGTCCATGAACACGTACGGGAAGGCCCGTCCCAACGGCCTGTTCCGCCACGCATCGATGCCCTTGTAGACTCTCTTCAGGTCGTCGCTCAGGCTGTGGGGCGGCATGCGGTCGCCCCACAGCTGCTCGCCGGTCGCGTCAACCTGACGGGTCGACACCCCGCTGAAGTACATGCTCATGAGCGCTTCCTCGACGCTCGACTCGCACGTCCGGTAGCGCTGGATGACGGCCGATTCGAACAGCGCCCCCTTCAGCTTCGGCACCCTCACGCTCATGCTGCCGGCCTTCACCGTCAGATTGCGTTCGTAATGGCCTCCACGGTAGGCCTTCCGGCCGTCCGAGCGCTCGTATCCCCCGCCTGCACGACCTGTTCGGCTTCGGCGTCAAGCATCGCGTTGAGGATCTCCTCGACCTTCTTCGACACCATCCTGTCGAGCTCGGTCTCGAACTTGGACTCGTCGACCTGTATGATTCTGCTGGCGGGCATGGCACCCACCTGCTTCCAATCGGTTTTCTTTGTCAACGCTTGAAAATCGTACACAGGCAAGGGGCCATGCCCCTATCAAATCCCAAAACCCAAAGTGCGCAAACTACCGGACACTACCGTTGTGGTGCAATGAGAGAATATATTTAAATCCAAATCCGCAAATCACCATTTTAGGAATAGCTTTTTCTATTGAGAAGTTAAGTAACATTAAATGTATGCTGAACAATATTGAAGAATGGCTTTCGAAACATCCAAATACATTGAAGAAAGCCCGTTGGCCTTTAACGATCATATTCGGATTTTTAGTAGCTTTGTGTTCGGTGCATTTGCTACAGTTCATGATTCCCACGGTCACAGAATCCATCCAAAAATATGGCATTCCACTGACTGTATTATTGTGGTGCTTCGGCTTCTGGTTTTCCTTTCCCGTAGAATTTATTCCTCACGGTTGGTGCTCGCGTATATTTTTAGTTGTTTTACTTCATTTGTTGTATAACGCCGTTAGTAGTTTTCTTGGATGTGAGTTAATGGGCTCAAATCCAGATTTATGGAACAGAATTAGCTTTCTTTTTCTATTTATGACGATAACAGATATGGTCGTTGGACTTATTGCTCTATATGACGTTAGGCATAGGCGGAATATAAACTGGTTTTTGAGAACATGGTTCTATGCCATGTTGGGATTAGTATTTGATGCTGTGGTTGGTTATGGATATCTAACCGGTTCTCCGGAGAACATAAATGGAGTAGTGACCATGCTTTTTTCGCTACTAACAGCTTCTTATATTAAACAAATATATGACGAACGGATATATCCCAGTACAAGAGTACAAGAAGCAGAAAAGAACGATAAACAAGCCGAGCAATAATTTTGTAAAAACGAAACCAGTATTCAGATATTCCCGACAATTTTAAAACTCTGACGATTTCTTCTTGATTCGCTATGACTTGAACACAAGACCCTTTGCTGGATTAATGGCTGAAACCGTTGGCAATAAACAGTACTGTAAATTCCTAGTAACTCGAATTTTCAAGGAGACTCGTGATAACTTGAAAAAACAAGATGGACAACTAGCAATGGTTAATAACGGAAGCCATCGTGCCTGAAGTCAGTAATCACAGGATGTTCCTGTCGGATTATGTTTTTGCCATCCATATCCCAGTGCCGTAAGTTGCTGCTTGGATGTCTATGACTACTTAGATGAAATCAGATTACAGACTGGGCTCTAATCTGATGCTCTTGCTTGATTTTCATTATTACAGGGAAGTCAAACTTATAAGGATGATCTCAAAACCTAATGAACCGTATGAGTTCTCGTAGGAAAATACCGATTTCGATGACTATCTGCGTCCCCAAACGAATTCGGACCCCAACACATGGTTTTAGCGGAGCTCTGTTTTTACTAAGCTGCGGAATTTTCCGGGAATGGACACATATAGGCTATTACACCACTATCAGCGGGTTCCCGTAACAATACGGATGCATGGAAGGCATCCATGCCTTCGACGGGTTCCGGACTCGCAACCGTCGCATCCCATCCGACCAATTTAAACAGCTGTTTTCTACTCACGTGTTTGCCACAGGAGATCATGCAGTAGAACCGATGAGAGGCACATCGCATGGCCTCTTTTCACTCGTCTCACTTCCATGCGCGGAGACTGTATATCACCAGTTTCCCGATAGCTCGATGGAAGTAACGTTCTCACTACCTCAATGCAAAAGCCCAACCTGCCCAAGTCGGCAAGAACGAAACCAATACAACAGACGGCAAGCGATAGTCTCTCGAGGTCCAAGATTATGATATTTCGATTGACTCCTTCGACGATCACAGAAAATGACACCACTTCACTGTGAACTGTGGCAACAGTTGTTTGACAAGAAAAATGCTGCAATATGGAGTTTGAACGATATCTACAAACCCAAATCTCATTACCCCATCTTGCTATGCGGTCTTCCCTGAGCACGGAAATTCTTTGAGAAATAATATACGTTCGTGTTAGTTTGGATTCGAAGGGCTTTCAATCGCAATGCCGTTGTGTCGTTGAAGACGTCGTCAATCGCCGGCATGGTTTATTGCCTCACCTGGTGGACAATCAGATAATTTGGTTTCAGGTCCCCTAGACTTCGAACGGCGGGCACACTTTCGTTGTCAGTCGGCGTCGCTGTTTCCGCTATCGGAGTTTTTGCCTTAGTCTGTCTTATCGCTGCGGACTTTTACCGCAGTTTGAAGGATCCGTTTTCAAGAATGGTGTTTTCGCTGACGTTCCTTTCTATGTATGACGAACCAGCAGTACTGCTTGCTCGCGTAGAAGGTTCACAAATCAAGATCTGGTTTGATGCCGTGCTGTTGTTCATTATCCCGGCTGCGGTTACCGGTTCCAAGATGAGCGACATGCATTGGCGTGCGAAGGCAAAGCGCAATAAAATGAATCGCACATACTCGAAATTCGCTATGAGATACTGCCCCAAAATGATGCCATGGGCGATGTTAGGTATGGCGACGGTAAATCTGGCAGGCGTACTGCCTTATGGACAAGTATCGGTAATGCTATTAGGCCCGGGTCTCCTACTCTTTGGATCCTGCCTTCTAATTTTCGTTGTCGGTTTGTTCTGTAATCTCGCATCTGTGATGTGGAAGACGTCACCTGCCGCCGTTGACAAAGAATACGAAAACTCTATAGGGGTTATTGTCGTCATACTATTCATTATTGTCCTATGTTGTTGTTCGCTGGTTTATGATTCCCGTCATCGACAGAACTACAGTTCCATTCTGATGATCGGTATGTTCGTGGTAGGTGCGTTTGTCTCCTGTGTAGCTGTCAGACTCATGACCGTGTCATCACCCGCCCGTTCGATTAGATCAGGGACCGCAAAATGCTTGACAGTCCTGTATGTCATGTTTCTGGGATGCGCATTCATCGAAATGCTCGAGGATAAACGCATGGACTGGTTCGTATGGGTGACCGGTCTAGCACTCACTATGGAAAGCGTAATCTCGCTATTCGCCTGCCATGACCTGTCTGCTGCAGAATCACGTGATTCGCCCGCAGACATCGTATGGTTTGACAAATCAGTTCCCTATTTGTTGTTCGGTGTGGTTTTCAGCATGGTCATGCTTTTTATACCGATGAAAACGGGCGGCGGAGGGGAGAACGTTTTTCCAAGCTCTTTCATCATGGGTCACCGTACAATATACGGTCTTTATCTGGAATGAACGGCAGATGAACATCATCTCCCCGACTTTTGGGGAAATCTGTAATTGGGCCCATGAAAAAAAGGTTGCCCTACCGAATTATCTTAAACGCTGTACTACGACTATCTGGCCGAACTAGCACGTTATATCTCTGCCCAGACAAAGTCATACAGGAACACGAACGCGAACGTAGACAGCTTCGCCAATGTCTGACCCATGATAGCGCTTACATCTCCATGACGATAGTAATCTCCATGTGTTGTCGAGTTCAGCATTGTACCAGCTGTTAAGTCGAAGTCACGACCTCTCATACTGCTGCTGAATTTGGGCCCTGCGCAACACCCCACACAATGGTTCAGCGGCACACAAATGTGCGCATGCCGCTCAACGAGTCGACCACTTTCCGTCACCTGAAGCCGTCGATGCCGCTGGCACATGTGAACCTTTTCTCAAGCCTCAAACCTCTATATGTTCTTTTCTAATCGGATGCGTCTGCGCTTATAAGCACTACGAGCAGGTTATAAAAACCTTGGTTCTACACAAACGATGACACACCCACAACATCGTATGATAGAAGAAACGGACGAAGCAATCCTGCGCACCGGCAACATCTCGTGGCTCATCGCCTGCCCGCTCCACCCTCAGATACCACGAACAGCGCCGCATCCTCATCGCGTAACGCGACTCAGAAGGCCCCACCTTACTCCCTATCATCTGGCGCAACCGCATCAGTATCAGGCTCTTCGGTTCCACGGTATGGACGGTGAGGACATGCACACATCCACTATCTGCAAAACACTTATGACAATCTAATATCGCCAACAACGACGATTTGAAGACACTGAAGCGCCAGCCAGCTTAGGCATGAGAACTTTAGGGTTAAGTAAACAAAAGTGTGTCTTATTTTCGGGGTTTGACGTTGCGGGAGTAGGCGTGCGGGCCTGTGTTTAACGTTTGTGGCGTTGAACACCGGTCTTTCGTCTCCCGGCTTGACTTTCGCGCGGTTGTGTGCTGGCTGTTGCATGGCGGTATGGCCAGGAGGAGATCATCGAGGGCGAGGCGCTGCCCGCTGTGCGGGCTGCCGATGCGCGGGAACGGATACACGAAGGCGGGGCGGCGGCGCTGGAGGTGCGACGCGTGCTCGGCGAGCGGCATCGCCGCGAGGCCGGGTGCCAAGCGCCTGGCCGAGTTCCGGGCATGGCTGGGCTGGGTGCTGGGCAAAACGGACGTCCTGCAGGCCGCCCGGGCGATCGGGGTCACCACCCGTCAGGGGTTCGCGAAACGCACCGCCTGGTGCTGGGGCATCAGGCCTGTCCTCCCGAAGCCCGGGAAGGCGCATTGCGTGGAGGTGGACGGCACGTACCTGAACGGCTGGTGCCTGCTCGTGGCCGTCGACGCCGAAGACGGCAGGCCGCTGGCGTTCCAGTGGTGCGACACCGAGAAGAAGGCCGCCTGGCTGGCCCTGTTCCGCCGCATCCCACGGCCGGACGTCGTGGTCTGCGACGGCGGCGTCGGCTGCCTCGCGGCCATCGGCGCGCGCTGGCCGGGCATGAGGGTCCAGCGCTGCCTGGTGCACGTGCTGCGGAACACCAGGCGCGACCTGACCTCCAGACCGCGCACCGCACCCGGCAAGGCGCTCTACAAACTGGCCAGACGGCTCGTGAACGCGGAACGCTGCGGCACCCCCGAACAGGCGCGGCAGTGGATGGCCGACCTGCAGGAATGGTACGGGGAGAACAGGGAATGGCTGGACGAGCGGACCGTGGCCACCGATCCCGACACCGGGTTCCGCCGCACCTGGTACACCCACCAGAAGGCCCGCGACGCCTACCACCGGCTCGCCAGGCTCAACGCCGCCGGCATGCTCTTCACCTGGCTCGACCCCGAACTGACCGCCGGAGGGCCGGTCGCGTGGAACACGAACATGCTCGAGGGCGGCACCAACAAGCCGGTCAAGGACGCCATGCGACGCCACAACGGCCTCAGCCCGCAGCACGCCAGACGCGTCTGCGAATGGCTCCTCTACATGAGAACCCAAGACCCCGAACCCGAACGGCTCGCCAAAAACGCGCTCCGGAAAAGAAAACCGAAACACAGGGATACCGGCCACGGCATCGCCCTTCCCGGACTCGACCGGCGCTCCGTGCAACAGCCGGCCCCCGACGACCCCGCCGTCGATGCCTACGAATCAGGCTTCGGCATCAGACACGGATGGGCCGGATACTCGGCATGACCACCATCCGGACAGAATAAGACACACTTTTGTTTACTTAACCCGAACTTAGGGATATAGGCCAAATTGTGTGTCTGGCGGTTTGGTTTTCTAGTAGGTCTGGTTGGGGTATCTGGTGGCGGTGTGGAATTCGTTCCAGTCGATGCCGGTGCCGTATGTCTCGGGTGTGCCGAGGGTGCGTGCCGAGGATCTTGCGGACTGACTTTTGATGTTGACTGTATGTTGACTGTTGGGGAGTATCTGCGGCAATGTTGACTAATGTTGACCGGTTATGAAAAACGCCGGAATCCTGAACCTTCAAAAGGTTGGAATTCCGACGATATTCGTCGGGTCGGCGGGATTTGAACCCGCGACCCCTTGACCCCCAGTCAAGTGCGCTACCAAACTGCGCTACGACCCGAACAGTGCAAAGCACCGAGAAAGAAGTTTAGCACAAATGTGGCAGTGCCACTACTATCGGCGTGGCGCAAAGAATATAGGGGCCTGAGTTGCACAGGCAGAAGCTCGAAATAATAAGTCAGAAATGTCGGACACCGGAGAAGTAATAACAAGCTGAATTCTGTGAATAAGCACAAAACCACGAACCTCAGCAAAATCGTAAAAGCACAATCTGCATCTTTCACTGAAGACAAATCTTAATAAGGGCGACCGATACAGATTCAACAATAAGGATGTGGTCTCACATTCAACTATAAAATATGAGTCGCGTATAAAAATGTGGGTCGCGAGCTCACAACAAACTCACGACCCACATTCTTAACGTCAACAGTCGTTACTTCTTCTTCGACTTGCGCTCGCGGATGTGCACCGAGATCTGGATCGGGGTGCCTTCGAAGCCGAATTCCTCACGCAGCTGGCGCTCGATGTAGCGGCGGTAGCCGTGTTCGAGGAAGCCCGTGGCGAAGATGACGAAACGCGGCGGACGCGTCGAGGCCTGGGTCGCAAACAGGATGCGAGGCTGCTTGCCGCCGCGCAACGGGTGCGGGTGGGCGGACTGGATGCGGCCGAGGAAAGAGTTGAGTTTGCCGGTCGGTATGCGCTTGTCCCACGAATCCAACGCAGTGTTCATTGCCGACAGCAGACGGTTGGTGTGCCAGCCGGTCTTGGCGGAGAGGTTGACACGCTGAGCCCAGGTGACCTGGTCGAATTCGGTCTGCCACAGGCGTTCGAGGCGTTGGCGGTCGAAGTCGTCCATCAGGTCCCACTTGTTGAACACCAGCACGATGGCGCGTCCGGCATCAACGGCCTGACTCATCACCTTCAAGTCCTGGTCGGAAATCGGCTGTGAAGCGTCAAACAGCACCAGCGCAAGCTCGGAACGTTCGATGGCTGCCTGCGTGCGCAGCGACGAATAGTATTCGGCGCCGGAAAGCTTGTGCAGACGACGCTTGATGCCGGCGGTATCGATGAAGAGCCAGTCCTCGTCGCCGATGCGAATGATCTCGTCGACCGGATCTCGCGTGGTTCCGGCCAAATCATTGACGACGCTGCGTTCCTCATGTGCCAGTTCATTGAGCAACGAGGACTTGCCCACGTTCGGCTTGCCGATCAGGGCAACGCGACGCAGATTGGTGGGCGTCAGGAATCCGGAGGTCTTCTTGGCTTTTTTGAGCGTATCCACAGCCACGTCGAGCAGGTCGCCCACTCCCCTGCCGTGCATTGCGGAAATGCCGTAAGGCTCGCCCAGACCAAGCTTCCAGAAATCGGCAGCCAGGTATTCGTTGGAACCGTCATCGATCTTGTTGACGGCCAGCACGACCGGTTTGCCGCTTTCTCGGAGCATCTTGACGATTCGCTCGTCGGTAGATGTAATACCAACTTGTCCATCGACCACCAATACCACGGCGTCGGAAAGACCCACAGCCACCTGCGCCTGCGAAGCAATGGCGGATTCGATGCCTTCGACATCGGTTTCCCAACCGCCGGTATCGACCAGCTTGAAGTCGGTTCCGGCCCATTCGGCGTCGTAGCTTACGCGGTCGCGGGTCACGCCGGGAGTGTCTTCCACGACGGCCGCGCGACGGCCGAGAATACGGTTGACCAGTGTCGATTTGCCGACGTTAGGCCTTCCGACCACCGCAAGCACGCCAACGGCCTTCTGCTTAGCAGCGGTATCGCCGTCAACCGTTTCGCCGGCAAGCAGCGCCTCGTCTTCCTCGTCAAGGTCGTAACCTTCAAGGTTCGCGGCGTACTGCTTATATGACTGCTCCTCAACGGCCGCATCGACCAATGCAATAAGCTTGTCAAGCGTCTGTTCAAACGTCAAATCAGAGTTGTCGACAGTCGTTACGCCATCGGCCGCTTCAAGGAAGCTGGTAGCCTTGGAATCGGCCTTGTCGCGGGCGATGACGTTATCTGCACCAACGCCAGCGCCCGCAGCAGACTGCCCGGTACGCCGCGTCTGACGCACTTCCGGGCGCGCAGTCAAAAGTACACGCACTTCCGAATTCGGAGCAACGACAGTGGTGATGTCGCGTCCTTCGGCAACGATTCCGGCACCCTTCGAGAATGAATCGACAGAAGCCTCACGGTTGATATACGCCCGTTGCGCGGCAATCAGCAGATGCCGTACCGGCACGATATTCGAGACCTTCGAGACGTGTGAGGAGACGTTCGAATCGCGAATCGCCTCGCTGATGTCCTCGCCGTCAACCAGAACCTTCGGGTCATCAGGATCAACCCCGATATCGAAATGGTCGCCGGTGAACAGGTCCCCCACCATTTCAGTGATGACCTGCTCGTCAACTACGTCAGCATCCAAATCAGCACCCTGTTTGAGGCACCACCAAGCCGCAGCGCGGTACATGGCGCCGGTGTCGAGGTAGGCATAGCCGAAATATTTGGCCAGCGCCTTGGAAGTCGATGATTTGCCCACTCCCGCAGGCCCGTCAATGGCTACTCGTATCACAGACCAACCTCCTTGGAGAGCGAACGGACTTCCGTCTGCGAAAGCACGCGGTACGACCCCGGCTTCAGATCGCCGAGCTTGATGGGCCCGATCTGCGTACGTACGAGCCTACGCACCGGGAAACCGACGGCGCCAAAGATGCGGCGGACGATGCGGTTCTTGCCCGAGTGCAGCACGACCTTAACGATGGTCTGGTCGCGCGAGGAATCGATGATGGCGCAATGGTCGAGACGGATAAGCCCGTCGTCCAAATTGACGCCTTGGGTGACCAGACGCCGGCAGATGTTGCCGCTGATGCGTCCGTCAAGCGTGGCGACGTAGGTCTTCTTGACCTCGTAACGCGGGTGCATGACGTGCTGGCTGAGCTCGCCGTCGTTGGTCATCAAGATGAGGCCTTCGGTTTCGTAATCCAGGCGTCCCATATGGAAAATGCGCTCGTATTTGTCGCCGACGATGTCGCGGAGCGTATAGCGCCCCTTCGGATCGTCCATGGTGGAGAGCACCTTCTTGGGCTTGTTGAGCGCCAGAGTGATGTGCTTGTTGTTGAGCCGAATTCTTGACCCGTCAACGCGAATCTGCTGACTCGAAGGATCGACACGGGTGCCGAGCTCAGTCACCAGTTCCCCATCAACCTCCACTCGGCCTTCGGTGATGATTTCCTCACACTTGCGCCTCGAGCCGAAACCGGCCTGCGCCAAGAGTTTTTGAAGGCGAATCCCTTCATCGTAATTTTCGTGATGCGCCTTCTCGGCGTGTGAATATGCGTGTGGCATCGTTCTCCCAACGTGGCCTTGCGAAGCGTTCTCATACAACGTTTCGTCGCGTACTGAATTCGCTGCGTATCTACGTAATACTTTCTACGTGAACACAACTAGAAACCAGTATACAGTAATTACCGCCCTCTTGCTATCATATTGTGTTGTATGGCGTCAATTCATATATAAAAAGGAATAATTGATGACGGAACAAAAAGCACAACACACAGGCAGTACGAGCGGGAAATCCATTTCGATTTCGGGTATTTTGGGCGAGCTCGTCGGCAGCTTCCTGATTTTTCTTGCTATTTATCTCGTTTCTGCGTTGAGCCCATCGCTCTATGGCCCCAGCGCGATTCTAATCGCCGCAGCCACGGGCCTGGCCTACGCTGCCATGACCTTCATCTTCGGCAAGTTCTCAGGTGGCCAATTCAACCCGGCAGTGACGTTGGCGGCAATGCTGACCGGCAAGACCAATTTCATCAATGGCCTTTGCTACATCATCGCCCAGGTTCTTGGCGGCATCGGAGCCGGTGCAATAGTCAAGTTCGTATTGCCGACTTCCAAGGCTGCGCCGGCCAAGATGTGGTTCGCGAATGCGGTCAACGGCTATGATCAGGGTTCCATTTCCTCCGCACAGTTGCAACAGGCCGGCGTGAGTTTCGGCATTTTCTTCGCGATTATCGTCGAGGTCCTCGCCACGGTCATCGTGGTAGCGGCTTCGCTGCGTGCTATTGATGATGACGGTAAGGCCACTAAGAACGCGGCGGCTATCATGGGCGTTGCATACGCACTCGGTGTCACCTTCACCTATCCGATTACCGGCGCCTCGCTCAACCCTGCACGTGCCACCGGCATCGCCATCTTTGCCAACAACGCGGGTCTTGCCGTAAACCCGTTGAAGCAGCTCCTGATCTTCTGGATCTGCTCGATTCTCGCCGCGGCCGTCGTCGCCATCGTCGCCATCGTCGCGCAAATGCTTTCCAGCAAGCATGAGGAAGACGTTGAAGCTCTTGACGTCACCGCTGACTGGGAGAAGGACGACAACGATTCCAAGAGTGAAGTTGAGGACGCGGAATCTGAATCTTCTGAGCAGTCCGCTGATTTCCAAATGCCATTCCTTGGCGATTCAAACAAGACTGAGGATTCAGCTACTCAGGATGCTACCGACAATGACGCAAATGACGCAACCATCGAAAGCATCAATTTCAGTGAAACCAAAGACTAATCGGATTGACTGATAACGCTTGAAAAGCGTTGTTTACATCATCAGCCGAATGCTGAAGTAAACAACCAGCAGTCCGATTCCCAAGGCGATGCCCATAAAGGCGTCGAATCCGACTGAACGGATTTTCCAAGGGCTTCGGTCTTTCAAGATCAATCTGATAAGTCCCGTGATAATGGCCGTCGCAGCGAATACCGCTGTGGCGGCCATTGTATGTCCGAGGCCTGCCAATACTGCGGCAACAATGACCAGACCCAGCACTCCCCATTCGAACAGCGGTTTGCCTTCGTTTTTCTCGGAGACATACGGATGCTTGTGGGACATGGTCATTCCTTTTACGATAAAAATACCGGTACGTGAGCCAGTTTAGCCGCGTACCGGTATTTTAGTTTATGAAGTTATCGATAGTCTGACACTTAACCGCGTTTTTTATTCGTTTCCACTCAGCTCAGCTGGGCTTCACTACACCCGGCTCAGTGGAAGAAGTGTCTCGTTCCCGTCAGATACATGGTGATGCCACGCTTCTGTGCGGCCACGATCACTTCCTTATCGCGGATTGACCCGCCAGGTTGCACAATTGCCTTGACACCCGCATCAATCAATGCTTCGGCACCATCGGCGAACGGGAAGAACGCATCAGAAGCAGCGACTGAGTCCTTCGAACGATTCGCGCCATCAGCAAGCGTGTTGGCTCGCTCGACGGCCAGATGGCAGGAATCCACACGGTTGACCTGCCCCATGCCGATGCCTACCGTAGCCCCATCGTGAGCCAAAAGCACAGCGTTTGATTTCACGCACCGAATCGCACGCCATGCGAATACCAGATCATGAAGCGTATCGGCATCAGCATCTTCGCCGGAAACAAGTTTCCAATTTGCCGGATTATCGCCAGGGGCGTCGATTCGGTCGATGGACTGCGCCAGGATGCCGCCGTCGATTTGACGGAACTGCATGCTAGTATGCGGCCGCTGCGCCACCTTGAGGATACGCAGATTCTTTTTGTGAGCTTTGAGCAGTTCCATCGCCTCAGGCTCGTAATCCGGGGCCACAATGACTTCGGTGAAAATCGGACGGACGTTCTGAGCCATTTCAAGAGTGACGGCGGAATTCGCCGCAATGACCCCGCCGTAAGCACTCATCGGATCGCAGGCGTGAGCCTTGAGATGGGCTTCGGCGACGGTCTTGCCAATCGCGAGACCACAAGGATTGTTGTGTTTGCAGACAGCCACGGCAATCTGCGGCGCGAAATCCCAGACCGCACGCCATGCCGCATCGGCGTCGACGTAATTGTTGTAGCTCATCGGCTTGCCGCCAAGCTGTTCGGCATGCGCGAAGCCGGTCTGGTCCAGCGCATCGACGTACAGGCTCGCCTGCTGGTGCGGGTTTTCGCCATAACGAAGCCCATGAGCATAGTCCCAGGTACGGGTCAGATGTGCGGGGAATAGCTCGGTTTCGGAGCTCTCTTGAGCCTGCTTGTTCTCCTCCGCTTTGTTTGTATCCCGGGTGACTGCAGAGGTGCCATCGGCAATGCTTGCCGGCTTCGGCCAGTGGCTACCGGTCCATTCGGCAATGGTAGCGTCGTAAGTTGCCGTTGTTTCGAACGCTTTGGCGGCCAACCAATGCCGTTCTTCTGCCGAGAATCCGGTACCGTCGGTCACACGCTGTGCGGTCAACGCATAATCAGCGGGATCGGTGATGACGGCCACGCTGGCACTGTTCTTCGCAGCCCCACGGATCATAGACGGTCCCCCGATATCGATTTTCTCGATGATATCGGCTTCACTCGCCCCGGACCGGACGGTATCGGCGAACGGATAGAGATTGACGATGACCATGTCAAACGGCTTGATATCAAGCGATTTGAGCTCTTCGGCCTGTGCCGGATTGGTCATATCTGCCAAGATTCCCGCGTGAATATGCGGATCGAGCGTTTTGACCCGTCCTCCAAGGCTTTCGGGAAAACCGGTGACTTGTTGTACTTCGGTGACATCGACGCCTAGTTCGGCAAGCCGTTTAGCCGTGGAGCCGGTGGAAACGACTTCAGTGCCGGCCTTAATAAAGGCATCAGCAAGTCCTTCGATACCGGTTTTGTCGTAAACCGAGACCAAGGCGCGGCGAATTCTGCGATTGGTGTCTGTCATCTGTTTCTCCCTTTGTTGTGGCGGTATTATGGGATTTCCGTCTCATCTTCCGGCGTTGAACCGGCAGCTGATAATGAGGCTGAAGTAGTTGAGGATGTGGAAACGGCATTGCCGATATCGCTATTTTCGTCTGTGCCATCATTCCCGTTTTCGTTCGTTTTTCCTTGGGCTCTCAGATAGCCGAAGAACAATCGCATCGCAAAGACCATGGCGACGACCACGACGGAGAGCAGCCAGGCGAACGAAAAACCAAGGGCAGTGGGCAGGCACACCACCCGAGAGGAAGCGGCCGAATCCACACCGACATGGGCAAGGCGATGCTGTCCCAAAGCCCCGGAAGAGAGACCGAAGAGAATGTTCATCAGCAATGCCATCAAGGCGCTGGTGAGGAAGAAGGAAAGAATCGGATAAATGAACTGGCCGATAATTCTGCCGATGTTCAACGGCTCTTCCGGTTTGCCGGCACCGATGGCGAAGCAGCGCGGTAGAAACAGCTCGACGGCTCCGATAAGGAGGCCACAGACGAGTGGAATCGATATGAAGCAGACGCGGAGGACATCGTTGGATACCGCCTGCGGGAATATCGCGAAAATCGGCACTGCAGGAAGGCCTGCAGCGTGGTCGTTCCATAACGTGAATGATGCAAGGTCTCCGATGGTGAATCCCGAACCGAACAGCCAGGAAATCGCCCACAGGCAAAGGTTCGGCAGCCATGCCAGGGTGCAGATCGTAGTCATGATCCGGGAACCGGTCTGCATATTGGCCAAGTGGAAGACACGCACCATGGCACTTTGGTTGGTGACGACCCAGACCATCACGGTGATGAAGCCGATAGTAAGATAGCCTAGAAGCAGGGCAATGGTATTGGTGAGTCCGAGTTTCAGGGCAACGGTGAGACGATTAGAAATGTTGTCGCGAATGAAGGTGACGCACCGTTTCATGAATTTCGACTGTGGCAAAGCACCGCACAGGAAACCGACGGTGAAAACGATGGCCGTCTTGACCATGACGAGCCAGATGGGGTCTTCAAGAATAACTGCGACGTTCTGCGTGAATACCCACATGATGGCGACCCACAGTAGCAAGCCCGTTACATAGGCTTTGGGATTTCCGGAAAGTACTTTGGTTAGCCATGCTATCAGCCAGATGAGCAAAACCATCAGGAAGAGTGGCACAATGCTCAGTGTGATGGCCCCAGCGCGGAAACTCGCGCCTTGGCTCAAAAGTACAATCGCCAACGTCAGCGGAACCGATTGGCCGGAAAGTGTGCCGCCGCCTTCTTCCATGGAGACAACCAGCAAGGTTAATGCCATGAAAAGCCCTAGGCACACCGTGAAAATCACAGATCCGCCAAGGGCTATCAGAACCCCTTTTATCCATGGCCGCTGGTTTTTGCTCATGCCTTGGAAGTACCGCCGTCCACCATCTTGCGAATCAGCTGTGCCGCCTGGCCGGGGGTCCTGCCCACCGGAATTCCTGCGGCTTCAAGCGCTTCCTTCTTATCCTGAGCGGTCCCTTTGCCTCCGGAAACGATGGCGCCGGCATGACCCATCTGCTTGCCTTCGGGAGCAGTGAATCCGGCGATATAGGCGACGACTGGCTTGGTCATATGTTCCTTGGCCCAAGCTGCGGCGTCCTGTTCGGCGTTACCGCCGATTTCGCCAATCATGATGACAGCTTTGGTAGCATCGTCAGCTTCGAACTGCTGCAAAGCTTCGACCAACGTCGTGCCAACAATGGGATCTCCACCCACTCCGATACAAGCGGTGAAACCGATGTCGGAGAGTTCACCCATCAGCTGGTAGGTCAACGTACCGGATTTGGAAACCAGACCAAGCGGTCCTGAAGAAACGATGCCGTCAGGGATTATGCCAAGATTGATGCCCTTGTCGTCCGAATCACTGGCCTCAGGAAGTTTCAGTAGGCCAGGGCAATTGGGTCCGATGATCCTAATGCCTTTTTGCAAGGCAAGTTCGACGCAATAAGCCGTGTCGGCCACGGGAATACCTTCGGTGATGACGACAATCAGACCGATCCCGGCTTCGATGGCTTCCAGCATCGCGTCTTTTGCGAAACGTGGAGGAACGAAAATCACGCTTGCCTTGGCACCGGTGGCTTCCTTGGCCTCATCACAGGTCGCATAGACCGGGACCGCGATATCATCGTCGGTTTCATCGATATGGAAGGAAACGTTTTTGCCGGCTTTACGGGGATTGACACCGCCGACGATGTTGGTACCGGCATTGAGCATACGGGCAGTATGGGTCATGCCTTGGTGGCCGGTCATGCCCTGAACGATGACCGGGGCATTGTCTTTGATGAAGAGTGTCATTTCGTGGCCTCCTTAGCAGGCTTGGCGAGCCTTGCGGCTTCTTGTGCCGCTTCCTCCATGGTGCCACTGACGTGGATGTTGGGATTATGTGCGTTTTCGAGTATCTTGAGGCCGACCTTTGCGGCGTTGCCGTCGAAACGGACGACAACCGGTTTGGAAACATTCAGTTTCTCGAGTGCTTCGAGGATGCCGTGGGCCACCTCATCACATGCGGTGATGCCGCCGTAAACATTGACGAGCACTGATTCGACCTGCGGGTCGGAGAGCACGATGGAAAGACTGGTGCTCATGACTTCTGATGAGGCCCCACCGCCTATATCTAGGAAGTTCGCCGGTTTCACACCGGTTCCCTGATCCTCTCCTGCGCCGGAGACGGCATCGAGCGAGCTCATCACCAAACCTGCACCGTTGCCGATGACGCCTACTTCGCCTTTCAGATGCACGTAATGCAGCCCGTGTTCTTTAGCGCGTTCCTCGAACATATCGGTGTGGGTGGTGTCGGCAAAACGCTGCCACCCGTCATGACGGAATGCGGCGTTGTCGTCAAGGGAAATCTTGGCATCGAGTGCACAAAGCTTCTTTGAAGATTCATCATCCGGATCGCCGATTTTAGCCAGAGGATTGATTTCGACCAAAGTCGCGTCGTTATCTTTGAAGCATTTCCACATCTTCAAAAGCACATCTGCGGCCTGATCGACGTCGGCATGGTAAAAACCAATGGATTCTGCCATTTTACGGGCGGCATCCAAGTCGAAATCCTGCAGGGCACTGATATGTAAACGCTTGACCGATTCAGGATGTTCCTTCGCGATTTCCTCGACTTCGGTGCCGCCGTTGGCCGTCGCAAGAACATCGAAATCACGGGAGGACCGATCGAGTGAAATAGAAACGTAATACTCATGGAGCACGTTTTTGGCCTCGGCTACCAGAACGCCGTTGACCTTGTGACCGCGAATCGTCATCGGCAAAATCTGCTCGGAGGAAAGAATAGCCTCATCTTGCGTTTTCGTGAGCTTCACTCCGCCTGCCTGACCACGATGTCCGGTGCGGACCTGCGCTTTGATGACGCACGGATAACCGATTTCGTCAGCCGCCTCGGCAACCTCATGGGAATTCTGGGCGAATATCCCCTTGGGAGTATCGATGCCTTGTTCCGCAAGCAGCTGCCGTGCCTGATATTCATAAAGATCCATGGAACCCTCTTATCCGATAAATGCTCATTCAACCTGTGCTTTAGACAACTGACAATCAGCGTCAGGCTGGCATGGTGACCAATGAGCTGATTGGCATATCGCCTAGATCACTGCGCCCAGTAAGACCAATAAGCTCCATCACGAAGCTGAAACCGACGACCTCGCCACCTGCCTTGACGATCAGGTCTGCAGCCGCCTTTGCTGTGCCACCCGTAGCAATCAGATCATCGACAATCAGCACTTTGTCGCCAGGCTTGACCGCTTCTTTTTCGATTTCGACCTTTGCCTCACCGTATTCGAGTGAATAGCTTTCACCGATGGTCTCAGGAGGCAGTTTCCCGGCTTTGCGCACCGCGAGGAAACGCTTGCCAAGTTTGGCTGCCAGCGGCGGACCAATCAGGAATCCGCGAGCTTCCAGGCCGGCGATATAGTCAAAGGAATCCGCAGGGACCGGCAGTGCCAATTCAAGCGCCTTGATCATGATAGAGAATCCGCGTGCATCGGCAAGCACCGGAATGAAATCACGGAACAGCACACCCTCTTTCGGGAAACCGGGAATGGTGCGAATGAGCGAAGCCATGTATTGTGCATCCTCTGCACCGACCTTGCCGAGCTCTGTGATGGTGATATCCGATTGTGTCATGAGCAAGCCTTACTGCCTAGTGGCCATTGATTACTGAATTTTAGGGCCTTATTTTCGTTTAGACCCCACAACTATAAACGAGGAATTACTTGGTTTTCCCGCTGTCTTCTTCAGCCTTAGCATCTTCCTTGGAAGAATCTTCGGCAGAAGCGTCATCCGTATGTTCCTCATCGTCATCCGGGGTTGGTTCCGTCTCGTCGGTTTCACTATCGCCGTCAAACGGCTTTTGTGCCTGATCGTCAGATGATGATGTCTGGCTCTCAGTGGCGTTGACATCTTCTGCCTCATCGGCGGAATCTTCATTGTCGTTGACGATCGGGTTGCCGTCTTCGTCCACTTCGTCATCATCGATGTAGGCCGGACGCTCATATTTCTTGCTGATGGCACGGAAAATGAAACGCATCTTCGAACCTTCGGAATCGATGACGATCTCTTCGTACTTGGTATCGACGGAAACGACTTTACCGATGATGCCTCCGATGGTCTGCACCAACTCACCAGGCTGCAGCGAAGTGCGGAAATCCTGGACTTTCTGCTGCTGTTGCTTCGATTTGCGCGATTGCCACCACATCAGGGCAACCATCAAGATAATAAAGACGAAAAGAATGATCGAATTGCCACCACTCACAGGGAACTCCAATCGGACGAAACGTTACATACGGACTTGCTGAAGATGCCAAACTCGCTGATATCTACATACCTACCGTATCGGATTTTAGAATAACTTGTTGACATCATCTTTCGGTGTCAAGCCCAGATGTTGCCACGCTTTTTGCGTCGCGACCCTTCCTTTCGGAGTACGCACCAGGAATCCTTCACGCACCAGATACGGCTCGCAAACGGTTTCCACCGTTTCGGATTCCTCGCCTACCATTGCCGAAAGATTGTTAAGGCCGACCGGGCCACCGTCGAAATTCTTGACGATGGCATTCAAAACCGCCAGATCAAGCCGGTCAAGGCCTTCCGAATCAATCTGATAGAGCTCAAGTGCTGCCTGGACGTCATCCGGCCCAATCTCATCGAGGTCGTGGACGATTGCCCAGTCGCGGACACGCCGTAACAGACGGTTCGCAATACGCGGTGTGCCGCGGCTGCGCAGGGAAAGCTGCTGAGCGCTGCCGTCGGCCAGATTGATGCCGAGCACGCCTGCGCTGCGCTCAATCAGTCGCTCCAGTTCCTCATGCGGATAGAAATCCAGATGAGCGGTAAAGCCGAAACGTGCACGCAACGGAGAGGGCAGCATGCCTTCACGCGTAGTGGCACCGATAACGGTGAATCGTGGCAATGTCAACGGAATAGATGAAGCGCCAGGCCCTTTGCCGACCATCACATCGACACGAAAATCCTCCATCGCGATATACAGCAGCTCTTCTGCAGGTCGCGGCAAGCGGTGAATCTCATCGATAAAGAGCACTTCACCTTCGTCGAGAGAGCTCAAAATCGATGCCAAATCGCCGGCATGCTGAATCGCCGGGCCAGAAGTGACGCGAATGGGCACCTGCAGCTCGTTGGCCACAATCATCGCCAATGTCGTTTTGCCAAGTCCTGGAGGGCCGGCGAGCAGGATATGATCCGGTGGCACGTCGCGTTTTCTTGCGGCATCGAGGAAGAGCTGTAGCTGTGCTTTCAACAGCGGCTGGCCGATGAAGCCTTCCAGTGCTCGCGGGCGAAGTTCCTCATCGCTGACCGGCTCATTGCCGATGGGTTCGGAGGAAATCATGCGCAACGATTGCTCGTCGACTCCCTTATTGGATTGTGGTCCGTTGGTCTCTGCCATAATGATTTAGCGCCCCCGATCCAAAGATGTCAATGCCAGTTTCAGAACTTTGGGAATATCCGAATTCTCCAGTGGAGTCTCGATGCCATTGTCTTTGCAGACCTTGGTGACAGCATGAGCCGCGTCATTTTCCCGCCATCCCAAGGAAACGAGACCTTCGATGACCTCCGTAGTGCCAGTGTCATATTCAGGTTCAGTCGAGGCACGACCGCTTTCGATTTCGTCAAGGTTGATGGAACCACGCAATTCAAGGATGATTTTTTGCGCACCTTTTTTACCCAAGCCCGGAGCCTTTGCCAGTGCTGCTGCGTCTCCGTCCATAACGGTTTTCGCGAGCTTGTCCGGCGGAAGTGTCGAAAGCAACGACAACGCCACACGCGGACCGATGCCACTGACCTTCTGCAATTGCAGAAACATTCGTTTTGAGGATTGCGAGAGGAATCCATACAGCGCAATGGCATCCTGCGAGACGTTGAGCGAAGTGTAGACCTTGGTTTCCTGGCCGGAATGCAGGGCGGAAAGCTCAGCGGCAGGCATACGCACTTCGAAGCCGATGCCGTTGACGTCGATCAGGGCGGAGTCGTTGCCGACGCTTTCAACCCTTCCGTTGAGCATTCCTATCATTCGTCACTCCCGCTGCAAAAATTCGCCATTACAACCTAACAGCCAAAACAAAGTCTTCATTTGCCGATGAACCGAAATAGAAAGAGACGAGCCCACTGCCAAACAACCGAAGAAACTCGCCAATTCACCGTTCGAACATCTGTTCGATAGCTTACATGCCCCTATCGACGCTATGGCGTTTCTTGGCATGCTGCTGGGCCTGCGCCCATTGACGTTGGGCAAGGGTCAGATGCTGCTCGCGTTCCCCGCCCTGAAGCGCTCCGGAAGGACGCAACGCATGGCATATCGCCTGAGCCAAAGCATCGGCGGCATCGGCCGGTTCTGGAATTTTGTTAAGGTTCAGAATGCGCGCGACCATACGTTCCACCTGAATCTTTTCTGCCCGTCCGTTGCCGGTAACGGCCATCTTCGCCTCGGTCGGCGTATGCAGGGCCACGGGAATACCGCGTTGAGCGGCAGCCAGCATGGCCAGTCCCGCGGCCTGAGCGGTGCCCAGTACGGTGTTGCGGTTCTCTTGCGCAAACACGCGTTCGATGGAAACCGTATCAGGCGAGAACCGGTCGATTTTCGCCGCAAGCCCATTGTAGATGGCCAGCAGACGCAGGTCCTGCGAGATATGCGGATCACTGCGTACGACGTCGACGTGAACAAAAGAAAGCCGGCGCGATGCGTCGGCTTCGATCACACCGACCCCGCAGCGGGTAAGCCCGGGGTCGACGCCAAGAATAATCACAGTAGGATTACTCCCTATTCCTCGTCGAGCTGGGCCATAACTTCGTCCGAGGCGGTCCAGTTGCTGTAGATGTTCTGCACATCGTCAAGGTCATCGAGGTTGTCGATGAGCTTGGAAACCTTCTGTGCATCCTCAAGGCTCAAATCAACCTCGGTCTTGGGAATCATCACCAAATCGGCGGAATCATAGTCGATGCCAGCCTTCTGCAGTGCCTCGCGCACCGCAACCATGTCTTCGGGAGCGGTGACGACAACGTAGACCTCGTCCTCGTCGCGCACGTCCTCGGCACCATCTTCGGCAGCCAGCTCGAAGAGCTTGTCGTAATCGAGCCCCTCGGAAGGCACCACGATCTGGCCCTTGCGCTCGAAATTGAAGCTCACAGAACCGGAAGTGGCCAGCGAGCCATTACCCTTGGTCAGCGTGGAACGCACTTCGGCGGCCGCACGGTTGCGGTTGTCGGTGAGGCACTCGATGATCAGGCCCACGCCGGCAGGCGCATAGCCTTCGTAAGTGATGCTCTCGTAGTTGGCGGCACCGGCTTCAGCACCGGACCCGCGCTTGATGGCACGCTTGATGTTGTCGGACGGCATCGAGGACTTTTTGGCTTTGACAATGGCATCATACAGCGTCGGATTGCCGTCGGGGTCGCCGCCGCCCAGACGTGCTGCGATTTCGATGTTCTTGATGAGTTTGGCGAACAGCTTGCCGCGCTTCGAATCGATGGCGGCCTTCTTGTTTTTAGTGGTCGCCCACTTGGAATGCCCTGACATATTGCTCCTAGCAGGTATACGAATACGTTAAACGTAACAATTTTAAAGCGGTTTCACGACAATACGCGGGCATAGACTTCTAAAACCCGATCAGCCACTACAGGCCAGTCATATCGTTTGGAACGTTCAAAGCCCGCCTGCCGCAAGTGCTCACGACGCTCCGGATTGTCCAGCAGCGAAATTATCTGCCGGGCACAATCATGCCCATCACCGTTGGCAAACAACGCCGCATCGTCGCCGTCCTGTGCGACGGCCGCGAAGGCGTCGAGGTCGCTGGAAACCACCGCGCACGAAGCGGCCATGGCTTCCACCAGTACGATGCCGAAGCTTTCTCCCCCGGTCTGCGGGGCGACGTAGACATCCAGCGATTGGTAGAACCGGGCTTTATCCTTGTCGCTGATTCGCCCGAGGAATTCGAAACGCTTGGCCAACGTTCCGCTTGGGTCGACCTTGCCGAGAATCTTCAAGGCATCCTGTTCCCCTGTACCAGCGCAAAGGAAACGCGCAGAGGGATAACGCTTGATGATATCGTTTGCGGCGCGGGCGAACACGGAGAATCCCTTGCGGGCCTCCCCCATGCGCCCGAGAAAGCCGATGGTCGGTCGTTCCGCAGTGCCCTGCCAAGCCGCTTTGGGCTGGGCGGTAGCAAAGAACCTGCAGTTGATACCGTTGGGAATGACGTCGTATTCGATATTGCGCGGACCGTAATGGTCAACCACCTGCTTGGCGGCATCGGAAACGCAAATGCCTGCGGAAAGCGGCGAGAGATATTGCTTCAAATACCCTTGGAAAAACCGCAAAACAAACGGATACGGGTCAAAAGCGGCATGGAACGTCCCGACGAACGGCGGATGATGAATCATCGTCAGGGGTTTGTGGCTCAATGATGGGCATTCGGGTTCGTGCAGATGGACGATGTCGAAATGCCCCTGTTTTACCCAGCGCCGGGTGCGCGGCCCGACGAAGCCGAAATAGCTCAGGCGTGCGACGGAACCGTTGTAGGGAATGGAAAACGAGGAATCGTTGGTAGTCACCCAAAGCGGCATGTCCCTGGTGCGTCGGCCCGGAGCCAGCACTTCCACTTTATGGCCGCGTTTCATCAGTTCCTCTGCGAAATCGCGGATATGGAACTGCACTCCTCCAGGCGTCTCGAACGAATACGGCGAGATGATGCCGACATTCAGTTTCCGACCGTGAAGCGGGTCCGGGCGCTGGTTGGTTCCATCGTTTTCTACATAGGACATGATTCTTTATTCTGCCATAGATTCGGTATTTCGACGTGTGTTTCCAGTTCAATCATTATAGAGACAATAATCACGTTGTGGTTTTCGTTGATTGTATCGGGTTATCGCTTTTGCCGGTTTCCATTGATTTGCTTGAGTTCTTCCATCACTTCGTCTGGAACGTCCTTGAGACGTGAGATATCCAGGTCCTCGATGAAGATCGGCTGCAGCATGTGCCAATCCTCCGGGTGCGCGGAAATGTCGCGGCTCCATACGTCGACCCACGCCTGGCTGATGGCATGGATGGCCTCTTCACGCGGCAGGCCGCGGAACCGGTCAATATCCACCGGCGCGCTGATATCGACAACGTACCCGTAGCGGATGCCTGCCCTGCGTCGTGCTTCTCCCTGTAGTTTTTCACGGAACATGTTTACGACGAACAAAGGCTTGCCGGTGTCCAGCGCCAGCGTGGCCGGCCCACGCGCCACGCGGATGGTGGAACCGAAAGCGTGGACGAATTCACCATGGCGGCTGAGATCCCTGTCGGCAAGCAACGGAACCAGGACGTGCGGCTTGGCCAGCGCGTTTTCGAGTTTCTCGATAAGATGCGGTTGGCCGGTAAGGAAGACGGTGATGTCCATACGCTTGCGAATCTCGATGAAGGTATCGAGCAGCTTTTGATTTTTAAGTCGTTCCGCTGTCACTGTCACCGGCGCAAGGACGTTGGCCGCCAGGAACCCTTCGTAATCCCAATTGCCCTGATGGCTGATGGCCATCGGCGCACTGCCCGGATTGTCATGCACCAGTTCCTTGCAAATCGGCAGCCCCGGCCCGATCGGCCTGGCACGGGCAAGAAGTCGTTCGTCGGTTTGCCCTCCGACGGTCATTGCTTCGGCAAAGTAGGTGAAATAGGAACGCATGCCGCGGTGGCTTGCTTTGCGAAGGTCTTTTTGCGTCACACTGCCGTCACGCGACTCCAGAACGTGACGAAGGTTGCGTTCCAGCTGTTTGACTCCCCCGATATGCAGCAGCCAGCACACATCCGCGGCGAAAAGAAAGAGGCCACGCAGCAATGGTTCAGGGATAATCCTTGGGTGTTTGGCCAGAAATACGAGGAAATTATCGAACATGTTTACCGTGGGTCTTTCAAACGTTTGGTTGGAGCCTTGTGATTGGCGACTCATCCATCAAATAGTATTACATAAAACAGATGATGCGAATATTGATATCCGAATCATAAAACGAATGCCATACGCAAAAAGTCTGCCTCACATAGTCGTAAAAGAAAATGCGAGACAGACTTTTTACAACAATCAGATTGCGCCGTCGGCTTTCATCTGTCGACGAACCTCGAAGATACGCTGGAAAACGGTAATCGTACCCAGCACCGCGAGAATGACGATGAAGGCCATGAGCCACCGCGGGTCGCCGAAAATACCGCTCAAGAGCATGCCGACAAGGATGATGACCAAACGGTCACTTCTGGTGGCGATGCCGTTTTTGGCTTCATAACCCACCGATTCCGCGCGGGCGCGGGCATATGAGGTGACGAACGAGGTCATCATCGCATACATCGATGCGCCGATGCCGACCCAGCCAATCACGTCATCCATGTCAATGGAACCGGAAGCGATTGACATGCCACCATGTAGCAGGAAATAGAGCACGACTGCGAACAACACTGCCCAATCGGCGATGCGATCGAGCGTGGAATCAAGGAAGGCCCCGAATTTGGTACCTCCCGTGGTCAATGCCGCCACCGAGCCGTCCAGCGAATCGAATGCCGCGAGAATAGCCATCAGTATGGAGCCAGGGATAAGCCAGCCGGTGATTCCCGTGGCAATTGCCACGAGAATCGTACCAACGGCTCCGATAATGGTTACCGCGTTCGCCGTGAGCCCCATCGCCACCAAAAGCTTGGCTATCGGGGCGATAAGGCGTTTGAACGGTGGTCGTAGTTTTTCGAGCATGCTTACGCTTCCCTCGGCAGCTTTCTCTTACTTGGTCGCTTGAGCGAAATCGTCGGCATTGTTGACCTGAGCGCGAGACTTGATGACCTTCAGAATATTGGCCTTGGCCGTCTCGACAGGCACACCGTTGAGCTGGCTGCCATCGCGGAAGCGGAAGCTCACCGCGTTCTTGTTGACGTCGTCTTCGCCCACGATCAAGGTGAAGGGCACCTTGGACTTGGAGGCGTTGCGTATCTTCTTGCCGAAGCGATCGTCGGAGGTGTCCATCTCGCAGCGCACCGTCTCCTGAGTCAGGGAGTCGATGAATTTCTGCAGATGAGGCGCGAACTCGTCGGCCACCGGGATGCCCGTGACCTGAACCGGGGCGAGCCAGACCGGGAAGGCGCCGGCATAGTGCTCGAGCAGGATGGCGAAGAAACGCTCGATGGAGCCGAACAGAGCACGGTGAATCATCACCGGACGCTGGTGGGTGCCATCCTTGGCGATGTACTCAAGCTTGAAACGCTCCGGAAGATTGAAGTCAAGCTGGATGGTCGAGACCTGCCAGGTGCGACCGATGGCGTCACGTGCCTGCACTGAGATCTTCGGGCCATAGAACGCGGCCCCGCCCGGATCGGCCACGAGGTCGAGGCCGGAATCCTCGGCCACCTCGCGCAGCGTGTCCGTCGCTTCCGTCCAGATCTCGTCTGAACCGACGAACTTCTTCTCGTTCTTGGTGGAAAGCTCGAGGTAGAAGTCATTGAGACCAAAGTCCTTCAACACCTGCAACACGAAGTTCAGAATGGACTTGAGCTCGCCCTTCATCTGGTCGCGGGTGCAATAAATATGGGAATCGTCCTGCGTCAAGCCACGCACGCGGGTCAGCCCGTGGACCTCGCCGCTCTTCTCATAGCGGTAGACGGTGCCGAACTCAAAGAGGCGCAGCGGCAACTCCTTGTAGGAGCGTTGACGGGACTTGAAGATGAGGTTGTGCATCGGGCAGTTCATCGGCTTCAGGTAGTAGTCGAAGCCTTTCTTGGTGATGTTGCCGTCTTCGTCGACCTCTTCATCCAGGTGCATCGGCGGGAACATGCCGTCCTTGTACCACTGCAGGTGGCCACTGGTCTCATAAAGGCCGCCCTTGGTGATGTGCGGGGTCTGCACGAAGCTGTAGCCAGCCTTGCGGTGCATCTCGCGGGAGTAGTCTTCCATGGCGTTGATGATCGCGCCGCCCTTCGGGTGGAAGACGGGCAGGCCGGGTCCGATCTCCTCCGGGAAGGAGAAGAGGTCCATTTCGGCGCCGAGCTTGCGGTGGTCGCGCTTGGCGGCCTCCTCCATACGAGCCTGATAAGCCTTCAGATCTTCCTTGGAAGCCCAAGCCGTGCCGTAGATACGCTGCATCGACGGGTTGTGCTCGTCACCAAGCCAATAGGCGGCAGCGGTACGTTCCAGCTTGAACGCCTTGATATAACGGGTATTGGGCAGATGCGGGCCTTGGCAGAGATCTTTCCAGACAATGTTGCCGTCGCGGTCAAGATTGTCGTACATCGTGATTTCGCCCTGATTCGGCACTTCGGTGCCGACGGTCTCGTCGATGTCTTCCTTCTTCTTGCCGATGAGCTCGAGCTTATAAGGCTGGTCAGCCTCTTCTTTTTTGGCTTCGTCCTCGCTCACCACACGACGGCGGAAGGACTGGGAGGACTTGATGATGCGCTTCATGCGCTTGTCGATTTCCTTCAGATCATCGGGAGTGAAGGGCTTGTCGACGTCGAAATCGTAATAGAAGCCGTTTTCGATGGCCGGGCCGATGCCGAGCTTGGCATCCGGGCGAATCTCCTGCACGGCCTGCGCCATGACGTGGGTGGCGGAGTGGCGCATGATCGCCAGGCCGTCCTCGCTGTCCAAAGCGATGGGTTCGACAGTGTCACCGTCGTGAAGCGGGGTGTAAAGGTCACGTGGCTTGCCGTTCAAACGGACTGCGATGATGTTCTTGTCTTCGGCGAAAAGATCGGTGCCGGTCTGCGTGGCTTCCACCTCCCTTGCTTCGCCGTTGAGTTTGATGGAGATGGTTTGTTCAGCCATGGTTATGTGTCCTTTGCTTTCAGGGCCCGCGTTACTAGGGGCAGGCCTGGACGGAAATCAACAGTGCCAACGATATTGGTTATGCCCGACATACGAAGATAACTATGCATCTTCAAGATTACTTACTGTGCAGGGGTTCTGGGATATACCTTATTCGGGACGCTCCTGGCCGAACCGTTAAGTGGAAAGCCCTGTGGGCTTTACATAGGTTCGGTGAGCGCGATGTATCGAGCGCGAAGGCAAAATCTTTGATTTTGCTCGGCCGTGTCTTACGCCCGAGCAAGGCATATCCGCCAACCCCAATCAAGAATGATAAGATTTTCTGAATGATTTTGATAAATTGAAATCGGAAATCGTGGCACTGAGGCGATAAGAAGGGGATGGAGCGGACAACGGGACTCGGACCCGCGCTCTCGACCTTGGCAAGGTCGCGCTTTACCAACTAAGCTATGTCCGCAAAAGACAACAGATGTTGAATATACAGGATGGACTGGATTAACACAACTTCCGGCGGGTTGAACAGCGTGTCATGTTGTTTCGGGCTTTCGATATAAGTCAGGTTCGACATAGATCTCAAAACGATAGAACGGCAAGGCCTGGCGTACGGCTGATTCGATTTTATTGATGGTTTCGACGTCATAGTCACGATCGAGTTTGGAGGTCTGCACTTTCAAGCACAGCAAGATGTCGTCTTCGGCCATGTGCACGGCCTGCATGTTAATGAGACGGTCTACACCTGGAGTTTCTTCAACGGCACGACGAATACGAGCAACCATCTCCGGTTCCACCGCCTCACCGATGAGCAGTGAACCTGATTTGAAACCGAGCGCAACGGCTCCCAAAATCAGAATCACGCCGACGCACATGCCGCCTATAGCATCCCAGATCTCGTCGCCCGTCACCAGAGCCATGGCGATGCCCAACCCCGCAAACACCAGGCCAACCAACGCAAGCGTGTCCTCCATCATCACCGAGGCAAGTTCCGCACTTTTGGTCTTGCGCCAGAAAGCGAACAGATTGAGATTGCCGACTTTGAGCGTTTCCATGCGCTCGCGGGCCTCACGGATGGAAGTGTGCAGGCCGAAGCCTTCCAGACATGCCGAGACGACGATGACTGCCAAAGATGCCAGCAATTCGATGGATTCGACGCTTCTGGGCATGGAACCGTTGGTAAGTTGGACAAGTTTCTCGAAGCTTTGCGACGACGAGAACCACCCGCCTACAAAGAACAGCAGCGTGGCCACCAGGAACGACGCGAGATATTTGGCACGATACAGGCCGAAAGGATGGCCCTTGTCCGACCTCGCAGCGGCTTTGCCGCCGACCATCAGCACCAGCTCGTTGGCGCAGTCTGCGACGGAATGAACCGCCTCGGAGAGCATGGCCGAAGACCCGGTGAACACTGCCGCAAGCCCCTTGGCAACTGCCACGCCGACATTCGCCAACAGCGCCGTCTTCACCGAATTGCTTGCCATACCTTATCCCCCAGCCCAAAAACCTATGGATCAGTACATTAGAATGTAGTCTTTAAAAAATAATAACTCATAACAAGATATACACGTGAAATAAAGAAAATCTGAAAAGAAAGTGGGTGATGCTGGAATCGAACCAGCGACCCCTTCCGTGTGAGGGAAGTGCGCTAACCGCTGCGCTAATCACCCGATTAATATTCGGTTATGAAACAAAAACCGGAGTTTCCTCCGGTCCTCGTGGGCGATACAAGATTCGAACTTGTGACCCCTTCCGTGTCAGGGAAGTGCGCTAGCCTCTGCGCCAACCGCCCAGGTTGTTTGGATTCAGGACTTACGTCCATCTTCCGAGGTGGGTACGAGAGTCGAACTCGTCTATACGGCTTTGCAGGCCGCTGCCTAACCGATTGGCTAACCCACCGTAAGGTCGTGTACAACTCCTCGGACCTAGAGCGGACAACGGGACTCGGACCCGCGCTCTCGACCTTGGCAAGGTCGCGCTTTACCAACTAAGCTATGTCCGCAAAGCTTTCAATGAATTCATCCGTTGTGGATTCCTTCACCGAAGCACGAGAGATAACTATATATGCTCTTGCCCGATTTGACAAATGGCTGCGTGTCGCCGCGGAATACCAATGTATTCCCTACTTAATTAGGCATTGCCACAGGATTTATCAAAGCAATAGTTTCTACTCCCGTAGATGAAACTCATTCACCGATGGCATAAGCCCTCAAATTTCAAGGTTTCCAGCAACTACATTAGGACTCATGACAACTGATGCGAAAACAACGAAGCCCATCATGGTTTGCGCCTTCGAAGGCTGGAACGATGCCAGTCAGGCAGCCACAAACGTAATCCGTCATCTGGTGGCTTCCTACGAGTCCCGGGAAATCCGGCACATTCGCACCGACAGTTATTACGACCTGCAATCCGCACGACCGATGATCTGCCATGTCAGCGGCCAGGCACGCATCATCTGGCCGCAAACGACGTTTTATGAAATCACGGTTGCACCCGGAACCCATATCTATGCTCAGATTGCGCCCGAACCCAATTACCGCTGGATCGATTATTGCCGCAACTCGCTGCGCATCGCCGACGAGCTGGATGTCAGCGAAATCGTAACGTTGGGATCCATGTTCGCCGACTGCCCGCACACCCGGCCGCTGCCCGTCGAGGAATCCGCCTTGAGACGCTGCGAATCAAGCATCCGCGGAGGTGCCGTCAAAGACTCGGAAAATCGCGAGAAAGGCAGCAATCCATACGACGGGCCGGTCGGCATCCCCACCGTGCTCGATATGCTCGCCGAGCAGGAAGGGTTCGACACGAACTCGATGTGGGTCTCCGTGCCACAATATCTGGCTGGAGACGAATGCCCGCAAGGCACTTTGCAGATTTTGCAACGGCTTTCGCAGATGCTGGGCGTTCAGCTCAACGTCGGGACCCTGCCGAAGCAATCGGTGATGTGGAAAGCTCAGGCGGATGTACTCGCCAACTGCAACGACGACCTGAAACTTTATATCCGTCATCTTGAGGACAAATACGATCTCGACCAGCAGCTTGACAAGTTGAGCGGTGGAACGGTGCCTCAAGGCGACCAGATTGCGCAGGAAGCCGAGGAATTCCTGTCTCACATCGAAGACTGAGAATCAAATTATCGCTGTAATCGGTTGAATCATGGAAGAAACGGCCTCAACAGCGGCAGGTGAGGCCTGAAGTACGCCGGCGATCAGGAGAATCGCGACGACGACGGCGATGACGATGCGGTAGATGGCGAACGCCTTGTAGGAGAACGTCGACACGAATTTCAGGAACGCAATGATGACGATATAGCCGACGAGGAAACTGACGACCGTCGCAGCCAATGTCGCGCCCCAACCCGGGAAATTCGGCTCGCTTTGGTAGTCTCCGACTGCCTTGACAGCCTCCAAGATGCCCGAGCCAAAGACTGCGGGAATGGCCATGATGAAGCTCACACGCACCGCATCCTCACGCGTATAGCCCATTGCACGGCCGACGGTGATGGTGCCGCCGGAACGGGAGACGCCGGGAATCAACGCCAACATCTGGCCGACGCCGAAAAGCAGTGCCTCTTTCCAGTTCATTTCACGAACGGTCTTGCGTTCGGGGAATTTCGCGTCGACGATCCACAGAAGGATGCCGAAGAGGAGCAGCACGGTGACGGTGATCCACAGGTTGCGCAACGTGGTTTCGATGGTCTTTTGGAACAGCAAGCCGGCGATGAGAATCGGCATGGTACCGATGATGATATACCAGCCGAACGTGGCGTCGCGGTCGCCTTTGCCGAGACGTGATTTCCAATCCTGGCCGTTATGGCCGACAAGGCAGCCGAACCAGTGCGAAAGAATATTGACGATATCGTGGCGGAAATAGAGGATGACCGCAAGCTCGGTGCCGAGCTGGATGATGGCCGTGAACGCGGCTCCCGGGTCGGAGTGCAGCATCAGCTCGCCGACGATGCGGATATGTGCGCTCGAGGACACCGGAAGATATTCGGTGAGCGCCTGGACCAGCCCCAAAACAATGGCTTGGAAGAAATTCATAATCCCTCTTTATGCGTATCCCCGCCATAAAATCATGTTGCTTTTGTATGCCTACAGAACCAAATAACAGGCTGGGGTTCGTGTCTAACGTGTTCAGACTACCCAATATCCCGGAACTTCGTGTGTTACGACTGCGGATTGTCGCACATCGCTCACACAATTGAAACGGGTAGGCCGATGCCCGCGGAACAGCGAACCGGCAATTTACAGGTCAATAACTTGTATAGTTTCTCGATAGCTGTTGGAAGCAAACGAAGGGTAACATCATGGCAAAATATCGTAAAAGCAGGGCGTTCGCGCCAAAGGGATTCTTCGAGTGCGAGGGCAGAGGGCTCAAATGGCTGGGCGAGGCCCAATCGCAAGGCGGGCCGCGCGTGGTCGACGTTTACGGCTGGGGTGACGGCTGGCTTGACATCGAACGAGTGAACTCCTGCTCCCCCACGCCCAAAGCCGCGCATGATTTCGGCGCAGCGCTGGCGCACATGCATGACGCAGGAGCCGATTATTTCGGTTCCGCGCCAGCCGGTTACGACGGAACCTGCTATTTCGGGCCCTTACAAGACCCGGTGCCGATGGATACCGGCAAATGGACGAACCCTGTCGATTACCTCGGCGAGGGGCGTCTGCTTCCCATGGTCAGGCTTGGCATTAAACGCGGCGAACTGAACGACAACGACCTTGAGATGACGCAGGAAGTCATCGACGCCTTGCCGGACCTGCTTGGTCCAGCCACACAGGACAAGCCGGCGCGTGTGCACGGCGACTTGTGGAGCGGCAACGTGATGTGGACCGACGATTCCGGTCAGACCGAGGCCGTGCTCATCGATCCGGCCGCGCACGGCGGTCATCGCGAGGAAGATCTCGCCATGCTCAATCTGTTCGGTATGCCGTTCCTTGACGAAATCATCGACGGCTATGAATCAGCGCATCCGCTCAAGAAGGGCTTCCCCGATAGGATTACCATCTGGCAGCTCTATCCGATCGCCGGCCATTGCGTGTTCTTCGGCGGCGGCTATGTCAGCGAATACCGCGCTATGTGCCGTTCGTTGCTCTCCTAAAGGCAACCCCTCAAAGTTCTGAGTTGCAAACTCTCAATTAAAAAGCATCTTCGTACAAAGTCTTGGACGAAGGTGCTTTTTGAATTCCAGTTCTAACGTTCTATGCTGTACGTTTCCGGGCTTATCTTAAGTTGTTGAAGTTTTAGTGCAGCGCGTCTTTGATCTTGTCGAAGAAGCCTTTCCTGTTTGTGGCAGGCCGTGCGCTTTGATTGACCTTGCTGGCATTCGCGTCATGACTCTGCGCGAACTGCTCAATGAGGTTCCTCTCCCCCTCGCTGAGCTTGGTGGGAATGTGCACGCTGACGTGCGCAATGAGGTCACCGCGCTCTTCAGGCTTGCGGATCTTCGCCACACCGATGCCCTTAATCGACACGGTTTCTTCGGGCTGGCAGCCCTCGGGAATGCTGATGGTCTGTTTGCCGTCAAAGGTATCGATATCGAGGTCGTGGCCGAGCACAGCCCAGCTCATCGGAATCTGGATCCAGCAATGCAGGTCGTCGCCTTCGCGCGTGAACTGCTTGTCCGGCTTGATGCGGATATCGATATAAAGGTCGCCGGCAGCACCGCCGCCTTCACCGACCTCGCCCTGGTTGGCAAGGCGCAGACGCGTGTTGTCTTCGATACCGGCGGGCACGGTGACGCCGACATCGCGGGAAGTGCGGATACGGCCGTGTCCCTGGCAGGTCGGGCAGGGATGCTCGATGATGGTGCCGTGGCCTTCGCAGCGCTCGCACTGCACGGTGGTCATCATCTGGCCAAGCATCGTGCGACGGACCTGTTGACGCGACCCCTGGCCATTGCAATCCGGGCAGGTCACCGGCTTTTCGCCGTTTGCCGTGCCGAGTCCACCGCACTTCGGGCACAGGCCGAACGTATTGATCTTGACATGTGCAGTTCCACCGAATACGGCGGTCTTCAAGCTGATGGACGTACTGGAAAGCGCGTCACGGCCCGGCTGGGTACGGGGAATCGGCCCTTGTCCGCCGCCACCGAAGGCGTTGCCGAAGAACTGGCCGAAGATGTCGCCCATATCGCCGAAACCGGCGGAGGCGAAACCGGCACCCGCATTCGGATCGTTGGGGTCGACGCCGGAATCGTACATACGGCGCTTGTCCGGGTCGGAAAGCACCTCGTAGGCGTTGTTGACTTCCTTGAACTTGTCCTCATACTGTGGGCCGGCGATGTCCGGGTGGTATTTGCGGCTCATCTTGCGATAGGCCTTTTTGATTTCCTCGTCGCTTGCGCTCCGTTCGACGCCCAAGACTTCGTAATAATCTGTTTCTGCCACTGAAATTCCTCGAATATTTTCTCGAATACGTTTATGTTACGTTCTGCCAATTATTGTTTCATAAGCCTTGGAATACTAGGCCGCCTCGTCACTGGCTATCAGGTCCGTCAGATATCTGGCGACGGCTCGCACCGCGGTGATCGTCGTCTCATAATCCATATGCGTGGGACCGATGGAACCGACGAAAGCGACGGGATGCGAACTGGATTGCGTGGTTTCATCCTTGCGTTGGTAGCTATCGGTATTATCCGTATCATTTTGCTCGTCGGTCTCGCTGCGGCCATAGCCGGAAGAGACCACGGAAGCATGGATAAGCCCCGGCGTCCTCGTCTCCGAACCGATGGCCACACCGACGTCCTCATTCTCCTCGCTCAGATCGCTCATCAAACGCATGATAACGACCTGCTCCTCCAGCGCATCGAACAACGGTGCAAGGTCGGCATGCGACTGCTGATGGGCAAGCTGGGACGTTCCTGCCATATACATCTGGCCGGTGCCTTCGTCGTGCGCCATCGCCTCCACGGTTTTGGCCAGGCTCTCCCCCAGCGGACGCACCGAACTGTATTCGGGAGCCTTGATGATGGTGCGGATGCGTCGAGCGGCCTGCACCAACGGCATATTCATGCATTGCGCGTTGACGAGCTCGGAGAACCTGCTCAGAGCAATCGCGCCAGGAAGTTCCCTCAAAGTAAAGGTGTGCTGGGCCACGGAGCCGGAATCGGTGATGATAACTGCGAGCATCGTCACCGCGTTCAACGGGACGATCTCGATATGGCGAAGTTTCGATTTCGAAAGCGCCGGCGAGGAGACCACCGCTACTTGACCGGTGATATTTGCAAGAAGCCGCGCGGCGCGCTGCAAGGTGTCCGGCAGACTTACGGAACCGGACAGGAACGTGGTGATACCCCTACGTTGCGCTTCGGAAAGCGGAACGACCGAAGCGAGACGATCGACGAAATAACGGTAGCCGCGTTCCGTGGGGATACGCCCGGCCGAAGTATGCGGCTGAATCAGATATCCCTCTTCCTCCAAAGCCGACATGTCGTTGCGAATGGTCGCCGAACTGACCCCCAAGTTGTGCGCCCGCGTCAAAGCCGTCGAACCGACGGGCTCCTGTGAAC
The DNA here is from genome assembly GCF_029395495.1 of Bifidobacterium sp. ESL0769. NCBI lineage: Bacteria > Bacillati > Actinomycetota > Actinomycetes > Bifidobacteriales > Bifidobacteriaceae > Bifidobacterium > Bifidobacterium sp. ESL0769. The sequence goes on along the minus strand of NZ_CP113918.1, from coordinate 1,156,810 downwards.
GAATGTAATCCTCGACCACGGCCCTCAGCACCAGCATGCGTCTTGACTGTGTCATCGGTCCTCCTTCCATGGTCATTTCGATACCTAATTACTAATGAGTATACCAAAGTATTAGCACTCTTGGCCAGAGAGTGCTAATTGTTCCACTCTCAGGGGATTCGAACAGTTTCAGGGGCTTTGCCGACGTGAGCGTTAACATAACAAAACATACCAAACGTGTTCAAAACCTCACTTTTCGTCGGCTCTTAAAGTTAGCATGAAAGTGCAATGTGAGGGTGCTCTGCGGCGCGGAATAAGCCGTGTTTGCGGCATCCGGAATATTGGAAGGAAAGTATAAACCTATGACCGATTTCACTTGGTCGGATTTGGACGAGCGCGCCGTCAAGATGGCGAAGGTGCTCTCCGCGGACGCGGTTGAGCGGGCTGGCAGCGGCCACCCGGGCTCCCCCATTTCCCTGGCTCCAATCGCCTATACGCTTTATCAGCATTACATCAAGCACGATCCCAACGACCCCCACTGGGATGGCCGCGATCGCTTCATTCTCTCCGGCGGACATGCCTCGTTGACGCAGTACGTCCAGCTCTACTTCTCCGGTTATGGCTTGACCATCGATGATCTCAAGTACTTCCGCGGCGGCGCCGACACGCGCACCCCAGGCCATCCCGAGGTCGGCCTGACCCCCGGACTGGAAATGACCACCGGCCCACTCGGCCAAGGTCTCGCCTCGGCTGTCGGCTTCGCTTACGGCCAGCGTTTCGAACGCGGTCTGCTCGACCCGAACGCACCGGAAGGCACTTCGCCCTTCGACCACAAAGTCTGGGTCATCTGCGGCGAAGGCGACGTTGAGGAAGGCGTCTCTTCGGAGGCCTCCTCGCTCGCCGGCAACGAACGTCTCGGCAACCTGACCGTAATCTTCGACGCCAACCACATCCAGATCGAAGGCGACACCAAGCTCACCTTCTCTGAGGACATCCTCAAGCGTTACGAGGCCTACGGCTGGTACACCGACGAAGTCAGCTTCGTCCAGCCCGACGGCTCCTACAAGGAAGACACCGCAGCCCTGGCCGCAGCGCTCGACAAGGCCGAAAAGGTCACCGATCGTCCGAAATTCATCAAGGTCGACACCCTGATGGCTTGGCCGACCCCAGGCAAGACCAACAACGAATCCGCGCACGGCTCCAAGCTGGGTCCGGAAGCCGTTGCTGGCTTGAAGAAGGTCCTCGGCTTCGATCCCGACGTCGACTTCCCTGTCGACGAAGAGGCTCTTGCCCACGCTCGCAAGGTTGCCGACCGCGGCCTCGAGACTCACAAGGAATGGGACGAGAAGCTCGCCGCCTGGCGCAAGGCCAACCCCGAGCAGTCCAAGCTTTATGACCGCATCAAGGCGCACAAGCTGCCCGAAGGCTTCGACGAGGCCATCGACGAGCTCGAGAAGAGCTTCGCCGCCGGCGACAAGAACGCCACGCGTAAGTCCTCCGGCCAGGTCATCAATGCCATCGCCAAGGTCATGCCGGAACTGTGGGGCGGCTCTGCTGATCTCGCAGGCTCCAACAAGACAGACATCGACGGCGCCGAGACCTTCGGCCCCAAGGCCGACGAGACTCGTACCTGGCCCGAAGCCAATAAGTATGGCCGTCAGCTGCACTTCGGCGTTCGCGAGTTTGCCATGGGCGCCATCACCAACGGCATTCTGCTGGGCAGTGACACCCGTCCGTTCGGCGGCACGTTCTTCCAGTTCTCGGATTATGAGCGTCCGGCCGTGCGTCTTGCCGCGCTGATGAAGATTCCGAATCTCTACGTCTGGACCCACGATTCCGTGGCTCTCGGCGAAGATGGTCCGACCCACCAGCCGATCGAGCATCTCGCGGCTTTCCGCGCCATGCCTGATATGGAAGTCGTGCGTCCTGCCGACGAGTACGAGACCGCCGAGGCCTACCGCTACTTCTTCGAAAAGAAGAACACGTTGCCGACCGCGATGATTCTCACCCGTCAAGGTGTGCCGACAATCCCGGGAACCGCCGAAAAGGCGCGTGACGGTGTGCGCAAGGGCGCTTACGTCCTCGTCGACACCGACGGCGAGCCTGATGTCATCATCATGGCCACCGGCTCCGAAGTTCAGTGGGCCGTCGAAGGCGCCAAGACCCTCGCCGGAAAGGGTGTGAAGGCCCGCGTGGTCTCCATGCCGTCCATGGAATGGTTCGAAGAACAGGACGACGACTACAAGGAAGCCGTGCTTCCGAACTCCGTTAAGGCCCGCGTCTCCATCGAGGCCGGCGTTGCCCAGCCTTGGTACAAGTACCTCGGCACCTATGGCAAGCCAATCTCCATCGAGCGCTTCGGACTGCAAGGCGACGGCGCACAGAACATGATCGACCTCGGCATCACCGCTGAGCATGTGGTCGAAGCCGCCGAAGCCTCCATCGAAGAGGCTCGCGCCTGAGGTTTGGCCTCAACACTATAAGCGATGCGGTTGCTCGCGAATTTTGCAAGAACCGCGAATGCCCGCATCGCTTTGAAAATTTAAAAACTTTCCAATACCAATGTTGGAATAAGGAGAAAAATATGACAGAAGCAACACAGCGCACCAGCGATTCCGGTGTTTCGATCTGGCTGGATGACCTTGATCGCACCCGCATCACCTCCGGTAATCTGCAGGAGCTCATCAAGACCAAGAACGTTGTCGGCGTGACCACCAACCCGTCCATCTTCCAAAAGGCTTTGGCTCAGGTCGGGCCTTACGACGAACAGCTCAAGGAACTCGGCAAGATCAACGTCGAGGACGCCGTGCGCGAGCTGACCACCACCGATGTGCGCAACGCCACCGACATCTTCCGCGAAGTCGCAGAGAAGACCGATTACGTTGACGGCCGCGTGTCCATCGAGGTCGATCCTCGTCTGGCTCACGACACCGAGAACACCGAGAAGCAGGCCGAACTACTTTGGAAGATGGTCGATCGTCCGAACGCTTTGATCAAGATCCCTGCAACCCTCGAAGGTCTGCCGGCCATCACCGCCACGCTCGCCAAGGGCATCTCCGTCAACGTGACGCTGATCTTCTCGCTCGAGCGCTATGAGCAGGTCATGGACGCCTACATCGCCGGCATGGAACAGGCTGCCAAGAACGGTCACGACCTGAGCAAGATGGCTTCGGTCGCTTCCTTCTTCGTTTCCCGCGTCGACACCGCTGTGGACAAGCTGCTCGAAGCCAACGGCTCCGACGAAGCAAAGGCTCTGGAAGGCAAGGCCGCTGTGGCCAACGCCCGCCTCGCCTACAAGCTCTGGCAGGAAAAGTTCGCTTCCGATCCTCGCTGGCCCGCGCTTGAGGCCAAGGGTGCCAAGAAGCAGCGTCCGCTGTGGGCCTCCACCGGCACCAAGAACGCCGCCTACTCCGACTGCAAGTACGTCGACGAGCTCGTCGCTCCTGACGTCGTCAACACCATGCCGGAAAAGACGCTCAACGCCCTCGCCGATCACGGAGACGGCAAGCCGAGCATCGAAGGCACCTATGAGGAGAGCCAGGCCGTGATGGACAAGCTCGCCGCCCTTGGTATCAACATCAAGGATGTCACCGACCAGCTCGAAGCCGACGGCGTTGCCAAGTTCATCGCCTCCTGGGATTCGGTCCTTTCCGACACCCAGGCCGGCATTGATCGTGTCAATGGCTGATTTTGGCTGATTCCCTTTAACGGGTAGTCGTAAAACATAGAACCCACGGATATATTAAGTATCCATGGGTTCTATTTATATCGAAAGTTAGAAGAGTTATGAATTCAATAGTTTCTTTGACCACTCGGTGAGGAGGGGTTTCAGGGCTTCGGGATTGTCGATGTGGATGTTGTGGCCGGCTGGGTCGATGACCTTATAAACGGCATTGGGATAGTGCGGGAGTAGAGCCTTTTGATCAACGTAGCCGACCACCTGATCCTCTTTGCCGGTGACGATGAGTGTTGGACCGGTGTAGGTTCCCAGGCGCTGCTCGGGGTCACCGTCGAGCCAGTAGCGCTGGCCAAGCTTGGCGTTGGCATCGCGGTCGCAGAGCTTCGTTCCAGGAAGAATATAACGCTGGTAACGACGCCAGGCATCGAACGACTGATTGACACCCATGGTGACAAAATCGATGACCTTGTCTTGCGGAAGGTTGTGGGTCAAGTCAGGATTGGCATTGCTGATAACATGTTCTGCCAAATGACGATGTGACATTACCGGATCAACAACCGGGGCAATCAAAGCGACACCTGCAACTCGCTTTGGTTCGCGTGAAAGTGCGTCCCTAACCAACGCACCACCCATGGAATTGCCGAGTAAAGCAAAGCGTTTGTTTCCGACCAACTCATTGACGGCATTCGTGAACCATTCGGCAAGTTCCGGCAATCCCCCAATGCCCGATAAAGCCGGCGTCTGGCCATAACCCGGCAAATCCATATAAATACGTTGTGTACCTTCAGGGAAAGCATCATCTAGCATCATCAGTGAACGATGATCCACACCCATGCCGTGGACAAGAATGATGGGCAGCCCCTCCCCCTTGACAACCGTATACGCTTCAGGCTGCGTGACCATACGACTACTTTCTTCCCCTACAAGATGCTTGTTTTTTAGCATAGCTAAAAACGCGGAAGCCGGGCCCCGTGAAACACAGGGACATCCGGCTTCTACTTCCAGACCCTCAGCGAGGGAAAGGCATATCTAAATAATATCTGACGATGCCATTTAGACCAAATGCAGCCCAACTTTTGAGCTTACGGCATAGGATTTGCTCAACACTTCGTCATAGATTAATGGTGAATCTTTGCAAATCCGTGATAGTAAACATCTCTCGTTCTGTTGCTTCAGATGCTCCTAAAATTTGATCAGGAATCCAAAGTCTTGAATCCTTGTCCCCAGGGAGAAGCTCATAACGAAGTTTCCTCACGAATAACTTTGAATGAAGAACCCGAATAAATTCCAACTCCTCTTTATTTTGCTTTGCACTCCTAGATTCCATAAAAAGACGTGTTATTCCAAATTGGTTTTCCAATATCGGAAGCAACGTTTCAAGACATTTACGTCTTGCTCTTTCCGGCCTCATCGTGTCAAGTAGCGGTTCCGCTGAAACAGTAATATGTTGCAATTTCAGCGAGTTTATCAATGAGACAGAACGTCGATGCTCATTTGGTGTCATATCGTGCCAATGGACTTTCCTACCGGTTAGAAGTTTTGCTTCCCGGAATTTTAAACGAACCGTAGACTCCTCAAGATTACATATTGACACACCGATCACATATCTGGAAGGCCTTGTGTCCTGCGTACGGATGCTTTCATCTCCCCACGCGATTCGTTCCTTCATTACCATTCGCCCCTCCGCTTCGTTGCATTCTCAATCGCGACTTCTTCGTACGATTTCATTGTTTAGACCTTGAGTCTATCAAACATGATGGAAAGTTATGTATAATTTAGCGGTTTGCTCTATGCAATCTAAGGAAGAAATTATTAAAAATTCTTCGCTTAAAAACAAGAACAAATACGGCTCAGAACTAATTACAAATGTTTCTCAATCCACTGAGCCACACCGTCATCATTGTTTGACGGACAGACTTCATCGGCAATGGCTTTGACTTCGGGCTTGGCGTTAGCCACGGCCACACCGTGACCTGCGTGTTCCAGCAGGTCCATATCAATCAGATCGTCGCCGAATGCGATGGTATCGGAAACCGGAATGGCGAAGTGCAGGCAGGCCAGATTCATTGCGTTGCGTTTCGTGGCCTTGAGATTCATCAGCAGCCAGAGAGCGTCTTCGGAAATCAGTAGGGACATGTCATCTGGGACTAAAGACCTTACCAGCTCTCGTTGCTCGTTGGTAGGAAACATCATGATCTTTTGTGCCATTCCTGACGGCATATCACTGAAATCGGTCAGCTGATATTCTTGGGACGGCCAAACGTCCGTTAAATCGAAATTCGTATAGCGAGTGTCATTGAATTCGATACCAATCCTCAAGTTCGGAATCTGAGCAAGCAGCTGGTGACAAACTTCGATACAGCGCTCAACCGGGACTCCGAACCGCAAGATATTGCTATTCCCGGTACTCTGGTCATCGCTCAACTCCTGCAACAAGGAATGTTCGGAATCCAAATCGACGACGCCACCGTTATGATAGGCACATGCCGAAGCCCCCATACGTTGCACCAAATCAAAGGCAGTCATTGGCGGTCTGGCCGTTGCCACCATCACTACGTTACCCGCTTGCCATGTCGCTTCAAAGGCTTTCTCGCTACGTTCCGAAAGCCAACGCTCGCCGTATTCGTCACCACACAGCGCGGTCAGGTCCAAGTCCACAACCAACAGCTTGCCGCCCGCGGACAGGTCAATATCGGTCACATTCATTCCTTAATAATCGGACGGTTCGAACTCTAAACATTATAGAAACCGAGAATAAAAAATGCGTTTCATGAAACCTTCCATGAAACGCATTTGAAAAAAACTAAAGAGTTACTTAATCAGGTTGAACTTCGTCATCAGACCCAAAGCAATGATGATTGCTACCCAGAGGAGAGCGATGATAATCGTCCAACGGTTCAGGTTCTTTTCTGCAACACCGGAGGTACCTGCGTTCTGAGTGAGGCCGCCACCGAACATATCGGAAAGGCCACCGCCCTTACCCTTGTGCATGAGAATCAGCAACGTCAACAGAATGCTGAAGATAACAAGGATGATTTGCAGAACCAGCTTGACGATTGCCATTGTCGACACAGTTGAACCTCCAGTTCAAGAACACTAGTTATTTACTATACCGCAAAGTACGGAAAATGTCTCATTAATCGATAATTAATCAGCGTGAAGAGGTCACGGTTTTCAACGTAAGCCTGCAGATCTTCGCAAGTTCGTCCGCATCGAGCGAGGCACCACCGATGAGGAATCCGTCGACGTCGGGTTGGCTGATGAGTTCGACAGCGTTCTTCGAATTGACCGAGCCGCCGTACAGAATCCGGACAGTTTCCGAGACCTTGGAACCGAATGTCTCATAGAGGTTGCTTCGAATGGCTCTGGCAGCGTCCTGAGCGCTGGCCGGAGTCGCCACGAGTCCGGTGCCGATGGCCCACACGGGTTCGTATGCGATAATTAGTTTGGCCGCCTCTTCGTCGGAGAGGTCGCGGGTGACGTCGTGGACCTGGCCGACCGCAAAGTCAAGCTCGATGCCCTTGCGACGCTCCTCCATGCTCTCGCCGACGCAGAGAATCGGCTGCATGCCGGCGGTCAGCACGGCACGAACCTGATCGACGATGTTGGCGTCGTCCTCGGGATGGTATTTGCGACGCTCGGAATGACCCACGATGACGTATTTGCATCCGAGCTGCGCCAACATGTCGGCGTTGACGTCACCGGTGAACGCACCCTGGTTGGTTACCGAAACGGTCTGCGCGCCGTAGTTGATCTTGAGCTTGTCGGCCTCAACCAACACCTGAACGCTGCGAATCGAGGTGAAAGTGGGCATCAGTGCCACTTCCACGCGCTTGTAGTCGAAATGGGCGTCACGCAGGAGCCAAGCCAATTTTTGCACGAAATACGTGGCTTCGAGATGATCGAAATTCATCTTCCAATTGCCGGCCACCAATGGAATACGTGCAGAGGACATTGCTTTCCTTCCCAACCACGGAATTACGGTTTATCTGCGTCAAATTGCCGCAACGGCTCCCCTAGTGAGCCTTAACGGCAATCCTTTGCAAAAAGAATGCGGACACACCAAACGGCATGTCCGCAAACATTCCTGTTATCAGTGTAGCGTACCTCGGCTACTCACTGATGAGGCGGCGCACTGTCAACATTTTCGAATCGATTACTCAAGCACCTTGAGGCCAGGCAGGGTCTTGCCTTCGAGGAACTCGAGGGAGGCGCCGCCACCGGTGGAGATGTGCGAGAAGCCGTCCTCGGGGAAGCCTAGGTTGCGTACTGCGGAAGCGGAGTCGCCGCCGCCGACGATGGTGAAAGCACCCTTGGCCGTGGCATCGACCATGCCCTGGGCGACAGCCCTCGTGCCGGCCTGGAACTGCTCGACCTCGAACACACCTGCAGGTCCGTTCCACACGACCGTCTTGGAATCGACGATCTTGTCGTGGAAGAGCTTCTGGGTCTTCGGGCCGATGTCAAGGCCCATCATGTCGGAAGGAATCTTGTCGGCATCGACGATCTGCGGGTTGACCGGGGTGTTGCCGTCCGGGAAGCCCTTGTTGACCACGACGTCGACGGGGAGAATGAGCTCAACGCCGTTCTTCTTGGCCTCTTCCATGTAGCCCTTGACGGTCTCGATCTGATCGGACTCGAGTAGGGAGGTGCCAACTTCGTAGCCCTTAGCTGCGAGGAACGTGTAAGCCATGCCGCCGCCAATGAGCAGACGGTCGGCCTTCTTCAGCAGGTTCTCGATGACGCCGAGCTTGTCGGAGACCTTCGAGCCGCCGAGCACGACGGTGAACGGACGCTCCGGATTCTCGGTGGCGCGAGAGAGGGCCTTGACTTCCTTCTCGATGAGCTTGCCGGCTGCACTCGGCAGATCGGCGGCCACATCGTAGTCGGAGCCCTGAGCACGGTGCACGACGCCGAAGCCGTCGGAGACGAAGACATCGCCCAAAGCGGCGATCTTCTTGGCATAGGCAGCGCGCTCGGCGTCATCCTTGCTGGTCTCTTCGGGGTTGTAACGAACGTTCTGCAGCAGCACAACATCGCCGTCCTTCATGGCGGCGACCTTGGCCTGCGCGTCCGGGCCGTAGGTGTCATTGGCCAGCGTCACGTCGACGCCGAGCAGCTCGCCCAGGCGCTTGGCGACAGGTGCCAGCGAAAGCTCAGGAACAACCTTGCCCTTCGGACGGCCGAGATGGGCCATCAGAATGACCTTCGCGCCATCGGCACGCAGTTCCTTGATCGTGGGCAGAGCGGCGCGGATACGGCCGTCGTCAGTGATGGTGGTGCCCTTCAGCGGCACGTTGAAATCAGCGCGGACAAGAACCTTCTTGCCTTTCAGATCTCCTAAATCCTTGAGTGTCCTCATTGGTATCCTTTCTTTGAAAAACCATTCCCGACCGGAAAAACCGTTTTCTTCGACCGAGCAAGAGTACAAAATCGTGACCTATGTCACTTGTAATGGTACCGTCCTCGCCCAACAAGAAAGCCGGTTTCAACGAAGATTCGCTTTGAAAAAGCGACTAATTTGTGAACGCTCACACAGCATATTTTACCGATAATTCCTCGGTATTGTTCATAAGTTGAGACAGGTACCTTCTGAAATTATTTTCGCACGATACATACGGTTCTTGCGACTTTAACGCAAATACCGATTACTCGTTGTCCTGCTGGTGCTCCTGCGCCCGCTTCGTTTTGGTGGCGAGCTGCAACAACCGACGGATACGACCGGCGATGGCATCTTTCGTAATCGGCGGATTGGAGAGACGACCCAGCTCTTCCAGGCTGGCATCGGTGTGCTGAAGCCGCAGATCGCCGGCGGCCTTAAGGTTTTCAGGAATATCATCACCAAGAATCTCGAAGGCCTGCTTGACCTTCTGCGTGGCCTCGGCGGCGGCCTTGGCACTGCGACGCATGTTCGCGTCATCAAAGTTCGCGAGACGATTGGCCTTGCCACGAGCCTCACCGTCCGTGCGCTTGCCGGTCCATTCACGGGCCGAACGAGGCGCACCCATCAGCATCAGCATGCGTTCGATGGAATCGGAATCACGAAGTGTAATACGCTCGGAACTGCGGACCTTACGCGCCTGAGCGGAAATGCCAAGCCTGCGGGCCGCACCCTGCAGCGCCGTCACCGTCTCGTGCGAAGGGCAGATGATTTCAAGATAGCTGGATTTGCCCGGATCGGAAATCATGCCGCGCGCAAGGAACGCACCGCGCCAAGCAGCTTTCACCTGGGCGATATTGCCGCTGATGACCTCTGCCGGAAGACCTTCGACCAAATGCATACGGCGGTCGAGCAAACCCGTCTGCAGAGCAAGTGCGGTCGCGCCGCGTTCGACGAGCAAATCGTATCGTTGCACGATCCCGTTGGGGGTCTGCCTGCTGATTTTGGTCACTTTAGCTTCACGCTGAAAATAATGTGCGATGGTCTTGCGCAGCCATTCGGTCGCCTCAAGCGAATCGAACTGTGCACGGATGACGGCCTTGTTGCCGACGGGACGCAGACCTCCCCCAAACCGCATCATCGTCGCAGCTTGTGCCATCTTCGCGGCCGGCAAATCCGTCTCCACGCTTGCCAGCTCACTTTTGACCTCGTTCAGAAGAGCCAAAGCCCAACCTCCTACTTCCCGTTCTTCATGTAAGTGTAATTGGAACATTAAACGGAGTCATCTCACGCCATGCCACGGCTATCTGTGATAGCGAATGACTTGGACAAGAATCCATCGTTTGACTTCCCCTTGCCTATTTTTACGTCTACCGCCGGATATCTACGTCAACCAAATGTTTAAAAATGATTGACAACCACACAAAATACTAATGTCGCTCATGGCGGTGCAACTCCCTCGCGGATACCGTCACACTGAGTCCATGAGCGCGGAACCGTTGCGCCAATTCATTACTGATGGCCACGGAACGATGCTGTCCGCCGGTGCATCCAACAGCAATTGTGACATAATGCTTATCTTCCTGAGCGTAACCCTTGATCGCCACCATGATGGCTTTCTCATAGGCATCGAGGAATTCCTTCGCGCTTTCGTTGGAAAGGACGTAGTCGCTGACCGGCTGGTCGTTGCCGTTGAGTTCGCGTAGGCTCGGCACCCAGTACGGGTTGGGCAAGAACCTCACGTCGGCGACGAAATCGGCATCCAGCGGAATCCCGTATTTGAAGCCGAAACTGAAGATATGCACGGAAACAGTTTTTGCACCGCTGCCCAGCAGAGCTTCGTAAAGCTTCGTCGAAAGCTGATGAATGCTCAGGCTTGACGTGTCGATGACGGTGTCCGCACGCTCCTTGAGATTGGAAAGCAGCTCGCGCTCCTCACGGATACCGTCGATGAGACGGTTGCCATGCTGGAGCGGATGCGGACGGCGAACGGACTCATAACGCTGCACGAGCACCTTGTCGCTGGCGTCGAGGAAGAGAATGTGGGTACGTACGCCCAAATCGTCCAAATGGCTCAGAACGGCGGAAAGATCGTCGAAATAGCTGCGCGAACGCACATCGATGACGGCGGCAAGCTTATGGACCTTGGAACCGGAAGAAGTCATCATATCGACCAAGGGAATCAGTAGTTTCGGAGGAAGGTTGTCGACCACATACCAACCCATGTCCTCGACGCAATCCGCGGCATGGGAACGTCCGGCACCGCTCATGCCGGTGATGAGCATGACCTCGAATTCCTTGGCCGGTTTGGGCTCATCTTTGTGTGTTGGCGACGAGACGGCACTTCCCGTGTCATTCATCTTGGGTGCAGGGGCCGTCTTTTCGACCTTGTTTCCGGTGTCGTCCGGTCCTTGCGTTTCCGAAATCACAGTGCCTCCTGTAAGGCGCTTCTCATCGCCTGTTCAAAATCTGCTGTTCCCATAATATGCGCCCCTACCGTCATCAACCTGACCTGGGCTATCGCCTGATATAACAACATTTCCTCGCCTCCGATAGTGGTTCCGCCATTGCCGCGCCAAACCTGCATAAGCTTGGTCGGACGCGGATCATAGACGACGTCCAGTAGGGTTTTGCCAGACAATACGTTCTTGGAACCAGCGAGGGCATTGGCAAGTTTCTCTGCCGTCTCATCGGCCCCGTGCGCCGGTATGGTGTTGATGACGATATCGGCTTGTTGCAAGCATTCTACAGCTTGAGAAAGCGGAATCTGTTCGTATTTAAGATTGGCTTGCGATTGGGCAAGCTGTTTCATCGGGTCATGGTCATGCTGATGGCGGGCACAGACCGTTACTTGTGTTATGGCACCTACATCCGGTACTTCGATTTCCGTACATGCGGCCAAAGCCGAAAGCGCCGTATTACCATTACCCAGGATAACGGCTTTTGCTCCGGCTTGATACGGTTTTTCGGTATCCGTTTCGTTGGATGCATCAGAAACGACAGCTTGCATGAGTTCCTCAGACTGAAGATTCTCTGACTTAGACTTCTTCGGCCCGAAGTTTTCGGATCCAACAGACTGCCAGCAATGGGAGAACGCTTTTACAATGCCTTCGACATCGGTGTTGTAAAGCTTGATATCCGGCTTCGATGTCGCTTTTGACCAATCGAACACGGCGGTATTGGCCACAAGAAGCTTTTTCGACCAGGTATCGGAAGGGGTTCCGTAAGGTTGGATCGTCCGTTTCAACGGCATGGTGAGGCTCAGCCCGGCCCAGGAAGGGTCCAATGTCTTGAGGAAACCATCCAGGTCATCTTTGCCGACCTCGGCGCGTGAATAGTACCAGTCGTCCAGCCCAAGAGCCTTGTAGGCCGCGTTGTGCAGCACTGGCGAAAGCGAATGAGCTATGGGCTTGCCCAACACAGCGCAGCGATGATGTGTCTCATTGGCCATTGGTTGATGCTCCTTTCCGTCAATCTCACTGATTGTTGTCGACTTTCCTTGTCTGACTTGTTGTTTCTGACTTGTTTATATGGTGTTTCCCGGTTTCGGCTGCTCAATTTGTCCGGGATTCGGTCGCCGACGAGGATTCCGTTTCATCGGAACCATTGTGAAGAGCATTGTAAACCGCTTCCGCTTTGGCTTTGCCGATTCCCTTCACGTTTTGCAGATCCTCTAGGCTGGCCTTTCGGATGCCCTTTACCGAGCCGAAAGCGCGAAGCAGCTTCTTCTGATAGCTTTCACCGATGCCCGGGATGTCATCGAGGGCGGAACGCAAGGCACCTTTGCGCCGGGACTTGCGATGGTAGGTGATGGCGAAGCGGTGAGATTCGTCACGCACACGCTGGAGCAGATACATGCCTTCGGATTGACGTTTGAGGATAAGCGGGTAGTCCTCCCCCGGTATCCAGACCTCTTCGAGCCTTTTGGCAAGGCCGCAGACCGCTACATCATCGACGCCGCAGTCTTTCAGGGCCTTCGCCGCAATCTCAACCTGGGGCTTGCCGCCATCGACCACGATGAGATTGGGCTTATAGGCGAAGTGACGTGGATGTGTGTCCTGCTGAACGACGGCATCGGCACTGGTCAAACCGCTGGCTTCAGACTTCGTATTTTGGTTTGTCGAAATCTGATTGGGGTTATCGCCAGCCTCAACTGATTGTTGCGGTTCATTCTTTACCGGTGATTGCGAAGCTATATCGGTATCTTTTTTAGCAACTTGCGAGTTAGCGATGTTTTCTGCTTGAGCCGATTGGCTGCGTGCCGCCTCTTCGGCCTGCTCGACTCGTTTCTCATTGTCCATGCTTTCGCCGGTATCTCCGGCGATGTTGCCGTGACGGAACCTTCGGGTGAGTGTTTCGTACATGGCGCTCAGATCGTCAAGAGCGCCCTTGCCGTCCTTGCCGCGAATGGCGAACCGACGGTATTCGGATTTCTTGGCGATGGCATCCTCGAAAACCACCATGGAGGCGACCTGATAGATGCCGCCGATGGTGTTGGAGATATCGTAGCCTTCGATGCGCAGCGGGGATTCGCTCAAGCCAAGCGCCTTGGCCACATCGTTCATCGCTTGGGTACGTGCCCCGATGTCGCTGATACGACTCATCTTGCTGCGCTGCAACGCCTGTTTCGCGTTGCTGTTGGCCCGGTCCATCAGCGTTTTCTTCTCGCCACGGCTAGGCACGCGAATTGTGACGGCCGCGCCACGCAGACCGCTCAACCATTCCTCCAGCTCCTCACGACGTGCCGGCTCAATAGGCACCAACACTTCGCGAGGAACAGGGGCGATGGGCGCCAGCAAATCGCTACGACCTGTCTGCATCTGACGTTCGCGACGGATATGCGTAGCTTGGGCACGCGAAAGACTGTCGGTTGCAGTAATGCTCTGGGTCGCGCCCAGCGCGTCTCGGCGTTCTACGATATCAATGGCACCATTTGCCGATGCCGAAATTGAAGTGGGTGTCTCCGTTACAACCTGGCTATCCGCCGCTGTTGCATCGGCGGCATCGGTGTCAAGATCGATTTGATCAATGCGAGAAACGGAATCCAAATCAGATGGAATATCTTCATCTATCGAATCCTGTGCTTCACCTTCGTTGGATTTCGAATCATCAGCGTCGTTGGAAACATCGCCATTCTGTTCCAGCAGTTCCTCACCGTTGCTCGGCAGATTCAGCGGGGTACTGGCCTGGCTGTCGGTTTCCCCCATCAGGTCGGAATACACCTGCGTAATCAGGTCCGCAATCAAATCGGCATCGTCGATATCTTCCACACGCTTGACGCTCCAGTTGCGTTCGCCGCGGATGGAACCGGAACGGACGAAGAAAGCGTGGACAGAGGCCTCGAGTTCGTCAGATTCCATGCCGAACACGTCGGCGTCGACATCGGAATCGAAGACGACCGCGTTCTGTTCAGACACTGTTTTAAGCATGGAAATCTGATCGCGCAGACGCGCGGCCTTCTCAAATTCCATATCATCGCTGGCCTGTTTCATCTCCTTGGTGAGACCTGCGATGAATGAAGTGCCATAACGCCCAGTAAGTACACCGACCAGCCGTTCAGTCATTCGGCGGTGGTCTTTTTCACTGATACGACCGACGCACGGCGCTGAGCATTTGCCGATGGAGGCAAGCAAGCACGGCCGATCGGTCATGTGAGCGCGGTTGAACACAGCCTTGGTACAGGTTCGGACCGGGAACGCCTTGAGCAGCTTATCAAGACTGTGGCGCAAATCCCATGCCTTCGCATAGGGGCCGAAATATCTGGTGTCACGTCTTTTGCGATTACGCGTCACCCACACTCTCGGGTACTTTTCACCAAGAGAGACCGCCAAATACGGATAAGTCTTATCGTCTCGGAATACGACGTTGAAACGTGGATCGAATTCCTTGATCCAGGTGTATTCGAGTGTGAGCGCCTCAAGTTCGGTGCCGACCACTGTCCATTCGAGGCTGCGGGCGGTCAGCACCATGTTCTGCGTACGCGGGTGAAGTTCGCTCAGCGGTTGGAAATAAAAGGTGAGACGGTTGCGCAGATTTTTGGCTTTGCCGACATAGATGACACGACCATCGCCGTCACGCCATTTGTAGACGCCCGGATCGGTGGGGATATCGCCGGTGGCAGGACGGAACAGATCGCGGGTATCCCCCAGCTTGCGCGTTGTCTTGCGCCAGCCGGTGCTGCCACCGTTACCTTGTCCGTCCGCCGTTACTGCCATTGCCTACCTTTCAAACCAAATTAAGTCGTCAATCATTTCAAAAGTTCGAATATGTAATGTATGACTCATATCCGTGCTTACCGATTAACCTTGCAACAAGGAGTCACTTGAGCATAGGGCCAAGATATTTGCCCGTCCAGCTCTTTTCGCACTTGGCCACATGTTCGGGCGTGCCTTGCGTGACGATAGTGCCGCCGCCGTCACCGCCCTCGGGTCCGAGGTCGATGATCCAGTCCGCGGACTTGACCACATCGAGGTTGTGTTCAATAACGATGACCGTGTTGCCCTTGTCGACCAAGCCTTGCAGAACCTGCAGCAGCTTGCGAACATCCTCGAAGTGCAGACCGGTGGTCGGCTCATCGAGAATATAGACCGTGCGTCCGGTGGAACGGCGCTGCAGCTCGGTGGCGAGCTTCACGCGCTGTGATTCGCCGCCGGAAAGCGTGGTGGCGGGCTGGCCGAGGCGGATATAACCAAGCCCGACGTCGACCAAGGTGTCAAGGTAACGGGAAATGCCAGTGTAGGCCTTGAAGAAATCAGCAGCCTCCGAAATGGGCATGTTGAGCACGTCTGCTACGGATTTGCCGTTGTACTTCACCTCAAGCGTCTCGCGGTTGTAGCGCTTGCCATGGCATTCCTCACATTCCACGTAGACGTCGGGCAGGAAGTTCATTTCGATCTTGATGGTGCCGTCGCCATGGCAGGCCTCGCAACGGCCACCTTTCACATTGAACGAGAAACGGCCAGGGCCATAGCCGCGGACTTGTGCTTCGGGCGTCTTGGCGAAGAGCTGACGAATCTTGTCCCACACGCCGGTATAAGTGGCCGGGTTGCTTCGCGGGGTACGGCCGATGGGGTTCTGATCGACGTGAATGACCTTGTCGCACTGCTCAATGCCTTCGACGCGCGTGTGCTTGCCCGGCACGATTCGTGCGCCGTTGAGTTTATCGGCAAGAGAAGGGTAAAGAATCGAATTGATGAGCGTCGACTTGCCGGAACCGGAAACACCGGTGATGCAGGTCATCACGCCCAGAGGAATGGACACGTTGATGTTCTTGAGATTGTTCTCTCGTGCCCCGATGACCTTGAGCTGACGGCTTCTGTCGGTTTTACGACGCTTCTTCGGTACCTCGATGGTGCGACGGTCTGCAATGTAGTCGCCGGTGATAGAACGAGGAGCATCAATCACGTGTGCCGCAGGACCGGAATAGACGACCTCGCCACCTTTTTCACCGGCACCAGGGCCGATATCGACCAGCCAGTCGGCCTTTTCGATGGTTTCCTGATCATGTTCGACCACAATCAACGTATTGCCAAGGTCACGCAAATGATGCAGCGTCTTGATGAGGCGCTCGTTGTCACGCTGGTGCAAGCCAATTGAAGGCTCATCGAGCACATACATGACGCCTACAAGGCCACTGCCGATCTGAGTGGCCAAACGGATACGCTGCGCTTCACCGCCGGAGAGCGTCTTTGCAGCACGAGACAACGTCAGATAGTTCAAGCCGACATCGTTCATAAAGCCGAGACGCGCACGAATCTCCTTCAATACTTCACCGGCAATCAGAGCTGCCGAGCCTTCGAGTTTCAGCGAACGAATCCATTTGAGGCTACGTTCGACCGGCATATCGCACACGTCTGCGATGGACTTGTCGTCGACGGTGACCGCCAACACCTCGGGACGTAGACGCTTGCCTTGGCAGGTCTGGCAAGGTACCTCTCGCATATACGACTCGTAATACAGCTTCATCTGGTCGGAATCGGTCTCGTCATGACGACGCATAAGCGTACGCACCACGCCTTCGAAACCGGTGCTGTATTCGCGAAGCCTTCCCCAACGGTTGCGGTAGGAGACCTTGACCTTGAAATCGTGACCATACATAATGGCGTGCTGGATTTTCTTGGGCAAATCCTTCCAAGGAGTATCGAGACTGAAGCCCATCTCCTCACCCAAACCTTCAAGAACGTGACGATAGTATTCGCCAGTCCCCTTGGTCATGCCCCACGGTTCAATGGCGTTGTCGTTGAGCGACTTGCTCGGGTCGGGAATAACGAGCTCTGGGTCAATCTCCAGCTTGTAGCCGATGCCGTCGCAATCCGGGCACGCACCATACGGTGCGTTGAAAGAAAACGTACGCGGCTCGATCTCGTCAAGTTCGAGCTGGTGACCGTTCGGGCAGGAGCGCTTCTCGCTGAACGGTTCGCGGCGGTTCGGGTCCTTCTCGTCCAAATCGACGTAATCAATGACCACGATGCCTTTGGCGAGTTTCAGCGCGGTTTCGATAGAATCCGTGAGGCGCTGGCGAATGCCATCCTTGATGACCAGACGGTCGACCACGACCTCGATGGTGTGCTTCTTCTGCTTGGTCAGCTTGATATCGTCGGAAAGCTGACGCATCTCGCCGTCGATGAGCGCACGCGAATAGCCGTCACCACGCAACAGCTCAAGCAAATCCTCGAATTCGCCTTTACGCCCACGGACGACTGGTGCGAGAATCTGGAAGCGCGTCTTTTCCGGCTTCTTCATCAAAGTGTCGACCATCTGCTGCGGCGTCTGGGCGCTGACGACCTCGCCACAAATCGGGCAATGCGGGATGCCGGTACGAGAGAACAGCAAACGCAGATAATCGTAGATTTCGGTGATGGTGCCGACGGTGGAACGCGGGTTGCGGTTGGTGGTCTTCTGGTCGATGGAAACGGCCGGGCTCAGGCCTTCGATGAAATCGACATCCGGCTTGTCCATCTGGCCCAAGAACTGACGGGCGTAAGCACTCAGCGATTCGACATAACGACGCTGACCTTCGGCGAACAACGTATCGAACGCCAAAGAAGATTTGCCGGAACCGGAAAGGCCGGTGAAAACCACCATACGGTTACGCGGAATGGCAAGGTCGATGTTCTTGAGGTTATGTTCGCGAGCGCCTTGAATCGTGATCTTCAGATCGCTGGGAATATGCGAGATGTCCGCCACGAGCGAATTGCCGGTCTGCTTGAGCGGCGCCTTCGCGATTTCCTGGGACAGGAACGAGTCGCTGTCCATCAGCTTCTGCGCCACCACACTTGCCGACGAATCGTCGGTTTTCCCAGATTTACGCGCCGTTGATGCTGTTGCCAATGCTTACCTCCGCTTAATGCCAAATGCTCCACTGTAGGATATCCCATCATAGTGGACGGTTCGAACAATTGTTCGATTCCTTGTTGTCATGGCTGAATCCAGTACTTATCCTTAAGCATCAACCCACAAAATAAAAAGATGCTTCCGTAACTTACGTTATTGGCGGAAACCCGAAGTTCTACCGCCAGTCCGATTACGCCGTACAATTTATTGCTTCAATAAAAGCAGACGTGTCGCTATGATGGCATGTTGGTATATTTGGCCGCAATTTCGTAATAACAACAGGATAGGTAATAAGGTATGGCAATCGAGGCGCAAGGGCTGGAAATTCAGATCGGGGCACGGACACTGCTCAATCCCACTGATTTTCATGTGAGCAAGGGCGACAAGATCGGCCTCGTCGGGCGCAACGGCGCCGGCAAGACCACCTTGACCCGCGTCATCACCGGCGACCTCTTACCCACGGCCGGCAAGGTGCGTATCTCCGGCAAACTCGGATACCTGCCGCAGGACACGCATGCCGACGACCCTGAGCAGACGGCGCTTGACCGCATGATGAGCGCCCGTGATATCGCCGCCATCATCAAACGCATGCGCAAGGCCGAAAAGGAAATGACCAACGAGAACCCGAAGGTCATGGAAAAGGCGATGGACAAGTACGACAAGGCCATGCAGGCGTTCGACAAGGCCGGCGGCTACGCGGCGCAATCCGAGGCGATTTCGATGGCCGCGAGCCTTGGCCTTCCCAACGAGACGATGCAGCAACCAATCGGCACGCTTTCCGGCGGTCAGAAGCGCCGCATCGAACTTGCACGTATTTTGTTCTCCGACGCTGACACACTGATCCTCGACGAACCAACCAACCATTTGGATGCCGACTCAATCGAGTGGCTGCGCGGCTACCTGAAGCGCTTTGAGGGCGGGTTCCTGGTCATCTCCCACTCCACGGAGCTGCTGGACGAAGTGGTGAACAAGGTTTGGCACCTGGATGCGCAGACCGCCCAGATCGATATGTATTCGTTGGGCTGGAAGGCCTATCTGAAGCAGCGTGTTGTGGACGAGGAACGTCGCCGCCGCGAGCGCGAGGTTGCCGAGAAGAAGGCCGCACGTCTGATGAAGCAGGGTATCCGCCTGCACGCCAAGGCGACCAAGGCCGTCGCGGCGCAGAACATGATGCGTCGTGCGGAGCGTCTGTTGAGCGAGACCAGCGAGGCCGAACGACAGGAGAAAGTGGCCGACATCCGTTTCCCGGAACCGGCGCCCTGCGGCAAGACGCCGATCATGGCCAAAGAGATATCCAAGGCGTTCGGCTCGAATATCGTATTCAGCGGCATTAATCTGGCCATCGACAAGGGCTCACGGGTGGTCATTCTAGGTTATAACGGCGCAGGCAAGACGACAACGCTGCGCATTCTGGCCGGCGAGGACAAGCCCGACACCGGCGAGGTCGTCTACGGTCATGGCTGCAAGATCGGCTATTTCGCACAGGAACACGATACGTTGGAGATGGAAGCGACCGTGCTTGAGAATCTGCAGCACGTTGCTCCCGACCTTGACGACACACACGCCCGTTCGATTCTTGGCAGTTTCCTATTCTCCGGTGATGACGCGTTCAAACCGGCCAAGGTGCTTTCCGGCGGCGAACAGACCAGGCTCGCGCTGGCGACGTTGGTGACTTCGCGCGCCAACGTGCTGTTGCTCGACGAGCCGACCAACAACCTCGACCCGGTCTCTCGCGACGAGATTCTCAAGGCCATCGCCAAATACGAGGGTGCCATCATTCTGGTCACCCACGACGAGGGCGCGGTCAAGGCACTCAACCCCGAGCGCGTGCTCTTGATGCCGGATGGTGACGAGGATCTGTGGAGCGACGATTATCTCGACTTGGTGGCCGAAGAATAACAGCAAACGCAATAGATAAGCTACGATATGAGATAGCAATGGATAAGGAGCGGCAGACATCATCGTTTGCCGCTCTGTTCGGATAAAGCGGAAAGCACATGATGGACGAGGTAACGATGACGGAACTGATGCGCAAATCACTGCTCCAACGGCGGGCCTACAGCATCGAAACCGTGCGCGGCATGGAACGTCCGTTGCTTGATCAAGGCGTGCCGCTGATGCGCATGGCCGCCTCCGCCGCCGCAAGGGTGACCGCCGAATTGCTTGACGAGCATGATATCGATATCGTCGACTCCAAAGTCGTGCTGTTGGCCGGTGCCGGAGACAATGGCGGAGACGGGCTTTTCGCCGCTGCTCAATTGGCTCGCGCCGGTGCCCAGGTTACGGCCATTGCCGTCGGCAAATCCCTGCATTTGCAAGGTCTGCTGGCCTTCACCCGCAGCGGCGGACGGTTGCTGATCGTCAATCCGGAAGCCGACATCCCCGGCGTTGCGTCCGGTTTCAGCGCAGGCGAGGCCGGAGAACGCCTACAAGCGGCAATCGAATTGACGCAACAGGCCGACGTGATTCTTGACGCGATGACTGGTATCGGCGTGAAAGGCGCCCTGCGCGGACCTGCTGCAACGATGGCGAATATCCTTCATCCCACCAACGATGATGGGACGGAAATGGAGAAGCCGAATTCCGTTGTCGGCACCGAACAAGAGCAGAAGCCGCTTGTGGTCGCCATCGATACGCCTTCCGGTGTCGGCGTGAACGACGGCACGTTGCCCGGCAGCTATATTCCAGCCGACGTTACGGTGATGTTCGGCGCGATGAAGCCTTGCGCGATGCTGCCTCCGGCAAGTTTCGCCTGCGGACGTACGATTTTGGTCGATTTCGGTTTCGACATCACATACGCCTATCCCGTCGTTTCTTCAATCGATGAGACGGCTGGAAATATGATACGACTCCCGAAACCATCCGATTCGAAATATTCCCGCGGCGTTGTCGGACTGATTACCGGATCGGCAAAATATCCCGGTGCTGCCGTACTGAGTTCCGGTGCGGCCGCCCGTTCCAATATCGGCATGGTACGTTATATGGGACCGGTGAACGCGTCCGATATGGTATTGCGTAACGCTCCCGAAATTGTTCTCGGCAAAGGGCGCGTTCAAGCTTGGGCCGTCGGTTCTGGTGTTCCTACAGCGGAAGCCATGAACGATACCAGCAATGAGAATTCCGGCAAACATAGCCCGAAAGGCCAAGATAGCCAGCGAGAAGCCATTGCGGCGCTGCTCAAACACTATGCATTGTCGAACGAGACAGATTCCGCAATCAGCGACGAAACCGAGATCCCGGTCCATGATCTGGATAAGGGAAAAACCCCGGACGTTTCCGAACAAACCGGGACCGTCCGGAACAATGCCGATTCAAGCATCGATTACGAGCGCGAACCTTGGTCCATGCCGCCGATCTGCGTCGATGCGGGCGCGCTTGATCTGCTGCCGGAACGCGTGCCGGCCCATGTCGTCATCACGCCGCATGCCGGTGAGCTTGCGGCGTTGCTGCGCCGCTGCGGCGAAGACGTTGACACGCCAGATATCACTGCCGAACCCTGGCGTTGGGCCAAGCGGGCGCACGAACTGACTGGTGCGACCGTGTTGCTCAAAGGCGCGGTGACCATCGTCGTAGGCGATTCAAATGTGGCTGGTCTACCTGCCGGAACCGAAGCAGGAACCGAAAACGGCGATGGCACACGCAAGATGACCGTAACCTGTATTTCCGGCAGCGGACCGGCATGGTTGGCAACCGCCGGAGCCGGAGACGTGTTGGCCGGAGTAATGGCCGGAATGCTGGCACAACAAGGTGAGGAGGCATTGCAACGCGACCCGAGCCTCGACGTTATGACCGCAGCCGGTGCAAGCTATATCCACGGTTACGCCGCCAGCCTTGCCGCCGAGTCCGACCAGCACGGCTGGGAGCCGCCCGAGGTTTTCGATGCGGATGGCACCATCACGCCGGAAGGCAAACCTGGACATCCGATTGTGGCGACTGATGTGATTGCAGCACTGCCTCAGACATTTGAGGAATTGCTGCAGAACTAGGTATAGTATGGTCAATTGGCCAGTTTTGACAATACCGGCACACGAAACCGAAACCAAAGAAGAAGCAGGAAACAATGATGAATAACGTTGATGACAATGACGTTGCCAACCGGAACGGCGAAATCCACGATGTCATGTTCGACTTCTGCGGCGTGCTCGTCGAGCTGAACTATCGGCCGTGCCTTCTGGGCCATTTCCCGCAGAAATTCGTTGACACCCTGTGCGCGGACGAAGATGACACCTACGGGTTCTTCGCCGCCGAGGCTCGTATGGATGCGGGCGACGATTTCGCTGATGTCATCAAGGATTATCGGAAACAATACGGCGATGATTTGGCCAAAGCGTTCACCTATTACATCGAGCACTATGACGATGCCCTGCCGAAAATGATCGACGGAATGGAAGCGCTGCTGACGGATCTACGTGAGGCCGGTTATGGTGTCTGGGGGCTGACCAATTGGTCGCACGAAACGTTCCATCTGGCCTTCGAAAAGTTCCCGCAGTTGGAACGTCTGTTGCAGGATACAGTGGTTTCGGGCGTCGAAAAGATGCACAAGCCGAACGCCGATATCTTCAACCTTGCCTTGAGCCGCTTCGGCCTTGACGCCGCGCAAACGGTGTTCTTCGATGATACGCAAGCCAATGTCGATGGCGCCAAAGCCGTTGGTATCCAAGGTATACATTTCAACGACGCTTCGGATGCGAGGAAAGAGCTGCGGCGTCTGGGCGTAAAAATCTGAATATCGCCAAGATATTTGTATCTATTTACGCGTTGAATGACGTGGCCTGCAACGACAATATCAATGTCAGAAGTTGTTATAAGTTAATCCACTCGATACACACTTTGTTATAAACTTTGGATATGACACTGCTGCAGCTGAAATATATCGTCAAGATCGTGGAGTGCGGCTCGATGAACGAGGCCTCGCACGAGCTGTACGTCTCTCAGCCCGCGCTAAGTTCTTCGGTCAAGGAACTTGAGCACGAGATGGGCATCGAGATCTTCACCCGTTCTTCGCAAGGCATCGCGCTGACCGTCGATGGCGCCGAATTCCTCACCTATGCTCGCCAAGTACTTGATCAGGCCGAGCTGATGGAGGAACGCTACAAGCACGCCAAGCCGCGCAAGCAGCTGTGCAGCGTCTCTACCCAGCACTATATGTTCGCCGTAGAAGCCTTTGTGGAAATGATTAATTCCATCGAATCCGACGAATACGAATTCACCATTCGTGAGACCCGCACGCGTGACATCATCGACCAGGTCGCCAACATGCTTTCCGAAATCGGCATCCTTTACCTCTCCGATTTCAACAAGGACGTCATCGGTAAGCTGCTGCGAAGCAAGCACCTCGAGTTCCATCCTCTCTTTCGCGCCCCGCTGCACGTATTCATCTCGCGCAACAACCCGCTCGCGACGAAGAAGAAAGTCACGATGGACGACCTCAAACCCTATCCGTTCATTCAGTACGAACAGGGCGAGGAAGGCAGCTTCTACTTCGCCGAGGAAGCCGTCTGGCCCAAGGACTCCCCCAAGCTCATCACCGTCACCGACCGCGCGACGATTCTGAACTTCATCATCGGACTCAACGGCTACACGGTGTGCACCGGCATCGACAACGGCGACCTCAACAACGAAAAGATCGTCACTGTTCCGCTCGACACCGACGAGACCATGCTGCTTGGCTGGATCACCAACGAGCGCGCCAACCTTTCCAACGCCGCCGAAAGCTATCTGGAGAAGCTCAAGTCAGTCATCGCCAGCCACGGCTACACATTAATCAACGATTGATGGGCCGGCCGTCGGACAGACACAAGACAACCGCTTCACAAGGTCGTGCGCCGATCAAGCGTCGGATAGGCGACAAACAAACGCAACACATGGGCAAAGCACAATACCGATATCGATCAATTTCCTGCAGGATTGAGTGGCAAATATCCGACATGGCCAAAATTCAAAAAGCCGCGACACAGTCGGCGCAATTGTCTAAAATCAAACTGTTTACACTATCATCCGGTTCTTCCGAATGTAGCGCAATGGAGCATTACTGATACTGAAAGGAATCCCTATGACCGGAACTGGGCTCAAAATCGACGATGATGAACGCAAAATCCTGCAAACGTGGACACAATTGGACGAGGACCTTGCCGACTGTGACCCGAACCTGGCCAACGCCGTTCTATCGACCCGACTTGGCATGGGCCGCGGCGATATGCCTCGCAACAGTTATTGGCAGGACCCTGAGGGCATCGATGTAATCGCCGATATCCCCTATTGCGGAAGTGCCGGCCAAATTCGCGGCCATAAGCTCGACCTTTATCTGCCTCACGACGCGGTGGTGCGCGCGGGCAAATCCCTTCCGGTCTATATCGACATTCATGGAGGCGGATTCGTATACGGCTACAAGGAGCTCAACCGTAACTTCAACACCCACTTGGCGGAGCAGGGTTTCGCCGTTTTCTCACTGAATTATCGGCCGATGCCGCAAACGGATTTCCTCGGCCAGCTTGCTGACATCGAAGCGGCTTTCGCTTGGATTTCAGCGCATTTGGATAATTACCCGGTCGACCGGAATTCGATTTTCATTACCGGGGACTCGGCCGGCGGCACGTTGGGACTCTATTCCACAGCCATCGAACGCTCTGAAACAATGGCCGAAGCACTGGGCATCAGGCGCACGGGATTAAACATCAAGGGCGCCGCCTACATTTCCGGTCTGTTCGACATTGCTGCCTACACGCCGGGAGCGCAGCAGAATCCGCTGACCTCCGAGAAGGCAGACACCAGCACCCTTTCAACAATCGCACCGTCGTTCTTTGGCCCTCTTATCAAAAAAGCCAGCGATTGGACCAACCTAGATTATATGTGCCGCAACGTGGATCTACCGCCCCTGTTCCTCAATACGTCGAACGATGACTTCATCCAAACCGAGACCATGAAATTGAGCACGGTCTTGAGCGCACATGGCCGCGATTTCTACCTCAACAATCCGCATACGCAACCCGGTGAAACCTTGGGACACGTCTATCCGGTTTGTATGACATGGCTGGAGGAAAGTGCTGCAGCTCTGCAAAAAATTCGCGATTTCTCATACCGCCAGCTCTAAGTCTGCGTTTTATCCGGTTCGCTGAGTTTCCTGGCACCATTCGTCGGGAAACTCAGCGAACTGGCGGCCCTGACGAGCCTCGGACGACAAGACGTGTCGGGAACAGTTTCTGCTGGATATGTGTTTCCCCCTTGATTTGCCGTAACAGCACATTGACCATTTCTCGGCTCTCATCCTGAACCGGTTGCTCGACGGAAGTGAGGTCGAAGGCAGCGGAAAGATCGTGCCCGTCAATGCCGACAACGGAGACTTCACGTCCGGGTAGAATCCCACGATTGCGCAAGGCCTGTATCGCACCCATCGCCATCTCGTCGGAAGACGCAACGATACCGGTGATATCAGGACGCCGATCCAATAAAATGTTGGTTGCGATAAAGCCGTTTTTAGCAGTCATGATATCGGCCGGCGACTCAAGATCCGGACCACATTCAAGCCTGTGACTTTTAAGGCTTTCGATCCAGGCATTTCGACGGCGCTGGGTCGGCGCACTTGGGCATTTGTCATTGGTCATGCCCGAAAGATGCCCGATCACCTTGTGTCCGAAGCCGATAAGATGCTCACAAGCCATTTCCATCGCCTGTTCGTCATCGATGCCCACATGTGAAAATCCCGGCTGAATCACCGAAAGGAAAGCAACCGGGACATCCAACGAACGAAGCTGACGAACTTCCTCATCGTCGAAGAAAAGCGACAAAACCGCGACGGCATCGACCTTACTGCGCAGCACTTCGGGATTGAACCGTGGCCTTCCCCCCGAAACATAATCAGGCAACGAATAAACCAACGCATCATAGTTCATGGTTCTGAGCAGCAGTTCCGCCGCTTCCACCGCATTAGCGAAAAACCATCGGGAAACATCAGGAAGTACCAATCCCACCGATTGCGTCGAGCCGCTGGCAAGGGACATCGCGCTATGCGAGGGTGAATAGCCCATGGAGCGGGCGACCGAAAGAACCTTACGCCGGGTTTCATTGCTCACCCCGGACAAACCGTGAATGGCACGGGAAACCGTGGCCGTGGAAACATTCGCTTCGACGGCCACATCTTCTATTCTCGCTTTTGCGTTCGTCTTTGAAACCATGCACACCACCATCCATCAATAGTCGTTCAATTGTATATCGATTTATGTGTGCGAGGGTCGAGAGAACGGGTCAGATTCCCACCAACAGCTTAAACCTGACGAGATTCTCCCTCGACGAGAAGACGTACGGGACTGCCGGTCAAACGACGAAGCTTGACGCCGTCGCTATCGAGCCTGACCTCGATCAGAGACCCCCGTATCTTCAAACGGTAGGTCATGGATCGCCAGGTTGGCGGCAGATGAGGATCTATCGAAAGCTGACGCCCACCTGAATCTCGAAAACCACCAAAGCCTGCAACCACGGAAAGCCAGACGCCACCAGCCGAGGCAAGATGGATGCCGTCACGTGTATTGCGATGCAGATTGGCGACATCCGCATACAGCGAACGCCGGAAATACTGCATGGCCAAGTCCTCATAGCCGACTTCTGCAGCAATGATAGCTTGGGAAGAAGCCGAAAGCGAAGAATCCTGAATGGTCAATGGGTCATAGAAATCGAAATCCCGACGCTTGGCATCGATATCGAACTGCGATGAAAGCAGATACAACGCAAGAACGGTATCCGTCTGTTTGAGTATGCGGCGACGATAGACATTGATGGGATGGTAATGGAGGAACAACGGTTGTTTGATGTCTCCCTCACCATTCCAAGGTTCACGCGCCAGCACATCGGCATCCTGCAAATGGATCTGACGAGACGAATCATAAGGCAACTTCATGCTATCGGCAGCTTTAAGCCAGTCTGCAGGTTCACTCTGCCCAATGGAAAGACGCTTATCGGCAGCAAGTCTGTCATCAGAATCCAGTTGGTCCAATGCCCGGGCTGCTGCACGAAGATTGAACTGCGCCATGGCATTGGTGTAATAGTTGTCGTTGACCATAACGGTGTATTCGTCCGGCCCAGTGACGGTGTTGATATGGAAAGCGCCGTCTTCGCCGAAGAAACCGAGGCTTGCCCACATCCGTGCTGTCTCGACCAACAGGTCCACACCCTCACGGGCGAGAAACTCCCGGTCGCCACTAACAGCGGTATATTGGCATACCGCATAGGCGATGTCCGCATCGATATGATACTGCGCGGTGCTGGCCACAAAGTATCCCGATGCTTCCTCGCCGTCGATAGTACGCCATGGGAACAAGGCTCCGTTTACATCCAGCATCTTCGCACGTTTCCGAGCGGCCGGCAACATGCGGAAACGGTAGGAAAGGATGTTCCTTGCATGTTCGGGGAACGTATAGGCGAGGAACGGAAGAATATAGGTCTCGGTATCCCAGAAGTAATGGCCGGAATAACCTGTGCCACTCATTCCCTTGGCGGAGACGCCATTAGGAATGAACATCGTGGCCTGGGCCAGCTGGAACAGTTCCCAGCGCAGGATCTGCTCGGTGCGTCCTTGGCTGTCGTCCTCGATGGAGATATCCGCAAGATTCCAGAATTCAGCAAGGCATTGTTCCTGTTGCGAGCACAACGCACGCTCACCTTGCCCTGAAGCCCATCGCAGTGTTTCGGCGCAACGTTTCACCAACTCCGAGGAGTCCGTTTCTTCTGAAACGACAACCTTAAGCCCTTCGGAAACACCTACCGGCTCAATATCCTGTGAATTGTAGGAGGCGTAACGAATCAGCGTTTGCTCCGCCCCATCGCGCAAATCGACATCGAATGAAGACGGGACCGATGCGCCATCAAGGAACTGCGAAAAGCCGACGGCCATGACCATCCCGGAGTTGACACAATGATAGGCCCCATAGGTCTCGTTGTTGTCGTTACAGGTCAAACCGTCAACGTCAAGGTGCTTGCGCCCGCTGTCAGCTACGGAACGAATTCTTCCATGCCCAACGGATTCTCCGCCTTGCACATTCTCGACATTGATTGGTGCCTCAACAGAAAGATGAAGGTCGGCGCCGACGGCACGCAAACGTACCGTGACCGTCATCAGGTCTCTGCGGAACAGACACACCATGGTCGTGATATCGATTTCCAGACATGCACCGTCTTCGAGTGCATACTTATAGAAACGGGTTGCACTCCCCTTTTTGAAGTCGATTTCCTGCCATATCCGGTCATCGCCGGAAAGCTCACGGCCGTCTACGATGAAGCGAAAATCGCAGACGTCGGGAACGCCTTGGATGGCCTGACCGACACGCGAATATCCATGCGCGTTCTCGTTGTGGCTGATGGGTGAAGTCTCATGAAACCCGTTGAGGAATGTGCCCGATCCCAGAGATCGTGGTTTGCCGGAATCACCGCGTACACCGATACAACCGTTGGAAAGCGAGAACAACGTCGCGCTCTCCTCGTCGGTTGAACCGTAACGGACGAATTTCCAAGGATCAATCGGATAGCATTTTTCGTCCATAGGCTGCGAAGGAAGATGTTGCCACAGCTCCCATTCATCGAAGTTTGTATTCTGCCCCCGATGAATGGAAGCTGTGGCATCTTCCGAGTCAATCTGTTTGCTCGGATGCTGAGTCACAATCCATCAGCCCTTTACTGCACCGGCAAGCATGCCGCGTACGAAGTAACGCTGCAGGAAGAGGAACACCAGCACAGGCACAATCATGGCGATGAAGGCTCCAGGAGCCAACAGGTACCATGCGGATCCGCGGGAGCCGACCATGTCGGAAAGGCGTGCGGTCAACGGTGCCGTCGAAGCGGTGTTGCCGGTGAACGCCAAAGCGACAAGCAGGTCGTTCCAAACCCAGAGGAACTGGAAGATTGCGAAGGAAGCCGTGGCCGGAACCATCAACGGCAGAACCACTTTGAGGAAGATCTGAACGTCGCCTGCGCCATCAACCCTGGCTGCCTCAATAAGCTCCCTGGGGATATCGCACATGAAGTTATGAAGCATGAAGATTGCCAGCGGGAGGCCGAAAATGGTATGCGTCAGCCAGATGACCCAGAAGGTGTTGTTGATGCCCCAGTTCACATACTGAGTGAGCAGAGGAATCATCGCGACCTGCACCGGGACGACCTGCAGCGAGAACACCGCGATGAAAAGGATGTTCTTGCCCGGGAAATCGCACCATGCGAACGCATAGGCCGCGAGCAGGGCGAGGCTGATCGGGATGAGGACACCGGGAATGGTGATGACAAACGAGTTCGTCAGATAGGCGCCCAGATTGTAGGTGCCGCCGAGAACGGTTTTGTAGTTTGCCAAGCCGAAATCGGACCAGTTCTTCGGCAGAAGGCTCGTCCACCAACCTGAAGTGGAAATGGCTAGTCTGTTCTGCCTGAAGCTGGTGACCAACAGGCCGACAGTCGGAATGGTCCACAATACCGCGATGATAATGGATATCGCAGTGGCCCAAGGCGAAGAAAGCTTGTTCTTGGTACGAATCAAAGCCTTCTCACGACGTGATATTCTTGCTTTTTTCTTCTCACTCATCGTACATCCTGCGACTTTCTCAACTGCCTGACATTAAAGACAACCACCGGAATGACGATGATGAACATCAGCACCGCCAATGCCGCGCCAAGTCCCGTATTCTGGTTCAGGAACGACTGCGTATAGAATTCGTTCGCTATGACGGAGGTGTCATAGTTGCCGGCTGTCATGGTTCGCACTATATCGAAAGACTTCAAGCCTGCCATCGCGACGGTGGTGATGACCACGACGATGGACGGACGAATCATCGGAATCGTCAGATAGATGAATTGTTGCCACGCATTCAGGCCATCGAGACGTGCTGCCTCAACCAGATCCTCGGGGATTCCCTTGATGGCTGTGGAGAGCACGGTCATCGCATAACCGGCTTCAATCCAGATCATGACGAAAATCAGAAGGAATGTATTCAACGGTGCATTCATCAGCCATTGCGGCGCCCGCACCGTATGCCCGAACAATTTTGCGACCCAGGTATAAACGGCGGAAAGCAAACCGACTCGCTGATCATAGACGAATTTCCAGATGATGGACGCGCCGACCATCGAAATAGCCATCGGCAGGAAAATCAAGGTCTTGGCGAGCTTTTCAAAACGCGTACGATCGACAACCACCGAATAAATCAGACCGACGGCGGTGGAAAGCAATGGTACCAAGATAGTCCATAATACAGAGTTCAGAAGCACACGCAGGAATTGCGGCTCCGTGAAAATCTGGATGTAATTGGCCCATCCGACACCTTGTGTTCCGTCTCGGCCGTAGAACGAGTTCTTGAAAGTGACGATTGCAGGATAAATCAAACCAAAGCAAATCAATATAATCGCCGGGAACAGGAACGTAGCGGCCACACCCCAAGATGGCATATGCTTCGGCAGGTTGGTGAGGAAAAGGACCAAGCCCACAACGGCGACAAACAAAAGGATTGCAATTACCATCAACAGCAGTTTTTGCAAATCTGTCGATGGATGCATCAATACATTCATGGTACTGCCTCCCAGCAGCTCATGGAATGCGGCCTGATGCAAAATCGGCATCAGGCCGCACCCAACATCATTCAATTAACACACGTTATATTGTCTATTAATCTGAAGTCCGCCCTGTTGATCGGTATAAAACCAATCAACAGGTGATGCTTCAGTCAAGCATGTGTCAGTTGACATCCCTCTGCCAAGAAGCCTCAATCTGATCAAGAGTCTCCTTTTCGGACTTATTCTGAGCGAAGTACTCGGTCATCTTCTTCCAGAAGCTACCTGCACCAACCTCAGAAGGCATCAGATCAGAACCATCGAAACGGAACTCGGTCTTAGGATCAATCAGAGTCTTGTAGGAGAGCTTGTCGAGCTGAGAGCCCAAGAGCGAGACATTCAGACCCTTGTTCGGATAGACCCAGCCACCCATCTGACGGGCACGCTCGTTGGCCCAATCAGGTGAGGAAAGATAGGTGAGCAACGCATTGACTTCAGGACGGTTTGCGAACGAAATGGCGAAGTCGCCACCACCGAGGACAGGCTTGGAATCCTTGGTCTTGCCTGGCATCAGGAACACCCAGGCGTCACCGTCAGGAGCTATTTTGATATCAGGATTCGCGGACTTGAAGTTGGTCTGATAGAACGGCGCCATGTGCATCATGTAGCCCTTGCCGTTGAGCAGCGGCGTACCTGCGTCCTGCCATGCAGTCGAGGCGATGGACTGAGAATCGCCCAAGCCGCCATTGACGTAGTCATTGTTCTTGAGAATCTTGCCAATTTGCTGGAAGGCAGCAAGAATCTTCGGATCGTTGAACGGAATCTCGTGGGAAACCCACTTGTTGTACGTATCCACATCGGTGAAACGAATCACTGCATCTTCAAGCCAATCGGTTGCGGGCCAACCAGTACTGGCGCCACTTTCAATACCGACTGACCAAGGCTTGGCATCCGTACCCTTGGTATCCGCAGCAATCTTCTTGGTGAGAGTCATCATCTCATCCCAAGTCTGCGGAACTTTGTAACCCTTCTCCTTAAACTTCTTCGGGGAATACCAGATGAAGGACTTGGTGGAAGCATCCAACGCGATGCCGTAAATCTTGCCGTCTACCGAGCTATACTCCTGCCAATCCTTGGTATAGTACTTTTCGATATTGGCTTTCACAGAATCAGGCATGACCTTGGTCTTGCCGGTTTTCACCATGGTCTTCAGCATTCCAGGCTGAGGAACAACGGCGATATCAGGCGCCGAACCCGACTTCACACGAACAGGAAGCTGCACGGAAAGCTCGGAAGAACCTTCGTACTTGACATTCGCGCCGGTGCAATTACGGAACTTGTCGAACGACTTATTGGTGGCGTCACCTTCCTCGTCCATCCAGCCCGAGAACATCGTGACGGTCTTGCCCTTGAGGTTACCGTACTTCTTGAAAACCTTGCAGTCACCACTGCCGGCAGCACTATTCCCCTGAGTCGACGAGCCGCCCGAACCGCACGCAGCCATTCCCGTAAGCATTGACAGACTGGCAACAGCAGCCAACGCCTTGACAACCATGTTCTTTTTCACTTCTCTACCTCCTTGTAGTCGACGTGCTCTAGTGCACATCGCCGTTTATATGGTAAGCGCTTACGCAAATTTTTGCAAATTACAATAGTGGAGTTTCTAATATTACATAAAATAAATAAATGTCTAGAAAACCATGCATGTTATCCTTTGACTGGCAACGCAAACAAACCGGAAAATAACATCAGGAAAGTTCGATTTTCGCCGTCAACAGCTGGTGATCGGACAAATCAGTCGGAATCATTTTCGTTTCCAATAACCGGATGTTCTTGGAAAGGATAATGTTATCGACGCTATTGACCTTCATGTTTTCGTCAATGCCCGAGAACGTGTCGTACCAGACTCCCCCGTTACCGTTGGAAAGAGTGAACTCATCACGCAGGAAATTAAGCTCCTTCGTGCTCTGATCAACGTTCAAATCCCCGGCCAAAATGGTGCAATCCGCAGGGTCCTTACGCAGCATGTTTCTCAGCTGGACGAGCTGGGTATGTCTCAAAGCCTCGGTTTCAAAGCTCAGATGCGTAGCATAGAATGCCAAGGACTTATCGCCGATCTTGAATTGGCTGCGAATTGCTACACGCGGTTCTATGGAAGTGGTACGGCGGTTGAATTCTTCGAGGTGTTCAAGCGTCTCAGGTTTTTGAGGATCATACTCGTTGTAGCACTTATGCAGTTCGGCTATCGTCTCCGGCTTGGCGTCCTCGGAATACAACGATATGATCTCGCTGCTTTGCACTGGAAGTTCACTGACCATGCCGATACCCATGGAACCGTGCGCGAATTCAATCGAAGGAGCGTAGCGATAATCAACAAAACTGTTGTTGCCTTTTGTGAACGCGGAAAGGCTGTTGAACCGATCTGGGCCAAAGCGGTAATTATCGAAATTTATCTCCTGCAACGCACAGATATCAACCGAATTCTCCCTTAAAAGACTGGTCTGCGCCTCACTGTCATTGGGAATCGTGCATTGCAGATTGAACGTCCCTATCACCAATTCGGTCATCATCGCTCCTTTGCAACCGACTGAGATACTACTCCGAATATATCGACTAAACCCGTTGGTTCTCTGCCGTTATTTAACGCACCGAAAGCTCGGCTCAGAACCATAGTAAGCGCTTACGTTCCATCTTGCAAACGTCGCGTGCCTCCTATTCCTATGCTTATTCAACATTGCGGAGCCCCAATCTATCTGGACGGTAGTTGACGCGGAACGGGAAGAATAGCCACAACACAGACTATTGGCAATCAATACAAACAGGACAAAGCGGTAGACGTGAGTTTGCGCATCATCACTGGCGAAAGCCGTCCGACATATTCGGTATCTCGGGCATTCAGATCGAAAGATTTCATTTGCTCCACTTGCACGAAACCGGAAAGCTTTCCATACCTTGTATCATGTCCGCTCAATAACGAATCTTCTATATTAAAATGCAGGGGAAATCCATTATCCCCATTACTTATGGGACATACTATTTGTAAATTACACTCTTTGTTGAAATCATCGTTGCTTATCACTACGGCATAGCGTCTTTTGGTTTGTTCGTGTCCTTTTGAAGGTTGGAAATCGGTACATATAACATCACCCTTGAAAAACTGCATTACCATATCTCCTTTCCAACAGGGGCTCCAGTGTCCCACTCTTCGCCTCGATAGGAACCCGTATAGCCTTTGAACAAATCCCTGAGTACCGGAACATCGTATTTGCCGACCTTTACAGTCCGAACCGTACTTGGCGTCAACACAATGGAACCATCTTTATAAGAGATATCCAGCTCTGTACCTTCCGAAATCCTTGCCTCGTCTCTGATTTCCTTGGGAATACGAATCCCTTCGCTATTGCCCCACTTTGCCACTGTTACTTTCGACATCGGCGTACCTCTTTCTGAGACTTGTGTACACATAAGTATATCCTTCCTTTGCCATTGCGCAATTCCCAAATTCAACAGTTGCAAAATAGGGCATTAACTTACTAATTCCAATGCAAATCAAAGAAACGAAAATGTGGATAAGTGGACAGTTTTTCGATTATCCACATATCAAATAGGCGAATCTCTGTCAATAACAGTAATTTCGTTACTTCACCAGAAGCTACTTATGGTTCATCTTCCCGCCAATATCGCCATATTTCTTGCCGGCGTAAACGCTGTAGGCGTAACATGCCACCACTATGACCAGAAGAACCGCAAGAATGCCATATGTATTGACCAAACTAGATGAGTGCACGGTAATGCCCAGAACTACCAAGACAACACCACCGATAATGAATGCCAGTCCGCCAAAGCGTTGGCAGCGACGCCACGATTCACGGCTTTTGTAGGCTCCAGACACGCGTATACCCGTCAATCTGTTCGGCCGTGTATTCGGCAGGATGTTGCCGAGAACGATGAACACCAGACCGGTGACTACGTTCATGATTGGCTCCAACGGTATGTTCACCCCACCCTGTCCTTTACTGAAAGCGTCTGCGATAATCCAGATGTTCATGACGTTGAATACTACGAACATGCAACACCCACCGATGACCCATGTATGTACCGTCGTCTTCTGATCCGTACTTGAACCAGACTGTTTCTGCGCAGAACGTTCGACGGGAACTTCGCACACCAACCAAATCGCACACATCAGCAACGAGAACAGAGGGAAAAAGAGTCCCTCATACTTGCTGCCCCAGCGGTCAAGCTCGCCGCGGGCATTGTAATGCGCAGGTACAATGTCCGGCATATACGGCAAGGCCAACAGGTAAATCACCAGCGGCAAAAGACTAATGATCACCATCGCCACATTCCAGTTCTTTGCGCCGCCAATCACTGCTTTCCAACCTGTGTGCCGTATCGTATTCGCCGTTTCGTCGTCTGTTAGCTGTTGAGCTCCGGTCTTCTTACCTTTGGACTTTTCAGACATTGATTTCTCTTCCCTTGAATCTTGCGTCATGGTTACCTTCATTCGTTTTCCCGTTTGCTGTTTTTCACTGTCTTGGCCTCGAGTTGCGACGAACCGAGCGAAGATTTTCCACACCCTACCGACTTCACCCTATATTCAGAAGCCCTCACGATTTGGCCATTACGTTGAAGCTCCTTCAGCCAGACGATGGTGTCGTCAAGGACAGTCAGGTTCGGCTCGTACCAGATCATCGTGCCGTCCCGGCTGTCGGTGACCAGCTCGGCCTCCTTGAGCTTGCGCAGATGGTATGAAAGTCGTGACGCCGAAAGCCCTGTTGCTTCCGCGAGTTCGCCGGCGTTCATAACCCTCTGCCTTAACAACTGGAGAATCTCCCGTCGTGCCGGGTCCGCGAGCGCTGACAACGTGGTTTGCACTCCCATATCCCCTCTTTTCGTTACTTGATACTTTATTTCTATTTCAAATAAATTTGAAATATATCTATATCATAAACCTACTTTTCCCTTATTTCAAATTCTGTTGAAATAAATGGCGTCCCCCTCAGCGCACCACCGAAGAAAGCCGCCCTTCGCTTCACGTTTTCAAATTGACAACAACGGAATCGATATGTATAGTTTCTTTTACATAGTAAAGTTTGCTTTACTTTCCTCGATAATGCATCTACCTATCAACGCGATAATGGAGGAACACATGAACAGGCAATCCAAGATAGATCCGCTGGTAAGCGGCCCACTTGAAGACGCTACCAACGAACCGGAAACGATCAATCAACCAGCTCAGCAAACCAACGTTTCCTCAACCAGCGCCTTCGGTACGAAAACCATTTTCGGCGGCGGCAAAGTCACTCTTTGGGTCACCTCGATTGTCGCGGGAATCGTCATTGGTTTCGTGTTCGGCGTCATCGCTTTTCTCATCCGCAAACCTACACAACTCAACGATTGGACTTTCATCATATTGATGGCGGTCCTGATTGGCGGCTGCAGCGTTGGCTTCTGCTGGGTGACCATCGTCGACAGAACGACCATCACCGGCGCAATCCCCCATCCCGAAGAGAATGTGGAGGATACCTGGCGCACGCAGGCGATGTCCGCGGGCCTTATCGGAATGGTGCTTGCCGATACGATACTACTCCTGCTGGTGGCGTTCTATGACAAGCCGATTCCCAGCGTCGTCGCTGCGTTCGCGCTGCTCGGCATCATGCTCATCGGTTTGCTCACCATGGCATGCGCCTACTTCGTCTACCGCAAGAAGGCCATGGCATGAAAAACCACCTACCGCAACTTCGCCAGCAACACCAGCTCTCGCAGGCTGCCCTCGCCAAGGCGGTCGGTGTGAGTCGCCAGACCATCATCTCCATCGAAAAGGGCCGTTTTGATCCGTCCTTACCTCTGGCGTTTCGCCTGGCTGAACTTTTCGATTGCACCATCGAAGACATCTTTACTCCGGAATCATAAACAATAAATCAAACCATCGGAAAGCGAGCGCAAGCTTCGCATCCGAATATCATAGACAATGCCTTCAGCCTATAAGCATTTGAATCAAATCCTTGATGGCTATTCGTCGGAATCCTTTCGTTTTGACAAAAAGTCATGCAGATTTGGTTTAGAACCGGCCTTTTTAGACTTAGAATTCTCTGAGCCTCTTCAGCATGTTCATCAGCAAGTTTTTCAGCTAACTTGTCACGGCCTTCTTTGATATTCTCACCAAGTTGACCTGCATGCTCGCCGACGAATCCGGCACCTTCCCCAATTTTCAGGCCGGCACCTTTACCCAGTTTCACAGCACCACTACCGATCTGCTTGGCACCCTGGCCGATTTCTGCGGTTGTGTCCACAATAAGTTTGCCGGCAGCGTCCTTCCAATGGGGTGCCATCTCAATCTCGACGGTATCCGCATCGACGCCAATAGCTTTGGCAAATCCGGACAGGCGTTGATTGACTTCTTGTAGCTTTTTCAACGCCTCCTTTACCACATTAGGATGCCAAACCTTCTGGGCTCGTATAGCATCCGCAGAATCCTGAATGCTCTTGCTGAATTCTCCGAATTCAGCAGCTATATCATGCAAACGCTTTTGACGCGCCGCATTGATACCTTCTTTGTACTGCTCAACTTCCTGCGGTTGGTCATCAAGCACACGGTCCAATTCAATGACATACAGCTCATCTTGAGCCTGTATCGATTTGCCGATAACGGACATCCAATCAGTAGCATCTTCAAGTAATTGTTCTGAAAGCTTTTCAGCCTTGCCGACATCTTTTTCATTAGAAAGCTTATTGACCAGGTTTCCGATCTTCACTAACGCGTAACTCTGCGCACTCGCCAGATCCATCGGGCAATCATCGACCTTCGACCAAGTCGTGTCCGCTATCACTCCGACTTTGTCATAGA
Organism: Bifidobacterium sp. ESL0769; assembly: GCF_029395495.1. Lineage (NCBI taxonomy): Bacteria > Bacillati > Actinomycetota > Actinomycetes > Bifidobacteriales > Bifidobacteriaceae > Bifidobacterium > Bifidobacterium sp. ESL0769. The sequence goes on along the minus strand of NZ_CP113918.1, from coordinate 1,119,070 downwards.
TTGTCTTGGTCTCGTCGATCATCCGAGCGGCACCCATCAGATTCGCAATCGTCTGGTCTTTTTGGTCCTGCAATAAATCATCGATTTTGCTGTCGATCTCATTGAGATAGTCAGTAATCTCTTTCATCGACTGTTCAAGTGCCATCTGTGTCATAACAGCGCCCGCACCGGCCAACATTTCAGGATTGGCCAGTGAAGAGGCTTTCGTCAAATCCTCGAATTTGAGATGGCTAATAATCTTGCCATGCTCACCGCGCACCACGCCGGTACCGGTTGAACCATACTTCTTAACCTGCGCAGCCGACTCCTTGGTGAGTTTCACCCAACGGCCACTTTGCTCGGAAGTATTGGCCAGCGTCTGAAGCCCGTTACCGCATGCCTGTACCGCACGCTTACCCATAGCTTTAGCATTCTTATCCAGTCCAGTCTGCTTCAACCATGCATCAACTGCTGAATCATCGCCAAGAACCATGATTCCACTATCATCTTTGACAATTTGGATGGATTCATTGTCATTTGCTTCGGGAACAATATCCTCTGATGTCATTGATTTCTCTCCCTACGCTGCATTGAAAGACAGACAACCGAAATAGAGCAAGCGGAACGTTATTTACCAACAACGGCAATGAACACACTGTTGTAGAGCTTGCCAGCACGCTTCTCAAGCTCTCTGACTTTCTTGATGTCGTTGCCTTTGGCTTCCTTGACGAGCTTGGCACCGGTACGTATTTTATCCAGTTCGACTCGCCATGCGGAGATCGGGGCGTCATCGGCAAGCATCGAGGAACGTGTTTGAATCAATTCCTCGACGGCTTCGCATTGGTTCTCGACTTTTGAAAGCGGGTCGTGCTTGTCTGGAAGATGAATCTTCTTGGTGAGTTCGATGAACTTGTCAGAAAATTGCTGTTCTTTCAACCACTGCACAACTTGCTTCACCTGGTCTGGAGAAATCACCTGCCCCAATATATTGACGATATCGACAGCGGTGCTCAGTTTCCCAAGAACTTTCCCTTTTGTTACTTTTGGCTTTGTTACCGGCTTCTTTGCAGTAGTCATCATATCTCCATGATTGATAGTATTTTCTGCTAGAACTTATTATCGCATCACGAAACCGATAAACGCAAATAGCCTCGATAACCCGCTTATTTCTTCGGCGCGTAGATGACGTTGTCGATGAGGTCTTTGTAGTAATCGGTGATGACCTGGCGCTTGGCCTTGAGGCTTGGGGTGAGCATACCGTTGGCCTCGGTGAATTCGTCGGGGACGATCTCAAACTTGCGAATGGATTCGGCGCGCGAGACCAGCTCGTTGGCCTTGTTGACGGCACGCTCGACTTCGGCGCGGACAATCGGGTTTTCGCCGGCTTCCTTCAGATCCTTGACCGGTTCGGCGCCTTCGGACTTGAGCCAAGCATTGGTCTCCTGCAAGTCGAGCGAGATGATCGCGGCGATGAACGGCTTGCGGTCGCCGACCATGACGCACTGGCTGACCACCGGCGAGGTCATGACGGAAGTCTCCACTTCGGCGGGCGAGACGTTCTTGCCACCGGCGGTGATGATGATGTCCTTCATACGTCCGGTCAGCGTCACGAAACCGTCGGAATCGATGGAGCCCAAATCGCCGGTATGCAGCCATCCGTCGACAATCTGTTCCTCGGTAATTTCGGGATGGTTGTGATAGCCGACGCACACCGCGCGGCTCTTGATGCACAACTCCCCGATGTCGCTGACACCAACAGACACACCCTGCAGCGGGATGCCCACGGTGCCGATCTTGTATCCTTTGGTGGGGTTGACCATGGCAGGCGCGCAGGTCTCGGTCATGCCGTACCCCTCAAGCAGTGGCAGACCGACGCCATTAAAGAAGTGCGCGATAGTCGAATTAAGCGGAGCGCCGCCAGAAACAGCGTACTCGACTTGTCCGCCGAAAATCTGCATGATGGTGGAATAGACCAGCTTGTTGTAGACGGCGTGACGAATTTGCAGTGCACGCGGAATAGGCTTGCCGGACTGCTGGGCCTTCGACCAAGCGATAGCAGTTTCGGTCGCATGCGAGAAAACGCGGCCGGCCATACCCGAACCGGCCTTCTGCGAAGCAGCATTGTAGATCTTCTCGAAGATACGCGGTACGGCCAGGATGAACGTCGGCTTGAATGTACGGAAATCCGCCAGAATGGTCTTCAAGTTGCTCGACAGACCAAGCGTGACCGTCCCTGCGAAACAAACCAGCTGCATGAAGCGAGCGAAAACGTGCGCCAGCGGGAGGAACAGCAGAAGTCTTCGACCGGGCTTGTTGAGAATATCGCCCATAGATTGCACGCCGGAAATGGTGATGAACACGAAATTGGAATGGGTCAGTTCAATGCCCTTTGGCGTTCCCGTGGAACCGGAAGTGTAGACGATAGTGGCCAAATCGCTGCCCTTGACCGCCTTTTCTCGTTGCCAGAATTCGTCATCAGTGACGCCCTGCCCGAACTTTTCAATGGTCTCGATGGCACCAGCAGCGATGACATAGACACCTTTGAGGTCGGCGCAGGAATCGCTTACGGTATCAATCTTGTCACGCTGTGCATCGTCTTCGGCGAAGGCGATTTTGACATTGGAATCGTTGAAAATCATCTGCACCTGCGACGGCGAATTGGTCTCGTAAACAGGAATCGTGAGTGCACCGATGGACATGATGGCTACATCCAGCGCCGTCCACTGCCAAGATGTATGTGCGATAATCGCAACGGAATCCCCGGGCTTAACGCCGCGAGCAATCAGACCTTTGGCAAGCCCGATGACCTTGTCGCGGAACTGCGTCGCCGTAAACGACTGCCACTTGCCGTCGTCGCCGACATATTCGACCAACGACTCGTCCGGAGTACGCTTGGCGCGATCGTCAAGCAGTGTGAAGATGTTCCGGTCGCTTTCGATCGGATTCACCAACGGCTGTGTGTATTCCTGTTGCATACGGCTCCCTAGTTGACGCAGAACATATTTCAAACATTACTGTCACCGCTAGAAAACAAGGCGTTTGCAGTAGTTTTGACCATGCGTATATAGAAATATAACCGCTAAATATTGTCGTTCACCGCTTTGCAAAAGGCTTCTGCCTGCTGCTCCATCTCTGCGCGGAACTTTGAATAATCACTACAGCCAGTCGGAATGACCAAACCGATTTTCTTGACAATAATATCTTTGGAATCGTCACGGAACCGCGTATGACGGTCTTCTGTATCTATCCCTTGAAGCAACCGCAGCGTGAACACTTTCGCTTTATACACTGGCTTTCCCTCTGAGAATCCTCCATCCTGTTCGTCAGACTCATCCAAGGAATTAAATCGGTCGGATAAGTCAGATTCAGATGAGTCGGCTTCATCGGGTAGGTAAGGATACCAGAACTGCCCTTTTCGGGCATCAAAACGAAACATATAGGAAAGCAATTGTTCGTCATCATCCGAACTGTTCTTTTTCAGGCGTTTGTATTTGGCATCAGCCACCACATTCTGCCCGCTATCGTTCCTACCAATGAAATCCGGATAAATCTCGCCGTTTCCCCCTCCAAAAAAATATTGTTTCATCTGTGACATCTTGTTTCTGGGGTGTATGAATGACCCAGACATGGCATCCGATTGGCACAGCTGATTGAGATATTCCTCCCATAGCCACGCACAATTAATCAAGACTCCAAAAATCTTGCCGGAATTTCTGTCTTTAGGTGCGAAACCACGATTCTGCAAAATCGCAATGCAAACACGTTGAAGGATACGGTATTGCTTGAAATATGGCTTGTCTACCGGATGACGCAAGTTCCATGAAACGAGGTTCTGGCGTTCCGATTTGTCATAGCGTGCCGTCACAGTCCTTACTGTTTCGACATCATTTCTCACCTGTCCCGAATAGTTCAGCACCCGGCGTCCGAACGAGCCAAGACCCGCGATATATTCGACGGTGTGCCGGATGAGTTCAGTGATGTTGTTGTCGACGTCAAAAGGCCGGGTCACATATGAGATATGACCAGAAAAGGGCATGTCCTTACGAATGTACCTAGGAATATCGATGAAGCCTTTTGGACGGGAATCATCGTATTCCCGCCTCATATAGGATTTATAGACCCCTTGCGAAAGCGCTTGATGCAGGTAGAAAGGGAAAAGCATAATCAGAAGCTGCTGCCAACTGCTATCTGCCAAATTCGTGAAGTCAAAGTTCCGTGCGACGTCAATATGAAGCACCTGCGAGACAAGGTAACGCAACAGGAAATCCTGATCAAAGGAAGAAGAATCCCCGTTCGTCTGTTTGCCAAAACGGGTGGTTATGGTCACGCAATCGGTTTTCTGACCTTCATGATTGAATTTTCCAAGAACGCCAACGAAGTTGCCGGTAGCGTAATCGGTTCCGTCACCAATCCAATGCTGGACAACAAATTCGTTGTCTTCCGCATCTTTCTGGCCTTCCATGTTATATCCGAAATTCAAAATATCATTGTCTGCGATTAAGTCCCCAAAGCTCTTATCCCTGAGTTCTTCTCCAAGCGGGCATTCAAGAAAACCACTATTCTCTGCCATGATGGGCGAATTGTCACTCAGTTCATACGGCAAAAATTCTCGATCTACGTCTTTATTGGGAATGCTCAAGGTTACCTCAGCTTTTCGAATCCGGAATATATGCGTACGTCAAAGAGCCATTGTCAGCTTCAGTCGACGTCATTGTCCTCTTTGTCTTGTGTCTGAAGGGAAGCTTCCTTGTCCCCGTTGCTTTCACTCGAAACTGAATAAGCATCAGCTACCCTAGTTCCAGCATTTGAATCAAATGTTTTTGCGATTTCATTGTAAATCTGCTGGAAATCATCTCTGCCGCGTAAATATTCTTTGACCAGTGAGCCAACCTTGTTATTCCACAGGTTCTCGTATGCCTGTGTCTCAGGCAACAATCCGTCTTTTTCAGGGTCGACAACATCTAGGAAATAACTTGCACCAATCTGATAACTTTCATTGAGATACTCCGTTTTTCGGATTTGCTCATTCATGGCTGCCATTACTTTCTTGGCTTTTGCAACGCGATTACTATCATATGTATGTTCGCCATCACCATCGAGCATGCGAACAGACTCTTTGGACTGGGCATCGATTTCGATGAACGTGAAACGACGCCGCATGGCGAAATCCAAGGAATCGACACTGCGGTCAATGTCGTTCATCGTGCCGATGATATACAGGTTTTCGGGAACGTAGAACATTTGACTCGCCTTTAATCCCCCACGTTCATCAGCATATGAATCGTCATGAAGATTCTTATACTGTGTATCAATGCTCCCGCTTTCGCCGCGGTAATCCGGGTCAATGCTAAAGAACAATTCACCGAAAATCTTGGAAATGTCACCTCGATTGATTTCGTCAATCACTATGACATATTTCTTAGCGAGCTTTTTTGTCTCGTCGAAATCTCGTTTTAGAATTTCTTTGCCGACATCTTCTTCAATATTGTCGTTGCCTTCAACCTCGTCATACTTAGCTTTAACTTCCTTAGAGCATCGTTCCCACTCATTCCTGGCTTTGTTGGCGATTTCCATAAACGTTCCGGGGTAAAGTTTGAAAATCATCTCTCCACTGTCTTCATCAGTAACCGGCCTCAGTCCCTCAACGAAATCAGTGTAGTCATAACTGGGATGGAATTGGACAAAGGCAAACCTGCTGCTTTTGCCAAGTTTCTTCTGGGAAACACCCGTCATATACGATGCTATTCCCTTAGATAAGTACGTTTTTCCGGTGCCGGGCGCACCATGAAAAACGATATTGTGCACATGTTCAAGCATATTGGCATATGTTAAAATCTCGGAATTACTGCCCATAATTTGTTCTTCCTTGTACTGCGATGAATGAATGTATTGTTTGTGTTGGTCTAGAATGAAATCAAAAATTGCTCGAACCCAGCAATTCGGCATAGTGTTCTCAAGTTGTAAATGCGCCACTGAAACATTAAAGAAACCATTAAAATCCAAACCTTTGGGAACATGATTAATATGCCATCCAACTTGTAGTTTCAAAAGATGTTTAGACTTATCGGAATCAGACACCGCAATATTCAACCAATTATCTGTATTCATAAACGTTGACTGAACAGTTGATATCTGCCCATTCCCACAAAAAGTAATACCAAATCGTAACGGACCAACCTGATTAAAACCTTCTGAAAGATGATAGCTGTCGTTAAAACCAAATCGATCATCTCTATCAGGACTCACCTTTTCATGGTTGAGTCGTTTATCTGCATTCTTATTAGCTTGATTAACAAAAAACTTAAGTAGTTCGAAAAACTTTTGGTATTCGGCTTCATGTTTATCCTGCCATTTAAGAAAAGCTAAATATCGCTTGATGGCATCGAATAGATTGTTTCTATGTAATCCGTTAGGTTTTATATTTTCGGTAAAGGCACTGTCATTAGCAATATCATCATAAGTACCCTTAAAACTATCCAATGATTCATACTCAAAGATACTGTTTCTTAGCGGGAAATTTGCAGTATGTTCAGAAATATTTTCAAACGCACTCTTTAAATTTGAAAGATTATTGGAATAATTACTTATTGTTCCCTCGGTCAGAAAACCATTTCCCATACTTTTAAGAGTTCTCTTATTCCATAAGGCAAACCTCGCCTTTTGCACTTCCTTTGGTTCGGCATCAAGCGATAAACCATCTAAAGTAGATACAGACATTTTACTTCCTTCATATTCTCATATGAAATTATAAATAAATCAGCACCCATATCTTTTCAAATATGCTTCCGCGCGTTCCTTGATATCGTCGCTGAGGAGCGGCTTGCCGTCGACGGTGACCATGCGGGATGCGGCGGCGAAAATTTCTTTGACATTGGCGATGGAGAGGACCGGGAAACCGAATTCCTGCTCGACGGATTTGACGGCGGAGATGTCGGAATCCTTGGTCTTTTCCATGCGATCAACAGAGAGGACCAGGCCCACGATATCGACGTTGGCGGCTGACTTGAGCTTCGGAACGACCTCACGGACCGCAGTACCAGCAGTCATCACGTCATCGACCAGCAGAACTTTCATACCATCTTCAAGAGGCGTGCCAACGAGGATGCCACCGTCGCCGTGGTCCTTCTTTTCCTTGCGGTCAAAGGTGTAGCCGACTTCCATGCCGTGCATGCTGGTCAGGGCGATGGACGTAGAGACCGCAAGCGGGATGCCCTTGTAGGCCGGGCCGAAAATCGTGGCGATGTCTTTGGGAAGGGTACCGTCAGCGATGGCGGAGGTGATTTTTTCGGCATAGAACGCACCCAACGTGGCAATCTTGCGGCCGTCGTTGAACGCACCGGCGTTGATGAAATAAGGCGACTGCCTTCCCGATTTCAGTGTGAAGTCGCCGAATTTCAGGGCACCGGATTCGAGAAGGAATTCTGTGAATCGCTCGTCAATCGGAGTCATCGTAGGTTTTTCGGCATTTTGTATTGACTGCTCGGTTTTGTTTTCGGTCATATTACTTTAACCTTTCATGTCAATAAATATCATAAATAATAATTTCGAATTCGTTTCACCAGGTCTGGCCTTTGGCCAGTTTCGCGGCAAGTTCGGGACGGAAATCAAGCAAATCATCAAGCTCGCGGGCAACGCGCATCGGGGCAGTCGGGTCAACAAGCGCGGCGGCACCGACCTCGACGGCGTTCGCCCCTGCGTAGAGGTATTCCAACGCCTTCTCCCCCGAATCAATGCCTCCGATGCCGATGATCGGAATGTTGGGAATGGACTGGCGTACGCGCCAAACGAAGCTTAGCGCTATCGGGAAGATGGCCGGGCCAGAGACACCGCCGGTACGGTTGGCGATAATCGGCTTGCCGGTGTTGATGTCGATGCGCATACCGACCAGCGTGTTGATGAGGCTCAGGGCATCCGCACCAGCGTCGACCGCCGCGTGAGCAATCTGGACGATATCAGTGACGTTCGGGGAAAGCTTGACGATCATCGGTTTGTCGGTCAACGTGCGCAAGTGCTTGATAAGACGGCTTAATACCACGGGATCGGTGCCGACGCTCATTCCACCATGACTCACGTTAGGACAGCTGACGTTAATTTCCAACATATCGGCTTCGGAATCGGCAAGCTTCTCGACAACCTGTGCGTAGTCTTCATCGCTGTGGCCGGCAACATTGGTGATGACCATGGCACCAAGCTTCTTGAGCCGCGGCAGTTCGTCGACCAGATAGCGGTCGACTCCCGGATTTTGTAGGCCGACCGCGTTGACCATACTGGAGGGGCCTTCGGCGGTACGCGGTGAGGGATTCCCCTCCCACGGAACCGGCGAAACACCTTTGGTGCAGATTGCACCCATCTGGCTGACGTCGTAATAATCCCCACACGCATCAAGCTGGAAGGTGCCCGAGGCCGTGCCGACCGGATTCTTCCATTCGGTGCCCGCAACGATGGTCTTGTGTCGCCATTCGTGGGGTTCTAGGACGTTCATTGGTTCGGCCTGTGCAGCCGGCTTGGCCTGTTTCGTCCGTTTCGTCTGTTCGTTCATCGCAGCAGCTCTTTCATCGCTCGTATCCGTCATCGTGCTCACGCCTCCCAGCCAAGTTCTTCGGTGGTGAAAACGGGACCGTCCTTGCAGACTTTGAGCCTTCCGCTCGGCGTATCGACCACACAGGCCACACAGGCTCCATAGCCACAGCCCATGCGGGCTTCGAGGCTCAATTGTGCCGAAATACCGCGTTTGCTGGCCCAGGCCGCAACGGCCTTCATCATCGGCGTAGGTCCGCAGGAAAGAATCACCGGCGGCTGATCGGCATTGCTCAGTTCGTCCTCAATATCGTTGAGCAAGTCGACGACATTGCCTTCGGCATTGACGATGCTGTGGGTCTGGTCTGCAAACGGTGCAACCAAATCGTCGGCGAAACGTGCGTCACGGTAGCCGAAAACGGAAGTAATCTGTGTTCCATCATTGCGTTCGCTGAGCTTTTGCTCGGCATACAGCAGCGGCGGCACACCAAGGCCTCCGCCAACCAACACATAATTCGCGGGCTTTGGGGTATCGAACGGCTTGCCCAAGGGCCCGAGAACGTCAATGACATCGCCGGCCTGAAGCAGCGAAAACTCGGCCGTTCCCGCCCCGACAATCTGGTAGATCAGCGTCACATCGTCGCCCTCGACCTTGGCCACGCCGAAGGGGCGAGGCAATGCCATTCTGGCATCAGCTGGATAAAGGTTGACGAACTGCGCCGGCTGAACGGTTCGGGCCACATATGGGTCACGGATAACCAACTCGTAAATACCCTCAGAGAGCATCGAGGCGCTCATCACCTCATCGGTGCGTCTGCCGGGTTTCCGTCCGGCTTCGGCTGCTTGCCGCTCGACGGTATCCGTGGTAACCGTGGGCATGAAAGTTGTTACGCTCATGTCGCTCCTTCTGCAATTTTTTGATTGATACGTTTAACAGTTGCGATTATCAGTGCAGGGCTTTTCTCAAGTCGTCACGCATGGCGATGGCTGCGGCTCGGGCATTGCGACCGACCAAATCGAGAGCCTCTTCTTTGGTCATTTCCTCGCAATACTCCCCCGACTTCTTCCACGAGCCGATGATGCCGCGTGACGAGTTGATGATGGCGCCACAGCCGTTCTTGTCGAACATCTGTGCGGCATCGGCTGCGGTACCACCTTGTGCACCATAGCCTGGCACGAGAAAGAAGGTGTGCGACATACGCTCGCGTAGTTCCCTGCCCTGCTCGGGATGGGTCGCCCCGACCACGGCGCCCAGACGGGAATAGCCATACTCGCCGATGGAATCGGCACCCCAGTCTTCCACGAGGTCAGCCACATGCTCGTACAGCTTGTCGCCGTCGGCAAGTTCAAGTTCCTGAATTTCCTTACTGGAAGGGTTCGAGGTGCGAACCAGCGCGAACACGTCTTTGTCGGTTTGCTTGGCAGCGTCGGTGAACGGGGTGATGCCGTCAGTGCCGAAGTACGGATTGACGGTGATGCCGTCCTCTCGCCATGGCTGGCCATTGTAATCGTCTTCGCGTGAGTTGATGCCGGTCAGGTGCTTGGCGTAGGCGGCGGCGGTCGAGCCGATATCGCCACGCTTGATGTCGCCGAGTACATACAGCCCGTGCCGCTGCGCATACTCGCAGGTGAAACGATAGATATCAAAACCGATGGAACCGTAAGCCTCATACATGGCGACCTGTGGCTTAACAGCCGGCACGATGTCCTTCACGGCATCGATAATCGCACGATTAAATTCGTAAAAACCTTCAACGATTTGAGCACCGGGCTCGGCTTTCTCCAAAGCATCGTCGGCAACCTTTTGCTTGGCTTCAGCACCATCCGCATTGTCCAGAGAAGCCAGAAGCCGCTGAGCATCGGGGTCGTCTACACCTTTCAAAGAATCGATGAATTCGTTGAGACTCTTTTCATCGAATTCATTTTCTGAGGTGAAGACCTGCGGTGGCACCAGCGCCTGCGTTGGATCCAGCCCGACAATGCTGGGATTGTCTTTGGCTTCGATGGCCTCAATCAGTCGATCCATTGTTTTCCCTCATTTCTAGGTTCTTTTAACTGTTATGTTGCTAATTATGACAGTTGTTTTAACTGTTATATTTATTCATATATCAGTTCGAATTCCGTTTAAAGCTTTATCGAACCGTCTTTTCGATTGCCACACTATCCTGCAACCGACTAAATACCAGCTTTGAACCGATGATTGTCGCCATTGGTCTGCCGGTAAGCTTCCAACCATTGAAGGGAGTATTGCGTCCTTTGGAATGGAATTTCGACGAATCCACGGTCCATTCGCTGTGGGTATCGATCAAGGTCAAATCGACATTTTCGGGATGTTCGACCTTACTTAAATCGAGCGTCCGTTTCGTCGCGCACTTCGATGAGGTGTTGAGCAGCATTGCCACATCCGTCGGCGTATGGCCCATCAACCGTTCAGGAGCCAAGGTCATGAGCTCAATTAGCCGTTCATCGCTGATGGCACCGCTTTCGACCAACACCTTGCGGCAGACGCCATAGGCACATTCCAACCCGATGATGCCGTTTGGAGCATCGGCCAGACCGGCGGCTTTCTCGGCGGCCGTGTGCGGGGCATGGTCAGTGGCGATCATATCGACGGTTCCATCCGCAATCGCGGCGACCGTGGCGCGTCTGTCCGCCTCGCCACGAAGCGGCGGGTTCATCTTGGCCATCGCACCGTACTTGAGAATATCCTCATCACATAGTGCGAGATAGTGCGGTGCTGTCTCACAAGTGATGGGCAGTCCCTCGGCTTTGGCTTTGCGAACAGCGTCGAAGGCTCCAGCCGTCGAGACATGCTGAAAATGGATGTGGGAACCTGTACGTCGTGCCGCCTCGATGTCGCGCTCGACAATGGCAAGTTCGGTTTCTGCCGGAATACCAGAGAGACCGAGCTTTCTGCTGACGGCCCCATCGTTAATGGAACCGGAATCGTGGTGCTCACAATGCTCCAAAACCGGCAGTCCCGTAGCCTTCGAGTCGGCGAGTACCGCGTCAAGAATCTCATCGGTAATGGCTGAACCGTCATCGGTAATGGCACGTAATGGATGCTCTTCAACAGGGCTTTTCAGGCTCTGGCTCGTCTTCGCATCCTTGTTATCTCTTCGTGCTGATTGACCGGCTGAATCCATGAATCGTTCATAATCTGCAGGTTGTGTCGGCAGTTTCCCGGCGCGTCCCAGCGAGGCACAGACGGAAACGTCATAGCGAACCGGCAATTTCACATCGTGCAATTGCTCGTAACGTTGCAGGTAGTCAAGCACGTTGTAGACACCGACTTCCTTGAGTTCCTTGCCGCCGTCAACAACATCCTGAACATTGATGTCGCGCCCGTCGGCCGCAGGCAGGGTGTTTGGCATGATAAGCACGCGCGTATAGCCTCCGGCCGCAGCGGCCTGCGAACCGGTAACCATGGTTTCTTTGGCAAGCTGACCAGGGTCGCGGAAATGCACATGCGGATCGGTAAGCCCGGGCGCAAGAATCAACGACGAACCGTCGATGTCACCGGAAACGACGGCACCAGGCTCGGCGAACGAGCGTTGCGCGTCGATTTCCGGCACGACGAGGTCGACGCGTTCGCCGGTGTCCCACACCGTAATGTCATGAATGGTCAGCATGTGCATTCCGTTCTTTCGATAAACCGCTTATTCGTAATGTTCCAGCTTGATTGGTTCCATCAAAATCATCAATCAAACCTTTCGTCTGCATCAAGTCCAAATTCCAATTAAAGCGACGGAATTCGAGCCTAATCAGCATTCGTTACAGTTCCGCTTCCTCGTCGCAATAATCGCAGCGATATTCGCGACGTTCTGCATTGGCCAGATAGAACCGTTGTTCCAGACCGGTCTCAGAAGTAGTCACGCAGCGCGGGTTCTTGCAGGAGATGACACCAACCAGATGCTGCGGCAACTCCGGTTTGGCTTTTTCGACGATCTGTCCGCCGCGAACGATGTTGACCGTGGCATGCGGGGCGATAAAGCCGAGTGCGTCCAAATTCAGGTCTTCAACGTCCTCGAGCTTGATGATGTCCTTGGCTCCGAGCGCGTGGCTGGTCGCGTTCATGATCAGTGCCAGCTTGGTGGTAGTCGGATCGACCTTCAGATAGTGCAACACAGTGAGCGCGGTTCCAGCATCCACATGGTCGATGATGATGCCGTTGGTGATGCTTGTGACTTCCATCAGACCAGCACCTCCTTATTCTCCTCATAACCGGGCAGTTTGTCGCCGAGCACCGAACTTTCCAGCGCCATGCGCATAAGCATGCCGCGACGTACCTGTTCGAAGTAGGCGGCGCGCGGGTCGTCGTCGACTTCCTTGGCGATTTCGTTGACACGCGGCAGCGGGTGAAGCACAGCCATCGTGGGTTTCGCGAGCTTCATCTTGCCCTCGTCAAGGATGTAGGTGTCGCGCAGGCGCAGGTAATCATCCTCGTTGAAGAAGCGTTCCTTCTGCACGCGGGTCATGTAGAGCACGTCGAGGTCACCGATGACGGCAGACAGATCCTTGGCCTCGACGTAAGAGCAGGTCGGGCTCTGGTCGATGCAATCGAGCACATATTGCGGTGTTTTGAGTTCATCGGGGCTGATCAGCACGAAACGGACATTGCCGAACCGGCACAACGTGGTAATCAGTGAATGGACGGTACGGCCGAACGTCAAGTCGCCGCACAATCCCACGGTAAGATCGGTGACGCGTCCGAATCGCGCCTGAATGGTCGACAAATCGGCCAGTGTCTGCGTGGGGTGCATGTGTCCGCCGTCGCCGGCGTTGATGACCGGTACGTCCGAGGAGTGCGCGGCGACCAGCGCGGCGCCTTCTTTGGGATGGCGCATGGCGATGATATCGGCATACTGTGAGACGACCTTGACGGTATCATGAATGGTCTCGCCTTTGGTGGCCGAGGAAAGCTGGGCGCCGGCGAAGCCGATGACTTTGCCACCCAAACGCAGCATCGCGGTTTCGAAACTCAGGCGAGTACGTGTACTGGGCTCATAAAACAAAGTGGCCAACACCCGGCCATTGCAGGTGTTCGCCACTTCTTTACGGTGAGAATCGATGTATTGCGCTTTGTCAAGCAATAACCGAATCTCGGAAATCGGTATGCTGTCCAGCGTCACCACGCTGGAACCAACCAATGATGATCGCCCGCCCCCATCAGCGGGATTCTTCGTAGGTTTTTGTCTAATCGACATCGGCTCACCTTTCGTCAACCAAGGTGGCCACTTCGTGTGACCATTGACAAGATACCCGCATACGGCGACACGTATCGGCAATCTCACCTTTCCGAGCATGTCAGCGAGAAATGACTAAAACCACTTTTCATCGGTTCAACATCACCGATTCCAACGCGAAGCACGATCGGCAAGGCAATGAACGACAAATCGATATTCCCGAGAAAACATATCGATGGATGAGTCTCACTGCCCATAGAAAAGCCGTTCCATCACCTCGCGGCAGCGGCGCATTACGGCTTGCAGGTCATTGCCGAAGTATTGGCCGCGGTTCGCGTCATATCCGAGGAACGTCGCCACTCCACCGAGCCCGTAGAAATCAGATGGCAGCACGTCAGCCTGCGAAAGCCGTGCACCCCACAGATAGTTGCCGTTGCGGGCGGCGGTGAGCATTTTCCATGCCTTGCGCAGCGCGTCGGCATCATCGCAGTTGATATATTCCAAGCGTTCGAGCTCATCGAGGGCTGCCAGCGTCGAGTTGACACGAAGGCTTTCATGCTCACCGGCATGTTGGAGCTGTAGTAGCTGGACCGTCCATTCGACGTCGGAAAGCCCGCCGGCACCGAGCTTCAGATGCTGGTTGCGTTTCACCCCGTGAGGCAAACGTTCCGCTTCCATCCTTGCCTTGAGCTTGCGAATCTCGCCGATTTCCTCGTCGGTCAATTCTCGGTCCATATAACGCAGCGGATCTGCAAGCTGGGTAAGGAAATCTTTTGCCAACTGTGCGTCGCCGGCGGCATACCGCGCCCGCAGCAACGCCTGGCGTTCCCAGGTGCTGTACCACTTGGTGTAGTAGTCGCGGCACGATTCGTAGGAACGAATCAGCGGGCCATTTTTGCCTTCAGGACGCAGCCCGAAATCAAGGTCAATCTTCGGTTCGAGACTTGACGGGCCCTGCAGAATGTTGCGCAGGTCGTTGACCACGTTACGCGCGAAATCAGCGGCTGTTTTTTGCGTATCATCGCCGTCTTCGGTTGTTGCGATTTGCATCGGCCGGTACATCATGATGATGTCGGCATCGGAACAGAAGTTGACTTCGCGGCCTCCGTAGCGGCCCATGGCAATAACACTGATGGCCACCGGGGCCGAATCCAGCTTCATCTCGGCGCATTGATGATTGACCGCCCACTGCAAGCCCGCTTCGATGGCGGCATCATAGACGTCGGTCATGCCGTTCAACCCAACACCGTCGTCAAAGACCTTTGAAGTCCAGCCAAGTCCGATTCGTTCGATCTCGTGACGACGCATCGCACGGATGGAAGTGGCGAAATCATTCATATTGTCGACATAGCGCGAGACCGCGGCCTGGGCACGTACATCAAGACTTTCGCGCGTTCGCGGCATCAGCATCCCATCGTCGCCCAGCCATGTCACCGATTCGATGGACTGGTTGAGCGAATCGCCCAGCAACCTCGAATTGGAGAGGATATGACAAAGTCTGATCAGCGCCTGCGGCGAATCGCGAAGGAAACCGAGATACTGGCTGCCGCCGCCGAAACGCTCCTCAAGCTTTCGCCATTGCAGAAGGCCCATATCTGGGTTCTGCCCTTGTGCCAGCCATTGCAGAATCGAAGGAAGCAGGATGCGGTTGATCTTGGCCGCTCGGGAAACGCCCTCGGTCAGCGCCTGTACGTGGCGCATGGCAGCATCCGGATCGGCGAAGCCGATGGATTCGAAGCGCTCGCGGGTCGCCTTATCGCTCAATGTGACCTGATCGTCGTCAAGCTGCGCGTTGATGGGCAGCATCGGACGATAATAAATATCGGTATGGAGACGGCGCACTTCAAAGCGCACTTTGTCGTATCGCTCCACCAGCTGGTCGGGAAGCAGACCGAATGCACGGCCCATACGACGCAGTTCCGGGTTGTCGTCGATTGCGCGCGTGTCGGCATTGCGTACGATATTGGGCACGCTTTCATTGGCCTTGCCCACGTCGGGGAACAGATGTGTGCGTTTGAGCTCCCACATCTGCGCACGGTGCTCGAGCACCCTTTCAAAGCGATAATCCTCATCAAGCCTTGCAGCCTGAGGACGAGCGACATATCCGCCAGCCGAAAGCGCCTGCAACGCACCCAGCGTGGAACGGCCACGCAAGGATTCATCGGAACGACCATGAACCAGCTGCAGCATCTGCACCGTGAATTCGACATCGCGAAGTCCGCCTTTGCCGAGCTTGATCTCGCGGTCGCGCAGGTCCGGAGCGATGTTGTCTTCGACGCGTCGGCGCATGTTCTGGCAGTCGTAGACGAAATTATCGCGCTTCGAAGCTGACCAAACCAGTGGTCTTGTCAGGTCAAGATAGGCTTTGCCCAACTCTTCGTCGCCAGCGACCACCCGCGCTTTGAGCAACGCCTGGAACTCCCAGTTGCTCGCCCACTTCTCGTAATAGACGCGGCAGGAATCGACCGTACGCACCAGCGGGCCGTCCTTGCCCTCCGGGCGCAAGGCGGTGTCAATCTGCCAAAGCGGCGGCATATCGACGCCAGGTATCACAGACTGGCAGATCTTTTGCAGGGTCATTCCGATTCTCGTGCCGATGCGCGTCAACGTCACGCCGTCGATTTTCTCATCGCTTTTCTCCCCACCGCCAACTGCAGCAAGCGGTTCTACAATATACACCAAGTCACAATCGGAAACGTAATTGAGCTCCTGGGCCCCGAGCTTGCCCATGCCGATGACGGTGAAACCGCAACGTTCGCTGCCCTCGACCTGCATTCTGGCGATATCGAGCGCCGCGCCGATGGCGGCATCGGCCAAATCGGAGAGCCTTGCGCTGATTTGCGGTTGTATTTTCACCGGATCAGCAGTTGTCGTGTCCTCGGCCATGATGGCCGCAAGCTGAAGATAATAATTCTCACGCAAGGCTTGAACGGCAATAGCCATGTTGCTTGTCGGCGACGGAGTATCCGTTTGTTTCGAAACAGCCGTTTTGACGGCATCGCTCATATGCCCAATACGTTCGGCCCGGCTAAAGTCAAGACTTCCGCACGGATCACAAGCCGCTGCAGTCACCAAATCCGGATGTGCGCGCATCAACCCGCCCATCGCATCCGAAGCGCCCAAAACCCCAATCAAACGGGCAAGTGCCTCTGAGTTATTGACAAGCTGCGCGCAGTTCTCCTGCGAAGTCATAATCTCAACAAGATGCTTCAACGCAGTATCAGGATCACATGCCCGCTCGAGTGCGTCAAGCACGTTCTTGAAATCAGCCTCACTGAACCCTGCACACGCTGCCAAAGACGCGAACAAATCTCGGCTTTCGCCTAAGTCCTGCAGCCCTGCATGGATGAGCTCGCGATTGCTGATGTTGACGTCCTCGGAATGTTCCATGGCTCCAATTTACAACAACCCACGCTTCGAACGCGCATAAGCCGTAATCAAATTGCTGACTTTATCAAACGGCTCGTATATTTACCACGCAGTTATCAATTTCATTAATCTCCATTCCGAAACTGCAGCAACAATAATAGCTGGCGTTGGGCAGAATATCGGTTATCCTATAAATAACGAAAATTTATACGGGAGAGAACATTGGGAACCATCGACATCGTTGTTGCGATTATTGTGGGCATCGCAGGATTGGCGACCGGGCTTATCGTCGGAGCCATGCCAGCATTCACCAACAAATTGAATGACTGGCAAAATCATTTCCAACAATGGGCCGGTATCATTCTGGTCGTCGTGTTCTTTCTGCTGATCTACAACAAGCTCGATATATCATCCTGGTCGATTATCGTTTCCACCATAGCTGGGTTCGCCCTGGCAAAAATACCTCCGCTCCACCAATGGATTATCGCGAAATTCCCGATGTTGGCACCGAAAGTTGAGGAAAAACCGAAACCCCAACCGGCCCAGAACCGTAAGCCCAAAAAGAAGAATGGCAAGAAGCACAAGCATACCCACTGATTCCGGTAATTTCGGGCCAAATTTTCAACGAGACTGATTCCGGTAATTCCTGAGCCTGATTTTCACGAAAGCAATGTAGCACCTGATTACAACGGAACGAATCCGGTCCGCTTTTCAATGAAACCGATCTATCCGTTTCGATATTATTCCTTGACTCCAAATAACGGCTCGACGTTGGCCCATATTCGACGGGCCAGCGCGGCACGGTTCATCGTGTAGAGATGAATGCCGTCGACGCCATGCGCCACCAGATCGGCAATCTGCTCGGAGGCGTAATTGATGCCGGCCTGTTGCAGGCAGGGCGTATCGTCGCCCCACTTGTCGACCATGCGCTGCACGGCCGGTGGAACCTTGGAACCGTTGCGCTTGGTCATGTTGTTGATGGATTTGACACTGCGTACGGGCATGATTCCAGCCTCGATCGGCACATCGATGCCCTTGGCACGCGCAAGATCAAGGAAACGGTAGAAATCGTTGTTGTCGTAGAAAAGCTGGGTGATCAGGTGAGTGACGCCGGCATCCACCTTCTTTTTGAGGTTGTCGACATCATCTTCCAGGCAGGAGCACTCGAGATGACATTCCGGGTAGCAGGCGCCCATGATCTGCATATCGGGGTCGTGCTCGCGGATATAGGCAGCCAAATCGCTGGCATGTTCGAAATCCCCGCAAGGTTCGTTGCCTTCGACGTAATCGCCTCTCAACGCCAGCACGCCAAAGACACCGGCCTCACGGTAGAGACCCAAAGCCTCATCCACCGTTGCCTTGCTGCTATACAGTGCCGTCAGATGGGCGACGACCGGAATGTGATAGTCATAGTTGATGGCATGGGCAATTCTGGCCGTCTTGACCCGATCGGCATGGGTGCCGTGACGGTAGGTAACGGAAATGAAATCGGGGTTCAAACCCTGAAGCCCGTCAAGCGCATCGTAGATGGCGCCTACCGGGGAATGCGGCTTTGGCGGGAATACCTCAAGCGAGAAAATCGGCGAATGCATGGCTGTCTCCTGTGACAAATCGTGTGGCCGGCATCGTTTGCTGTTGCTTGATGCCGGCCACACGTTGATAGTACTTCAATACTTACTTAGTTGCGCGAGCTCTGAGAATCGTTCGCCAGTTCGGCGCGAACGGTCCTGGCGGCTTCGACCATATGCTCGAGGCTTGGCCAGGTCTCTTCGTTGCCGCGGGTCTTGAGTCCGCAGTCGGGGTTGATCCATACCCGGCTGGGGTCGGCTTTCTTCAAAATGGCGTGGATGCGGTCGACCAGTTCCTTGGTGGACGGGATACGCGGCGAATGGATGTCGTAGACGCCAGGGCCAACCTCAGTCTCGAAGTGAGCATCGTGGATGGCGTCAAGCACGACAAGATCACCACGGGAAGCTTCGAACGAAATCACGTCGGCGTCCATGTTGTCGATGTCCTTGATGATGTCGTTGAACTCGGAATAGCACATGTGGGTGTGAATCTGCGTGGTCGGTTTCACGGCGGAATGTACCAGGCGGAAGGCGGGAATCGCCCAATCGAGGTACTTCTTGTGCCAGTCGGAGCGACGCAGCGGCAGCTTCTCGCGCAGCGCGGCCTCGTCAATCTGGATGACCTTGATGCCGGCGGCCTCGAGGTCGAGCACCTCGTCGCGAATGGCCAGAGCAAGCTGCTGGGTCTGCAGCTCGTTGCTGATGTCTTCGCGCGGCCAGGACCAGTTCAAGATGGTGACCGGGCCGGTGAGCATGCCCTTGACGACGTGCTTGGTACGACTTTGGGCGTACTTGCTCCAACGCACCGTAATCGGCTCTGCGCGCGAAACGTCGCCCCAAACGATTGGAGGCTTGACGCAACGGGTGCCATAGGACTGTACCCACGCGTTCTTCGTGAAGAGGTAACCGTTCAGGTGCTGGCCGAAGTATTCGACCATATCGTTGCGCTCGAATTCGCCATGGACCAGCACATCGAGGCCGATCTGCTCCTGATGGGCGATAACCTGGTCGATCTGGCCGGCGATGAAACCGTCATAGGTCTTCTGGTCGATTTCACCCTTGCGAGCCTTTGCCCGCATGGAACGGATCTCACGGGTTTGCGGGAAGGAACCGATGGTGGTGGTTGGCAGTTCCGGCAAGTTGAGTTCCTCGTGCTGCAGCTTCCGGCGCTCGGCGCGGGCCGGCTGACGCACAAAGTCCTTGTCGGTCAGCGAGGCGAGACGCTGGGCCACGGCCTGATCAGGGGCCACGCGGCTGCCGTCGAAGAGCGCCTGGTTAGCGGCCAGAATCTGCGATTCCTTACGCAACGTGTCGTCATCATCGGCCAACTTGGCGACATCGACCAGTTCGCTGAGCTTTTCGACAGCGAAGGCAAAATGTTTGCGTACTTCCGGCTTGAGCCCGGTCTCACCTTCCGTGCTGAACGGCACATGCAGTAGCGAGGAAGCCGTCGAAACCGCAACGTTGTTAGTTTTGGTCTTCAGCGCATCAATCAGACCGAGGCTCTGCGCGTAGTTGTTGCGCCAGATGTTGCGGCCGTTGATGACGCCGGCGAAAATCGTCGTGTTTTCGGAGACACCATACTTCTCGATGGCGGCAAGGTTCTCATCGCGTCCTTCGATCAGATCGAGGCCGACACCATCGAATCCGAAGGAGTTCACGGTCTCGTAGATGTCGGCGATGTTGCCGAAGTAAGTGTTGAGCAGCACCTTGACGTTCTTGCCATCAGCGCCGGAACGTGCCGGCAAAATGGCGGAATAAAGGGCCTTGAAGAGCTCAGTGTCGCCGTCTTCCTTGTCAAGCACCAAGTAAGGTTCATCGAGCTGCACCCATTGCGCACCGAGTTCGGCGAACTTGCGAAGGATTTCGGCGTAAACACTGGAAACCGCATCGACCAGGCCACGGTCGAGCTCCAGATCTTCGGCCTGCGGATTGCGGGCCAGCTTGAGGAAGGTGTAAGGTCCAATCAGCACCGGCTTGGTAACGATGCCTTGCTCCTTGGCCTCGTTGAATTCGTCGAACGGCTTGGTGGAATTGAGCTTAATCTCAGTCGATGCGTCGATTTCGGGAACCAGATAGTGATAGTTGGTGGTGAACCACTTCTTCATCGGCAGCGCGGTAACGTCACCTTCCGGCCCCTGATAGCCGCGGCCCATCGCGAACAACGTATCCTCGGCGTTCTCGAAGGAGAGACGACGGTAACGTTCCGGGATGACGTTAAGCAGAATAGCTGTATCGAGCATCTGGTCGTAGTAGCTGAAATCATTGCTGGGGATGAGGTCAACGCCTGCTTCGGCCTGCAGCTTCCAATGGTCGGCACGCAGCTGCTTGCCGGTCGCGCGCACGTCATCAAGGCTGGACTTGCCTTTCCAGTAGCCTTCGATAACCTTTTTTAATTCGCGGTCGCGCCCGATGCGCGGGAAGCCGGAAACCGATGTGAGAGCAGACATAATTCCTCCAGAAGTTGACAGACGACTATCAAAATCTTATCAAAAAATCCCGTTCAAAGGGCATCAAGCCACTTAAGGTGTCGTTATAGATTGCGTTTATATATCAATTCTAGAGAAATTAAATATTTACTGCGTCAGGAACAAAAAGACTTTGTTTTTATTTTTGATTACCGCTTACAGCTCATTGCTTTCGGCTCAATCTCGCGCAATTGGTCGCCGAGGTCGCGCAGAACCTTGCGCAGCTTGCGGTCGCTGATGTCACGGAGTTCCAGATCGGCAAGACGCTCGGCCTGCTGTTCGTCGGTCAGAGAATCAATGTCGGTGACGGTGTCTTTGGTGGCGCGGTCACGCTTGCGAAGAGCTTCAAAGCCAGCAGCCATGGCTCGGGTAACGATAAGAAAACCGGTATGGCCGATCATCTGGTGGTCAGGACGGACTGCAAGACCTTGCGCCTTCCACGTACGCTCGAACGTCTCCTGCACTTCCGGTTCCGTCCAGCAACCGGCTTCACGCAACGCCTCGCAGAAGCGCGACATCTGCGTGGTCGTGGTGATGTAAGCAATCAGCACACCGCCGGACGCGATGACACGATAGGCCTGTTCCAGCCGATTCCATGGATCAAGCATGTCGAGCACGATCCGGTCAAAGGGTTGGGGCGCATAATCTGAATTCAAATCATCTCCACCGTTTGAATCAGAAGATGATGAAGATTGGATTTTTTCTGCTAATTTTCCGGCAACAGAATCGAAATCGCCGGTTAGCAAATCCCACCATTGCGGGCGCCTTCCGTAATAGAGCGTCGCATTGGCCTCGGCTATTTTGGCGAATTCGGGACGCATCTCGATGGTGGTCAGATGGCCGGACTCCCCCACTGCATCAAGCAGGTTGAGGCTCATCGCGCCGCTGCCGGCACCGGATTCCAGCACGTTGAGACCGGCACGGATGTCGCCGAGCTGGATGACCTGGGCGATGTCTTTCGGATACATGATTTGTGCGCCACGCGGCATGGAAAGCACATAGTCCGCGAGCCTCGGCCGCATGACCGCGTAATCCCAGCCGCCGATGGCACGCGCAGCCTTCCAAGGCTTGGGTTTGTCGTGACCGGGTGTGCCGCCGCTTATCTGTGCTTCTCGCTTCGAGGTGACGGTGGTGACAACGATGCCTTCAGTCGAACCGATGACGTCGTCGTGCAGGATGATGCCGTGGTCGGTCTGGGTGGTGCCGCCGACGACAAGCTGGTCGGTGATCTTCTTGCCCTTGCGGTCCGTGAACTGGACCTTCTCCCCCGCTTGCAACGCCCCACGTCTCGGCATACCCGCTCCTTATTATCCACGTAACACAAACTGACGGCTGGTGGCTGGCAGAAACCTTTCACCAACATCTTGCCTTATGTTCTCACGTCGTCTCGATGGATCTCAACAAAACGAAAAGGAATTTAAGCATAAAAATCGACTTATTATATGCTTAAATTCCTTTTGGATATGAAAAACCAGCTCAGTAGTTCAGCTTGTACACTGGCTCCTTGCCTTCGGTGACGCGCTTGACGTCGGTCATGCTGTGCATGACCATGTTGCGCACGGAAGTCTTGGTGTAGAAGGCGGAATGCGGGGTGATGATGACGTTATCCATCGCCGAAAGCTCGCGATAGAACTGCGGTAGCTGCGATTCGTTGTCAAACCGCTTCATGAACAGCCCGGTTTCCTCGGCGAAAACGTCAATGGCAGCGCCGGCGATCTCGTGATTCTTGAGCGCCGCAACCAGGGCCTGTGTGTCGATAAGCGGGCCACGCGCCTGGTTGACGATGAACGCCGTGTCCTTCATCATCTTGAACTGCTCGGCACCGATCATACCGACCATGTAAGGCTCAAGCGGTGTGTGCAGCGTCAGGATATCGGCCTCGCGCACCACGGTGTCGAAATCGGTGTATTCGAGGAAGGCATCGTTGGCAGCGTTGGTAATCAGATCGTTGCCGATGACGGTGGCGCCCAACGCGTGGAAGAGCTCGGCCACGGCGGAACCGATGCGGCCGACGCCGATGATGCCGACGGTCTTGTGATAAATCTCGTCGCTCATTTCCTCGGAAACACGCACGAAATCGCATTTACGCTCGTTGCCGAGAATCTTGCCGTAATGGCGCAGCAGATACATGGTGGAGGCAAGCGTGTTTTCGGCGACCGCGCGCGGCGAATAAGCCGGCGTGTGAGTGACCAGGAAATGATACTTTTTGATGTAATCCATATTGAGGATATCGAAACCGACCGTACGCAGCGCGATGTGGTGGATGCCGTAGTCGATCAGTCTTTTATAGATTTCCTCTTCGACGACATCGGGAACCTGCTGCATGCTGACGGCGTCATAACCGTGGCCTTTGGCCATATCAACCGTTTCAAGCGTCAGATCATCCGGCGTCGTCACCAGCTCGTCTTCGGGATGATTCTTCATCCATTCGTCGACGTAATCCTGTCCTTCGGGGCGGATGTTGTACAGGAGGACCTTCATTGTTGTCCCTTTCTTCTTTATTGCAGCAATAAAATGTTATCGGAATCAGTCGTCATCGATGGCGTAGGCCGACCAGCGGCCCTGATCGTGAGTCACCTTGAGCGGCAGACCGAAGATATGGCTCAGACGCTCGGCGGTGAAGCCGTGCTCAAGGTCACCGGTATAAATGATGGTGCCTGGCTGTGGGTCGGCACCAGCGACGTTGTCAGCGTGGGCGTCGGTCTCGTTGCCTGCCATGCGGCCCATGATGGCGACGTGGTCGAAGCCCTGCGGAATCTCTTCAAGGCGATGCGTCACCAAAAGCACGGTTCTCTCAGTGTCGTGTCGGCCAATGTCGCTCAACGCTCGCAGCGCAAGTTCGCGACCACCTAAATCCAGGCCTGTGGTCGGTTCGTCAAGAATCAGCAGATCGGGGTCGCCCATCAACGCCCGGCAAATCAAGACTCGGGTGCGTTCGCCTTCCGAAAGCTTGAACATCTGCTTGCCTTCGAGATATTCGATGCCAAACATGGCCATGAACCCATGGGCCTTGTCGTAATCGGTCTGGGTGAACTGTTCACGCCACCGGCCGGTGGTGGCGGTTAGCGCCGTCAAAATGACGTCAAGCGGATCTTCCTCGTTGGGGAACGAACGCGACAATTCCGCCGAACTCAGCCCGATGCGGTTGCGATAGGAAAAGACGTTGACCTTGCCAAGCCGGTTGCCGAGGATATCGACAGTGCCGACGGAAGGGAACCCGCGGGTCGCCATCATGGCCACAAGACTGGATTTGCCGATGCCGTTCGGGCCGAAAAGCACCCATTTTTCGCCACGTTTCAAGTCGAGGTTGACGTCGGTCAAAATGACGCGGCGATTCCTACGAAATTCCACATTGCTCAGTTTCAACGCCGAAACAGCTTCGCCCATCTTCATCCCTTCATCGTGGCCGTGCGCCCTGTTGCGCGATTTTCCTTGTTCTCACAGACTAATCCGGAATAACCGACGAAAATGGCACCATTCCATATTGTGGCGAAGACGCGGAAAGGCAGGAAGACGAATTCAGGTGAGGAAACTTGCGACCAGGAGAATGAGGGCCAGGAAATAGAGACAGCAGCCGACGACGATCTTGAGGGTATGCAACGTCCTGTCTTTGCCAAACTTCGCGGAAAGGCACAAGGCCGTCGCCACGATGAAAACGACAGCGATTATTGCGTACAGCACATATTGAAACATGTCGTACCTTTCCTGGTTATCCTAGCGTGTTCATCGATTGGCGACAAAACACGGTAGACCAATGCCTTCTGCACT
This sequence comes from Bifidobacterium sp. ESL0769, assembly GCF_029395495.1. NCBI lineage: Bacteria > Bacillati > Actinomycetota > Actinomycetes > Bifidobacteriales > Bifidobacteriaceae > Bifidobacterium > Bifidobacterium sp. ESL0769. The sequence continues at coordinate 1,094,215 of NZ_CP113918.1, read as the reverse complement.
ATCAAACTTAACATTTCCAAGCCATAAGGCCAAATACGTCTTACGACTCTCAACGCAGGACCTGACGATACACTGCCATGGTCTCGTCGGCAATGCGTTCCCAGCTGAATTGGTCGCGCGCACGCCTGAAGCCGGCCTTGCCCATCTCCTTGGCCCGCTGCGGGTTTTCCATAAGGCGGTTGATTGCGGCTGCCATATCGTGCACAAAATCATCAGGATGTAATGGCGTGCCGCTGCCATCACGCTTCTGCTCTATCGGAACGAGATAACCGGTCACCCCGTCGACCACGACTTCCGGAATCCCGCCGGTAGCGCTGGCGATCACCGGCAGACCGCAGGCCATCGCCTCAAGGTTGACGATGCCGAGCGGCTCGTAGATGCTTGGGCAAACGAAGGCGCTGCAACCATGTTCCAACGCGTTGAGCTCAGAACGCGGCAGCATCGCCTCGATCCAGATGACATTGCCGCGTTCAGCTTTGAGTTCGGCGAACGAGGAACGCACTTCATTGCCAAGTTCCTCGGTATCCGGAGCGCCGGCGCATAGCACAACCTGAATATCTTTGTCGATTAAATGGAGGGCCCGCAACAGATACGGCAGGCCTTTCTGTCGGGTGACCCGGCCGACGAAGAGCAGCGTAGGCTTGCTACGGTCGATATAATAGCGTTCGAAGACCTTCCAGCCCGGGTCGTCAGGGCTTGGGGTCTCGAAATCGGCGACGGTGATGCCGTTATGGACCACAGCGATTCTCGTCGGGTCGATGGACGGATAGGCGGTCTGGATGTCCTGCTTCATTCCTTCGGAGACCGCAATGACTCGGTCGGCGTGGGTGAAGGCGTCTCGTTCCGCCCAGGAGCTCAGGTTATAGCCTCCGCCGAGTTGGTCGCGTTTCCAAGGACGGAACGGTTCGAGGCTGTGGGCGGTGACGACGAGCGGGATATCGTGCATTTGCTGGGCCAAGCGACCGGCCAGGCACGCATACCACGTGTGAGCATGCGCGATGTCCCCATCTACATCGTTGGCCATTTGCAGATCCACTCCGAAAGTCTGCAGAGCCATATTATCCTGTGATAATTCGGTCGGTATATCATAGCCGACCACACGCAAACTGCCGCCCGGCACCTTGGGAATCTCGTCAGGTTTCCGTGGGCCGTCAAAAGCCCGTACCGTAACGTCGGCACGCTCCGCGAGCACTTTCGACAATTCCTCGACGTGCACGCCGGCACCACCGTAGATATGCGGCGGATATTCGCGGGTCAGCAAATCAATCTTCATACGCGTCAATCAACCTTATGCGCCTATCACTTTTCACTAACGGTTTGCTGCTCAACGACATTCATTAAATCGCGGTGCCGTTAGAGTCTAGGTTGGGGTTGTGATGGTAGTTCCCGGCCGTGAAGAAGAGGCTCAGCACACCGACCACAAAGATGATGGAAACGGTCAGAATCAGCCACATCGGATGCTTGGGAACCCACATGAGGATCGCGAAGGCGATACCGGAAAGAATGATCAGCGTCCAACTGGCAATCCGGAACCACTGATGCAGCGAATGCGGCGCCTTCATGACTTTCGGGTCGCTGTAGTTCGGGTCGAGGTTTTCTGCCGGCGCCGAAAGCTTCTCGGCCTTGGGCTTCCACTCCGTGTCGCCGCTTTCTTCCAAGCGACGACTGCGCTCCTGCAACGAGTACTCGTCGATCAGACCGCCACGGCCACGGTTCTGCGGCTGATTCGGTTGTGGCACTCCCTGACGGTTGCGCTTGGCCTGGGCCCTGCGTTCGGCGCGATTCGGCATCTCGATTCCTTTCAGCAGTGAATTTCATTCTGCTCTGATTTTAGCCCGAACCCTGCCAAGCGATTCGCACATGGATTTTTGAGAACTCGAAACCTTAGAAAGCTCAGACCCTCGGAAGTGCCATCGGCTTTTGGGTAGAGACGATCGGGGCCGGAAGTTCGGTGGTACCGTTGAGGAAGCGGTCGACGGCGGAGGCGCAACTGCGTCCTTCGGCTATCGCCCAGACCACGAGACTTTGGCCACGGCCAGCGTCACCACACACGAAAACGCCGTCCTGGCTGGTTTCGAATTGCTTGCTTCGGGCAACGTTTCCGCGTTGATCAAGCTCGACTGGTAGCTGGCTGAGCAGCGTCGAGGTGTCAGGATGCAGGAAACCGGTGGAAATCAGCACCAAATCGGCATCGATGACACGCTCGGTTCCGGGAATATGCTCGCGTTTGCCGTCCTCACTGCGTCTGACGTCGACAACCTTGACCCCGGTGATGTGACCGAATTCGTCGGCTACAAAACCACTAGCCAGACCAGTGTCGTCAAGCGTGACACGCTCGGTTTCCGAAACTTCCTCGATGCCGGTGAAGCTGACGGTATCGGTGTTGTATTCGTAGGTGCCGCCCTCCTCCATCGAAGTGGTGGGCTGGTAAAGACGCGCGTAGGTCGGCCAAGGCTGGCTGTCCGGACGAACGCTTGGTTCCTTGGGGTTGATCTGCAGGACCGTGATGCTCATGGCACCTTGGCGGATGGCGGTGCCGAGGCAGTCGGAGCCGGTGTCCCCGCCGCCGATGATGACGACCTTTTTGCCGTTGGCGTCAATATTGTTGACCGGTTCCTTGCCTTCGCAACGCCGGTTGGCATCGGGTAGGAAGTCCATGGCGAAATGGATGCCGTCAAGTTCGCGGCCGGGCACGTTGACGTCACGTGGGACACCGGAACCAATGGCGACGACCACGGCATCGTAACGCGAACGCAACTCGTCCCAGCTGATGTCCTTGCCGATTTCCATATTCGTGCGGAACACGGTGCCTTCGGCTTCCATCTGCTCGATGCGGCGGTCGATCAGGTGCTTGTCGAGTTTGAAGGACGGGATGCCGTAACGCATGAGGCCGCCGATTTCGTCGTCGCGTTCGTAGACGACGACGGTGTGGCCGGCACGGGTCAGCTGCTGGGCGCAGGCGAGACCGGCGGGGCCGGATCCGACGATGGCGATGGTCATATCGGTCAGGCGTTGCGGAGGCATCGGCTTGACATAGCCGAGTTTCCAAGCCTGGTCGATGATGGTCTGCTCGTCGGCCTTGATCATGGTCGGCGGCTGGTGAATGCCCAAAACGCAGGCCTGCTCGCAAGGCGCCGGGCAGATCAGGCCGGTGACTTCCGGGAAATTGTTGGTCATCGAAAGCCGCTGATACGCCTCATCCCACTGTCCTTGACGGACCAGATCGTTGAAGTCCGGGATGATGTTGCCAAGTGGGCATCCTGTCATACAGAAGGGTGTGCCGCAGTCCATGCAGCGTGCGGCCTGTTCCTTGGTCCAAGGCTGGAAACCGGACTGGGCGTGCACATCCTTCCAATCGTGGATTCGCTCGGCGACCGGACGGTCCTGCCCCTCGTGGCGCGTGCGTACTTTCAGAAATCCTTTGGGGTCGCTCATCAGTCCACTCCCTCCATCACATGCTCGTAGATACTATCCCAGGCTCCAGGCGCGTTGAAATCGACGTTGTTGGCGCGGGCCTCGTCCATGGCCGCGCTCATTGCGACGAACTGCTTGGGCACCACGTGCGTGAAGCGCGAACGTGTCTGCTCCCAATCGTCAAGCAGACTTTGCGCAAAGGCGGAACCAGTCTCTTCGGCATGTTTCTTGACCATCTGATAGACGTGCTGGGCTTCGTCGTCGTCCAAGGCTTCGAAGAGCAACGAACCGGATTTGACGGCTCCCGGATTGACCTTGTTCATATCAAGATCGAGCACGTAGGCGTGACCTCCGGAGAAGCCAGCGCCGAAGTTGCGTCCGGTGGGGCCGAGTACCACCACGGTGCCGCCGGTCATGTATTCGCAGCCGTGGTCGCCCACGCCTTCCACGACGAACGTCGCGCCGCCGTTACGGACCGCGAAGCGTTCGCCCGCTCGTCCGGCGACATACATTTCGCCGCTGGTTGCACCGAAACCGGTGACGTTGCCGGCGATGACGTTGGTGTGCGGATCGAAGCTCAGCGCCCCGTCTTCGGGACGAACAATGATGCGCCCGCCGGAAAGACCCTTGGCCGCATAATCATTGACCTCGCCGTAGATGCGCAGCGTTTCGCCGCGAGGAATGAACGCGCCGATGGACTGGCCGCCGGAACCGCGCAGGGTCATGTCGATGGTGTCGTCGGGCAGGCCCTTGGCTCCGTAGCGCTTGGTGATCTCGTAACCGACCATCGTGCCGACGGTGCGGTTGACGTTGCGAATCGGCAGATCGAGACGCACCGGCTCGCGATTATCCAGTGCGGGCTTGACAAGGTCAATAAGTTCATTATCCATCGCCTTATCGAGTTCATGGTTCTGTTTGATGATCTGATGCAGAATCGTCCCAGGTGTTGGACCGGACTGGGCAAGGACGTTGGAAAGGTCGACGCCGTTGGACTTCCAGCGTTCCACGGCTTCATCCTGATCAAGGCATTCGACGTGCCCGACGGCCTCTTCGAGGCTATGGAAACCGAGTTGTGCCAAGAGTTCGCGCACCTCGCGAGCGATGAACATGAAGAAGTTGATAACATATTCGGGTTTGCCGGTGTAGCGTGCGCGCAGCTCCGGGTCCTGGGTGGCGATGCCTTGCGGACAGGTGTTCAGGTTGCAGGCGCGCATCATGACGCAGCCTTCGGCCATCAACGCGGTGGTGGCAAAACCGAATTCCTCGGCGCCGAGCAGCGCAGCGATGACCACGTCGCGGCCAGTCTTGAGCTCGCCGTCACACTGCACGACGATGCGGGAGCGCAAGCCGTTTAAGATTAGCGTTTGCTGGGTCTCGGAAAGACCGATCTCCCAAGGAGTGCCGGCATGCTTGATGGCGTTCAACGGAGCCGCGCCCGTGCCGCCGTCGGAACCGGAGATGAGCACCACGTCGGCATGGCATTTGGCCACGCCTGCCGCCACGGTGCCGACGCCGAATTCGGAAACGAGTTTGACATGGATGCGGGCTTTGGGATTAGCCATCTTCGCGTCGTAAATGAGCTGCTTCAAATCCTCGATGGAGTAGATGTCATGGTGAGGCGGCGGCGAAATCAGTTCAACGCCGGGCGTGGCATGGCGTACAGTGGCGATCCACGGCGGTACTTTGGCACCTGGCAGATGGCCGCCCTCGCCGGGCTTGGCACCCTGGGCGAGCTTGATCTGCAGGTCGGTGGCATGGACGAGATAGTCGCTAGTCACCCCGAAACGAGCTGAAGCAATCTGCTTGATACGGCTGGAACGCAGCGGGTCTTCGATACGGTCGTCGGATTCTCCGCCCTCGCCGGAATTAGAACGGGCCCCTATCGAGTTCATCGCGATGGCAAGCGTTTCGTGCGCTTCCTGCGAGATGGAACCGTAGCTCATCGCGCCGGTGGAGAACCGTTTGACGATCTCGCTTTCCGGTTCGACTTCCTCGATCGGAATCGGCTTGCGGTTGCCGGTAAACTTCATCAATCCGCGCAAGGTCATCAACCTGTTGGACGTGTCGTTGACATGCTCGGAATACTTCTTGAACAAGCCATAGTCGCCGCGTTGGGTGGCCTGTTGCAAGAGGAATACGGATTCCGGGTCGTTCAGGTGATCTTCGCCGGTTCTTCTCCACTTGTATTGGCCGCCGATGCGCAGCCTGCGGTGCGGGGTCGCCGTCCATTGGTTCGGATAGGCGACACGATGACGAACGGCGACTTCCTCGGCGATTTCATCAAGACCGATGCCGCCGACGCGCGAGGTGGTGCCAGTGAAGTATTTGTCGATAACGTCCTGATTCAAGCCAACTGCCTCGAAGAGCTGGGCACCACGGTAGCTCATGATGGTGGAGACGCCCATCTTGCTCATGATTTTGAGGACTCCGACGGAAAGCGCCTTACGCAGGTTTTCGACGCCGGTTTTGGCGTCAACGTCGAGGAATCCGCCACGTGCCAAATCCTCGATGGATTCGAAGGCGAGGTAGGGGTTCACGCAGGCTGCGCCGTAGGCGATGAGCAGCGCGACATGATGGATTTCGCGGACGTCGCCGGCCTCAACGGCCATGGAGACCTGCGTGCGGGTGTGCATACGCAGCAAATGGTGTTGCACCGCGCTAGTAAGCAGCAAGGAGGGAATCGGACCCCATGTGTGGTTGGAATCGCGATCGGAAAGCACAATGAAGTTCTTGCCGTCAGCGATGGCCTGGTCGACCTCGTCGAAAATCTCATCAAGGCGAGCTTCAAGCGCCTTACCGCCTCCGGCTACCTGATAAAGACCATGAACGACAAACGGCTTGTAATACCCTCCGAGAATTTTGGCACGGTCGAGGCGCTTGAGCTGCGCCATCTCGTCAGAGTCGATAACAGGATTCGGAATGACAATCTTCTTGGCGGAAAGTTCCAGATCCTCAAGCAGGTTCGGTTCCGGGCCGATGGCCGAGGCCAGCGACGTGACGATCTCCTCGCGTTCCCAGTCCAGCGGCGGGTTGGTGACCTGCGCGAATTTCTGCGTGAAATAGTCGAACAGCATACGGCTGTGGCTGGAAAGCACAGGCTGCGGGGTGTCGTTGCCCATCGCTCCGATCGGCTCCTTGCCGGTATTGGCCATCGGCCGCAACAGGATTTTCAGGTCCTCCTGCGTATAGCCGAACGCGCGCTGGCGACGGACGACGGAAACGTTGGAATGACGGACGTGCTCACGTGCCGGAAGGTCGCTGAGACTAACGGCGTTACCTTCAATCCATTGGCGATAGGGATGCTGCGTAGCAAGTTGGTGCTTGATTTCCTTGTCGGGCACAAGGCGACCTTCAGCGGTATCGATAAGGAACATCTTGCCCGGTTCAAGCCGACCCTTGGCGACAATATGCTCCTGTTCGGTCTCTGGCAGCACACCGGCCTCGCTGGCCAATACAACGTAACCGTCGTCGGTGATCTGCCAGCGTCCTGGACGGAAGCCGTTGCGGTCGAGCTGCGCGCCAACCAATGTGCCGTCGGTAAAGATGATGTCGGCCGGGCCGTCCCAAGGCTCGATCAGGGAATTGTTGTATTCGTAGAACGCTCGGACGTCGGGATCAAGGGTTTTGTCCTTCTCCCAAGCCGGCGGCAGCATCATCAACACTGCGTGCGGCAGACTACGGCCAGCGAGATGCAGCAATTCTAGACATTCGTCGAATGTACCGGAATCGGAATAACCCGGCGTCGCCACCGGTAGAAGCGGTTCGAATTCCCCCAACAATTTGCTACTGAGCTTGCCTTCACGAGCGGAAAGCCAGTTACGGTTGCCCTGGATGGTATTGATCTCGCCGTTGTGCGCGATGAGGCGGAACGGCTGGGCCAGCGGCCAGCTCGGGAAGGTGTTGGTGGAGAAGCGCGAGTGAACGATGGCGATGGTCGTCTTCATCTTGGAATCGTTGAGATCCAGGAAGAAGTTCGTGAGCTGCATCGTGGTGAGCATGCCCTTGTAGGTGATCGTCCGCGCGGAAAGCGAAGCGAAATAGACACCGGCCTCGTGCTCGACGCGCTTACGGACGCGGAACGCCTTGCGGTCAAGTTCGAGACCGCCCAGCGAACTTTCTCCTTCGGATTTCGGCGAAGCCATGACCAGCATCTCGAACGCCGGCATGGAGGCCAATGCCTGCAGTCCCAGCCCGTCCGGGTTGGTCGGAACCGTGCGCCATGCGAGGACCTTCAGCCCTTCCTGCGCCACGATATCGGCAATCTGACGCTTCTGCTCGCCGGCCGTAGCCAGATCACGGTCAAGGAAGGCGATGCCTGCTGCATAATGACCGGCTTCCGGCAAATCCGCTTCGATAACGGAACGCATGAACTCGTCAGGCATGGCCATAAGGATTCCGGCACCATCACCGGTGTTCTCCTCGGCTCCCACCGCTCCACGGTGGTTCAGATTGACGAGCACCTCGATGGCGTCGTCGACGATCTTGCGTTCCGGCCGACGATTCAAAGTGGTGACCATGCCGACACCGCACGCATCATGCTCTGCCGCCGGGTCGTACATACCTTGCGGGCGATGAATCGTCAAATCGAGTGGGGTCTTAAGCGTCACCACAATCACCTCTAGCTTCTGATAACCGATACTCTGTTACGAGTGCTCTCATAGATTATCGGTACGTGATGTCAGAAATGTGTCAACGTCCATTTTCAGACAAAATCTTCCACATCGTGGACATCGCTTGTCGGGTTGACGAATAGCTGACGAAACTTTCGTCTAATTATTCGGTTACCAACCGCAGATATCAAGTACCTGTTCGATGACGGTGTCGTTGAGCAGACGACCTTTTAATGTCGGGACAATGCGGTTATCTTCGTGGATTTCTATCAAGCCTGATTGCTTGATCTCGTTGAGTTTTCCACGGTCCACGACACGTCCGGAAGCCTGTTCGATTCTCGAGATATCGAGTCCTTCGCGCAGACGCAACCCGAGCATCACCGTTTCCTCGAGGTTTTCCTCGTGCGTGATGGCCTCGCTTCCCTGCCACGGCACGTTGCCGGCATGCATCGCTTCGGCCCACTTGCGCGGGTGAGCGATATCCCAAGCCCGCACGCCGAACTGAGCGGCATCGAACTGCACGTCATCTGAAACATTGAGCTGGCCATCCCCACGCCTTTGCTTGGTTCCAGACCGGCCGTCAACATTCACCTCACCATTGGTCTTGTTGCCGCCCGAAGAAGCGGAATCCGTCTTTCTAAATCCGTCTTCATCAATATCGCGAGCGCCGGAAACCGCATGTTTCTGCCACGCGCCGACGTTCGACGTGCGGTAGTGCGAATGCGCTCCGGGGCCGATGCCGGCCCAATCGACGTTGCGCCAGTAGCCCAGATTGTGACGACTCTCATAACCGGGACGTGCCCAGTTCGAGATTTCGTACCACTGCAACCCAGACTGTTTAAACAGGTCATCGGCAATCTCATACTTGGCTGCTTCATCATCGTCATCGGGTTTGGCGATGGTTCCGGCCTTGATTTGTCGGCCCATTTTCGTAGTGGGTTCGACCGTCAACGCGTAGGCCGAAATGTGGTTCACGCCGAGCTCGATGGCAGTTTCGACGGACTTGCGCCAGTCATCCATGCTTTCTCCCGGAGCCCCGTAGATAAGGTCGACACTGGAGCGCAAGCCCACATTGTTCGCGGCTTTAATCCCTGCTGTCACATTGGCCGGGGTATGCGTGCGGTCGAGGGTTTTCAACACGTGAGGTACGGCTGACTGCATACCGAAAGAAATACGCGTGAATCCAGCTTGCGCCAACGTTTCCAGATATCGTTCGTCAACCGTGTCGGGATTGGCCTCGGACGTGATTTCCGCACCGGTTTCAATGCCCCATGTTTCCTTGACCGCATGAAGCATCCGACCGAGATCTTCTGCAGGCAGCAGCGTCGGTGTCCCTCCCCCAAAGAACACCGTCGAAGCCTCCGGCTCATCAATCCCGTGCCGCTCCTGCCATGCCTTAACCAAACGCATCTCGTCTATGGCAAGGTTCGCATAGTTGCTGCGCGACGCACCCCCGCCCATATCGACGGCCGTGTAGGTGTTGAAATCGCAGTATCCGCACCTGCGGTAACAAAACGGCACATGAATATAAACCTCGAACATAGCCCACTACCCTAGTGGCAACCCCTTCCAGACGTTCGCCGGAAGGGATTTCATCGAGTCGTTGCCGAGCCTATCGGCATATCGTCAACCGCTTTCAGGAACGGTTTCTCTCCTTATGCCGCTTTGGAGAGCCCACAGCAAGGCCTACGCATACGAGGGCGACCGCAAAGAGCGCGACCATGCCAGTTGACGAAGCCCAGCCAGCCAGGCTTGATGTGCCGCCCGCATAAATTCCCAGTCCCATCGCTCGGTCGATGGCGTCGAGGTACCAACGACCGCACAACAACTTGCCGATCAATGCCACCGGACCGGTCATCACCGAAGAACCGAACGACCACGCACCGGAGGTGAAACCAATGGCGAGGCCAAGAACATTGGCCAGACCGTTGGCGGCAGTGGTTGAGACAGCGAGGCGACCAAGCACGAAACCTATCGAAATGCCGAAGAACACATAAATGGCCATCGAACACGTCGCCAATAAAACCGGCCGGAGCGTCAGACCCGCAAGCGAACCGGCCATGATGGCGGTCACGCCCAGTGAGAGCAGGAGATAGTAAATGGTCACTAGTACCCCGATGCCCGCGCATGCCGCCAGCAGACCGGGGCCAACGGCACGCGAAGAAGCCGGAGACACCTCCATGCGCCGACGGGTCGATTCGACGGTGAAGGCACCGATCACCATGGCGATGACCACGATCATGGACGTGACGATCGGATAGGAACCCAGCGAAAGCGAACGACCGAATACCAGAGTTGCCGAGGCATTGCCAGAGGCGTAGTGTGTGGAAACGACGGAGACGTGGGCGTCTGATTTGGCAGAATTGCCGGCACGCACAACCTCACGGACGGCGCTATGCATGATTGCGGATTCATCTCTCTGAGAGGCCCCAGTGGAAGCCTTTGTCGCCGTAAGAGCCGTTGGATAGGTCTCGATCGAGGAAAAATTGGCCGGCCTCGAGGCGGGCAAAAACTTTGCACCGGTAACACCCATCCCATTCGTTTCAGTCGCAGCCACATGCGAATTCCCGGCTTTTGCCGCGGTTCCAGCCAGATATGCCGTTCGCAGATTGGAAAGGAACGTCGATACCTTCGTCTCGGAAAGATCTTGCGGCTCGCCTTGCGTGATGACCACACTGAGCTGTTTGGGAGTTTGGCCGGCGGATACTGCATCTGCGAAATCGCGCATATAACCTTTTGGCACCACATAAATGGCGTCTGCGGCATCAGTGGCCATGGCGTCCTGCATCGCGCGGCGGTTGTCGTCGACGTGCACGACGGTGTTGGTCTGCCCCAAGTAATCCTTCAGCCCGGTCGCGATGCCGCCGTCGCCACCGTCCCTGTCGACAACCGCCACGCGCGACTGGTCCGGCGAATATGTGGACGCCGAGCCGTGGGTGTCGGAGACGCTTTGGAACAGAATGGCCGTCATGACCAGGCTGAGCGCCACTAGGTAGAAGAGGATATAGGTTCGGTGCCGTTTTGCTACGGTGAGAGCGGCTTTACAGATGTTCATAACGTTGTCTCCTCAGCATCGCCACGACGATCAGAACGAAGACGACCGTGGTGGCGGCCATGATGGCCAGTCCGATATAGAACGGACGGTAATTGTCGTAATACAATAGGTCGTAGAACAGGTCGCTCACCTGTCGGGCGGGGTTGAGCTGCGCGATGACGGGCGCTTTCTGCCGCAACCTATCCCCTAGCGCCATCGCGCCGGTGCCATACAGGCCGGTAAACAGCGACAGGAAGCAGGTGAGCACCGTGCTCAGACTCAATTTGGCGCGCTTCGAGAGTTTCGAAATGGCACCGATGACCAGTCCCAACGCGCTTGCCATCAAGGTCGATGCCGCGACCGCAAGCACCGCTGCCGGTTCCCGTCCGGCGATGCCGATACCGATGACGTAGCGCATCGCCAGGAATGCAATCAGCATACAAGCAAAGGAAAGCACCCACGAAGCCATAAGCGTGGCGATCGCCTGCTTGATCTTCGGTAGCGGCGAGACACTGGCCCGCACACCAAGCGCCGAAAGGTTCGCCTGGGTGAGCGTGATGAGGTTGATGGATACGGTCATGCCCAACAGACAGGCCATCCCGAGCAGCGAGAAATAGTAGCGCGCGAAACGATGCGGCTTGACACTCGTCACGCTTACGTGTTGCAGGAACCCATCCGACGAACCGATACTCGATCTGACCTGCGGGTTCGCCATGACGGCATGATTCTTGGCTGCTATCGCAGTAACCACGCGGCCGGTCTCGTTGTATTGCTGCAACGCGTAATCCAATGCCGTCACGCTCATCGAAACGGCCTGATTGCCGGAATTCACCGTCGTATCCGCGAGCGCCATATGCAGTGCTCCCGAATCGTCTACATAAAGATAGCCTTTGGCTTTGCCGTCGGCCACCATGCGTTTGGCGTCGGCAACCCCGGATGCCTGTTTGATGGTTATCAGCTTTTCATTGTCGTTTTTCGACGTCTTGCCTTTGGCTTGGCTCTTGCCATCCGCATCCTGCTCACCCGCGAGTGCCTTGACTACCTGTTCGGCTCCGGCCGTTTTGCTCCAGTTTGAGTCCTCGGCCACGGCCATGGATTGCGGGTCGACGTGGATCAGATCGTTGATATCACTGAACATGAGATGGAACATCACCAGCATGATGAGAGGAAAGGCCAGCACCCAGAAGACGATGCTCGGGTTTCTCACCCCGGCTTTGAGATATGCCTTAAACGTTGTGAACATACCGCGCCCCTAGTCCCTCAGCGCCTTGCCGGTCATCTCGAGGAACACGTCGTTCAGCGTCGGCGGGTTCGAGGAGACATGGCCGATGTTGGCGCCGGAACGTTGCAGAAGGTCGAGGACATCGACCAGATTGCGCTCGCCGGCTTTGCAGCGTACGGTCAGCGTCTTGCCGTCGTAATCCACGTCAACGATGGTCGGGAGTTCCCGCAAATCTGCGAGCGCCGTGTCCGCGAGATCTAGTGTTTCGATAAGTATGCGGTCGCCGGTGGAGACCATTGCCTTGAGCTCGCCTACCGTACCTTCCGCAACGTGGCGACCATGATCCATAATGAGTATCTGGTCGCAGATCTGCTCGACCTCTTCCATGTAGTGGCTCGTGTAGACCACGGTGGCACCGACACGGTTGAGCCGCTGGATTCCCTCCAAAATGGCGTTGCGGCTCTGTGGGTCAACAGCTACGGTCGGTTCATCGAAGAAGATGAGGTCGGGCTTGTGGGCGATGCCGCAGGCGATATTCAAGCGGCGCTTCAATCCGCCGGAAAGATTCTTCGGCCGGTATTTGCGGAAATCGCCGAGTCCGACCAGCGCGATGGCTTCGTCGACCAGGGGTTTGCGCTGTTCCTTCTTCGACACGTAGAGCGAGCAGAAATAGTCGATGTTCTCCTCGACCGTCAGCTCTTCAAGCACCGCGACATCCTGCGGTACCAAACCGATGCGGGCTTTGAGCGCGTAGGCACTCGGCGTCATCGACTCGCCGAAAATCCTGATATCGCCCGAATCGTACGTCAGAAGCGAAAGAATGCAATTGATCAGCGTGGTCTTGCCGCTGCCGTTGGGGCCGAGCAGACCGAATATCTTGCCCTGCGGCACGTCGAGGTCGAAGTCGTCGAGCACCAAATGGTCGCCGTAGCGTTTGACCAGATGACTGATCCTGACCGCCGGAACGTTGCCGGTTCCGCTCGGGTCTTGTTTCGCGTCCATAGATGAACCTTCCTATCTATTGCGAACGTTGTGTATGTTGGTGATTCCATTGTGACGCGAGGAATCGGGCAGGTCATGGTGAGTGTCGTCATTTTCTTGTCGTATCACTAATTACATTTGTCACTACTTTTGTCTTTGGCGTTTTCGCGGGACACCATACGTCACATCACAAATCATTGAAAAGAAATGGATTACAGCGGCGAGACGCGAGTAGCTTCGGCACACGGCGCAACCTTCGTCACAGAGACCGGGTGATACTCTCGAATCGTGAGCAAAAGGTATCTTCAAGACGCGGCCGGAGCGGCATTGCTGCTTTGCTGCGCCCTGCTTGAAGCGGCAAGGCAACATGGCTCGTTCAATGTCACCGCCATCGCTGCCCTGCTTACCGCCATTTGCTGTTCGGCACTGGCCCAATGGCTTGACAACGATGACCTGCGCTTTGGCGGCAATACTCCCGATTTCGCGCCACTCCCCTTGCTGTTGTTCTGCGTACCATCGTTGTTGCTCCCTGAATTTCTTGCGTTCCTGCCATTAGTCGCCTTTGAAAAGATGGTTATTCCGACTGGCCAATCTGAAAAGCGCTGGCACAAGTTGATGCGATGGTGCTGGATTTTCCCTTCGATATGTTCATATTGGACCTATCGGTTTGGTGGGTTCTTGCCAGCCGGACACAACCTTCATTCCGCGACCCATCCGGTATTGGATGCTGCCATAGTGATGCTCCTTTCGTGCCTCGCCGCTTTATTGGGATATATGTTCTCCGTTTCGGATTCCGAACATCGTAGACTGCTCACTCTCAAAGACACCATCAGAACGACCCGTCGCCGCAACGCGACACAAATCGATTCGCTGCGCGAGCAGCAGGAGGAATCGACCCGAGTGGCGACCCTGCGCGAACGCACGCGCATCGCCCGCGAGATTCACGACAATGTCGGCCATCTGCTCACCCGCGCCCTGATGCAGACACAGGCGGCCAGCACTGTGGCGAACGCTACCGATGACGACACCGCAGCCAAACAACTTATCGGTATCAACGAAAGCCTCAACGATGCGATGACGATGGTGCGGCGCTCCGTGCATGATCTTGAAGACGACGGCACTGATTTCGAGGCACAAATCACCGACGCCGTACATGTCATGGACAGCGCCAGACCCGATTTTTCCGTTACGTTGGATTGCGATATCGAAAACACCCCGGCCCCCGTGGCACGCTGCTTCACTGCCGTCATCCGCGAGGCGCTGACCAACGTCATCCGCCATTCGGATTCGAGCAGCGCCAGCGTTTCGCTGCACGATTATCCCGCGTTCTGGCAGCTTGCCGTATTCAACAAGACAGCAACTGAAGGCATTATTCCCCAATCTCCAAATAAAATCATCCCTGACCTTCGTGGCATGGGCTTAGCGGATATCGAGCAACGCGTCCACGCCCTCGGCGGCACCTCGCTTTGCGGCCCGCACCGCGACGGCTGGCGAGTATTCGTTTCTCTGCCGAAAGCTCCTTGGACGAAAGCGGCCACAGGTCCGAAAACGAATATCAACACAGAGGAAGAGGAAACGGTATGAAAACGGCAATCGTTGACGACGATCCCATTGTCTGTTCGTCACTCAGAACGATTCTCGAGGCTACAAATGCCGCAGACGTGCTGTGGACTGCGAACGACGGCAAAGCGGCAATAACCAAATATTTCGATGACCCTGCCAATCGGCCGGATGTACTGCTCATCGATATCCAAATGCCCGGCGTTGACGGCCTAGAGGCCGCACGTCAGATCCTCGCCCGCGACAAGGCCGCTCGCATCCTTTTTCTCACCACCTTCGACGACAAGGAATACATCGATCAGGCAATCGCTTTGGGCGCCAAAGGCTACCTCATCAAGCAGGACGTGGCTTCCGTCGGCCCGGCACTTCAGGCGGTGATGGCCGGCCAGGTCGTCCTAGGTGCGCAGGTACTCGGCAAACTTTCCTCAGCCTCTTCCTCAACCAGTAGAGGCGAGATCGGGGGCAGCGTCCGCATGAACACATCATCCACAACCAGCGAACGTGACATCCGTACGGCCGTCTCATCCAACACGCCTCTGGAAGGCGTCATCAATGTACCAGCTTCGGCTTTCTCGATGTTAAGCGACCGCGAGCGCGACATCGCCGCTCTGGTCGCCCAAGGTCTCGATAACCACGACATCGCCGCCCAGCTCTACCTGAGCGAAGGCACCGTCCGCAACCGCATCACCAACATCCTCGACAAGCTGTCCCTAGCCAACCGCACTCAGCTGGCCATCGCCTGGCTCAACGCCGGTCAGCACTGATCTTCAACTCTTAGAAGCAAGTTAATTCCGATAATCTGGTTGGATTAGTGTATAAATATCGGACAAATCAGGTTGGATAAGTGTACTTTAACCAGAAAACCTGGTTGTATTTATCCCGGCTTCAACGCGCAATCCGGTTGCATTTATCCTGTATCTCGCTCAAAAATGGGTTGTATTTATCCTTAGTTGAAACCCCAAACTGGGACATTGACCCTGCCACGTCTTGTACAAAAACAATTTTTGACGGATGACAACAACACCATCTACTGCCCGTTTACATGGTTATGTCTTATAGGGAACTCTTCGCCTACGTTATTTACCCAACAACTGGCGATGAGTACCGGTCTCCACCAATATGAGTGTCAGGGTTTCGTGCTTGATTCCATAGATCAACAACCAATCAGCATCGATATGGAGTTCGCGGAATCGCCGTAGATTCCCTTTCAAAGCATGGTCACGATATTGGCGGTACAGCACTTCCTTGTCCTGCTCCATCAAAAGACGAATCACATGTTCCAATTCGTCAAAATCATAATGCTTACGTTGAAGCTGCTTTGCCTGCCGTAAAAACTTCGACGTACGCTCAACTCGTTGCAGTGCCACGAAGCTCCTTCATCAAATCATCAACGTTGTCGAATGAACGAGTCGGACCATCAGCTGCTTTCAGTACGCTTTTTTCGAACTTGGAAAGCGTCGGCTTGAAAGGCAACCCTTGATCGTTGATAGTCTGTTGCAAAAACATGTTTAGCGCAGTCGACATATCTAAACCAAGCTTGGCAAAAATTGAATTTGCTTCCTCTTTTGTCTCCTCATCGGTACGAAAATTAATTCGCGTAGCCTTGGGCGCGTTAGCAGTGAAACTCATGATGACTCCTTATAACAACATTTGAGTCCAATGTTAACACAGTGGACTCAAATGTTCCATCAGATTACTTCACAGCCTTTTCGGCAGCACGGATCTTGTTCTTGGTGTCGATGTCCATGGACTTGCCGGAACCGCCCTCGCCGGTAGACAGGGCGGCGACGAACGCCTCCTGCGGAACCTCGACATGGCCGAGCATCTTCATGCGCTTCTTGCCGGCCTTCTGCTTCTCCAAAAGCTTGCGCTTACGGGTGATGTCACCGCCGTAGCATTTGGCGAGCACGTCCTTGCGCAGTGCACGAATGGTTTCGCGGGCGATGACGCGGGAGCCGATAGCCGCCTGAATCGGAATCTCGAACTGCTGGCGTGGGATGAGCTTCTGCAGTTTCTTGGTCATCATCACGCCATAGCTATACGACTTGTCGCGGTGAACGATGGCGCTGAACGCATCGACCTTCTCCCCCTGAATCAGGATGTCGACCTTGACCAGATCAGCACTCTGCTCGCCGTCCTCATGATAGTCGAGCGAGGCGTAGCCTTTGGTACGGCTCTTGAGCTGGTCGAAGAAGTCGAAGACGATTTCGGCCAACGGGATGCGATAGTGCATTTCGACGCGCTCGGGGCTCAGATATTCCATCGTCCCCATCTCGCCGCGATGGTCCTGGCACAGGTCCATCACCGCACCGATGAATTCCTTGGGCGTGATGATGTCGGCCGCGACCATCGGCTCGATGATCTGCTTGATCTTGCCGTCAGGGAATTCGCTCGGATTCTTGACCTCGTGCATCGTGCCGTCTTCGGTGGTGACCTTGTAGGTCACGTTCGGCGCGGTGGAAATGAGATCGAGCCCGAATTCACGACTTAGACGTTCGACGACGATTTCCATGTGCAAAAGGCCGAGGAATCCACAACGGAAACCGAAGCCCAGCGCCACGGAAGTCTCCGGCTCATAGGTCAATGCAGCGTCGTTGAGTTTGAGTTTGTCGAGCGCGTCGCGCAGTTCCGGGAACTGGGCGTTGTCAATCGGGAAAATGCCAGCGTAGACCATCGGATGCGGGTCTCGATAGCCGGGCAATGGTTCAGTCGCGGGACGCACAGCCGAGGTGACAGTGTCGCCGACCTTGGACTGGCTGACATCCTTTGCGCCGGTGATGATGTAGCCGACCTCGCCGGCGCCAAGCGCCTTGGTCGGGGTCATATCTGGGCTAATCACGCCGATTTCAATGGGTTCATGCGTCATGCCGATGCCCATCATGTGTACTTTTTCACGACTTTTGAGCTCGCCATCGACCATACGGATGTAAGTGACGATGCCGCGGTAGGTGTCGTAAACGGAATCGAAAATCAGTGCGCGTGCAGGAGCCTTCGGATCGCCATGAGGCGCTGGAATCTCCAGAACGATCTGGTCGAGCAAATCCTTGATACCCTCGCCCGTCTTGCCGGAAACGCGCAGTACGTCGGAAGGCTTGCAGCCCAACAGGTTCGCAATCTCTTCGGCGTGTTTGTCCGGTTCGGCGCTGGGCAGGTCAATCTTGTTCAAAACCGGAATAATAGTCAGGTCATCCTCAATAGCCATGTACAGGTTGGAGAGCGTCTGCGCCTCGATGCCCTGCGTGGCGTCTACCAGCAGCACCGCACCTTCGCACGCGGCCAAGGCTCGCGAAACTTCATACGTGAAATCGACGTGGCCGGGGGTATCGATCATCCCGAGCGTGTATTCCTGTCCGTCGAAGGTCCACGGCACGCGCACGGCCTGCGATTTGATGGTGATGCCGCGTTCCTGCTCGATGTCCATGCGATCGAGGAACCGGTCGTGCATCTCGCGCTGCGGCACGATACCGGAAAGCTGGAGGATGCGGTCGGCCACCGTGGACTTGCCATGGTCGATATGCGCAATGATGCAGAAATTACGAATCAGCGATTGATCGGTGAATCCCGGTTTGTTCTTCGCCTCAGTCACTGATGCCACTCCTTTTATACATATTTTGCAGCGGAGTCTCTCCGATTCCGCTTTTCCTATACTAGGCCTTATTCTATCGGCCGCGGTAGGCAAAGGCTTTCCGATGAAATCATTGGCGGGAAACAAAGTAGCGGTATAAAACGATTGAGCAATAATGCGACATGTAACGTCATTTCCTGAAATCATCGCGAAATATCGGCATAAGGTGCTATTCTAAAGTTTTGTATGTCCTTATAGAAAACGTTGTTTGGAGAAATTGTGGCAAACATTAAGTCGCAGAAGAAGCGCGTGCTGACCAATGAAAAGGCGCACAAGCGCAACGTGTCCGTGAAGTCCAGCCTGAAGACTGCGATTCGCAAGACCCGTGAAGCCATCGAGTCCGGAGACAAGGCCGCCGCCGAGGCAGCTTACCAAATCGCCGGCCAGAAGCTCGACAAGGCCGCCAGCGCGGGCGTGGTTCACAAGAACCAGGCCGCCAACCGCAAGTCGAATCTCGCAGTCGCCATCAACAAGATGTGAGCTTTTCGCTTTAGGCATCGACCTTAGGGCCAGTAAAGACTCCTTCGGTTTCCGGGATTTCAATATCCTTTGGGAACCGGAGGAGTTTTGTTATTTACACCGCCGACTCCGCCGCGTCGGACCAGTGGCTCAGAACGAAATCCTAGTCAACGCGAAGAAGAGGAACACCGCCAAGGTGAAGATGAACAGCGGTGAGCGCCAAGCACGGTAGGTGTGCTTGGGACTACGGTTGCGGTGGTACCAAGCCATGACCTTGTCCTTGTTCACCACCACCAACACGATGGCGACGACGAAGAAGACACCATCGAACGTCCACTGCGCCACGGTCTGCATGGGCTCGGCAAGCAAGCCGAACAGTCTGCCGACTCCTTCACAAATCACGAGATTGTAGAAGATGTGCATGCTCAT
Organism: Bifidobacterium sp. ESL0769; assembly: GCF_029395495.1. Taxonomy (NCBI): domain Bacteria; kingdom Bacillati; phylum Actinomycetota; class Actinomycetes; order Bifidobacteriales; family Bifidobacteriaceae; genus Bifidobacterium; species Bifidobacterium sp. ESL0769. The sequence continues at coordinate 1,074,881 of NZ_CP113918.1, read as the reverse complement.
CGACCACGCGACGGAATACTCGCTGGCCATCCAACCGAGCACCAAGCCCCCCAGCACGGCATTGAATCCTTGGCTGATGTCGCCATGGATGAAGCCGAACAACAACGCTGACGTTACGATGGCGAAAATTCTGCCATAGCGTTCCAAATTCGGCATCACGATGCCACGCATCAGCAGCTCCTCAGTCACAGGCCCGACGAAACCCAACGAAAGCAGACCGAAGATCGAGCTGCTCACCATCTGGTCGATCTCGTCGCCATTGCTATGTTGCGACCAACCCAACAGATCTAGCGCACCTTGGAAACCTTGGGCGAACAGGTCACCGACCGCCGAGAAAGCCAGCATCGCGATAAGCAAGCAAAGCCACATCCGCCAGTTCATCGGCTTTCGGGATGAGAGACGTATCGTGAAACGGATTGACCTTGAGCCTTGCGATTTGTCGATATAGAGCTTCCGACACGCCAGCAGCACGACAAGGATGGCGATCGGCTCGCTGACGGTGCCGACCACGGCGTCTGTCTTCTTCTCCGGCATATGGCCAATCATGGCGAAAACAACACCAATCACCTGCAATACAAGCCACAGCACTATGAAGCCCCAGATGATTGCGGCCTGGTGCCCCACAGCCTTTCTTCGTATCTGTTCAGACGTGTGTTGCTCATCTTGAGCAGATGAATTTGCTTTTGTTGAATCACCAGACGAACCTGAGTTAATCAAGCGTTCAGGGTCATCGGGCACGTTCGTAATCGTGACAGTATTTTCAGGGGCTACTTCCGAATCCTGCGGTTGCTTGCTTTCCAATAACATGGAATGTTTGTTAGCCGCATATTCATTTTCACCGGCAGCATTATTGCCGTCCTCCGACAACGTGGTCGAAGTGGCGACATCACGAGTAATTCTCTTTTCATCTTCTTGCATGATTACCTCCTCCATCTTTGAATGCGATTTTCGAATGCTAGCACAAAATCAACGCCCGCCCACACGACGAAAAGCACGTTTTCAGACCGTTTTTCGCGACTTTTGTCGTTCGCATGGAATTCGAATATCTGGAATTCCAGCCAATGTGATGACAGAATCTGCGAACAATCAAGGGCTACAACGAGAAGTACCTTCGAAATTCTCCGGACGGAGCATCGATGCGGGATCCTCGTGCCGCTGGCTGACCACTTGTGCCTCATATAAACCGCGGTAATACGGACAATCGGACAATAATGCCTCGTGATCGCCCTCCCCGACTATATCACCGTCACGCAGGACGACTATATGACTGGCGTGGGTGATGGTGGTGAAACGATGGGCGATGAGGATGGTGGTGCGCTGCGAGCCTTCCTCCGTACTATCCGCCCGATCCAGTGAGTCGAAGAAGTGCTTCTCGGAAAGGGCGTCCACGGATGCGGTCGGCTCATCCATAATAAGCAATGACGGCCGCCTGAACAAAGCGCGGGCCAGGGCGACGCGCTGCCATTGCCCGATGGAAAGTTGGTAACCACCCTCGAAGTGCCTTCCCAATACAGTATCCAGACCCTCGGGCAGTGACTGCCCCAGGCCCTTCATCCCTACCAGATCAAGCGCATGTTCAATGGCATCATCATCGTTGATTCCATCCGGATCGCCAAATCCCACATTCTCACGTAAGGGTCGCTCGTATCGTATATAATCCTGGAAAATCGCAGAACACCTCTCGTACAATGACGCACGGGAATACTCACTGATATCCCTACCGTTAATGAGAATCGACCCGGAAGTGGGCTCATAGACACGTAAAATCAGTTTTGCGATGGTTGATTTACCTGCACCATTGAGTCCAACAAGAGCCGAACATTGACCGGCGGGAAGATCAAAAGAGACATCATGAAGAATTTCTTTGCCATCGGTGGAACCAGGATAGGCAAACCTTACGTTTCGGAAAGAAACGGTCACGGGCGTTCCATCATTGAGCTTCTCGTCGCCGGAGCGGATCACAGCCGGCTGCGTGTCCATGAGTTGAACCCAATTACCGGCGTAAAGCAGACTCTGATAAATGGTGGAAACCGAAACCAAAATAAGTAATACCGATTGCCCGAATGACCCTGTCGCACTGATATAACCGGCCAGCTGCCCGACATTGCCTGTATGCATAGCCTGAATCGCGCCCACGGCGACCGCTCCGATATTGGCCAGAGTCGTAAGAATCCCCAAGCCAAGCGCAATCCACAGATAGATACGTGACATAGCGAGATCCTGTTTGAGAAAACCACCGATAAGCGTCTTATAACGCCCTGACAACAAACCACCCAGACCAAACAGATGGACTTCCTTGGCTGCATTATCCGATGTCAGAATCGAACGATAATAGTCCGACAAGCGTTGTTCCCCTGCCCGCTGGTAATCGATATTGTACTGTTTGGAACTGGCCATCAATGTGCCGATGGTACCTGGAATAGGTGCCAGCAGAAGGAAAAAGGCCACCCATTTGTTCCATGAAACAAGTAAAGAGAATACGGATACAATAGTGAGGAACGACTGTAGAAAATCACGTGCACTATCAAATATAGCGAAGATATGTCCGCCGGTATCTCCTCCGGCCCGCTGTATGCGATCGAAGGTCTCCGCATCCTCGAACTGCTGCGTTTCGAGCGTAGTGAGCTTATCGACGATACTGCAATTAGCGCTATAGGATAGTTTTTCTCGAATCGAGTCGGATAAATATTTAATGACGTTCTCGGTAACGAACATTCCCAACAAAGCGACAGCGAAAAGTACCGCCGAATCGACAACCTTCGGGAGCAAACCTGTACCCACGGCATTCACGATCTGTGTTGTGGCCAAAATCTGTAGCGGCGACAGCAGGGCCCGCACCACAGTAAGAATGAGGAGGACAATGACGGATATCGGTGCCACTGCCACCAATAGCCGTAATGACCTCCGCAATGTCGTCAGAGACGAGATGCGAGAACGCTCCTTTGCCGAAGTCTTACCATCCCTCGTACGATCGCCAATCGACATGCTGCCTCCTTCGAGTCGATTCATTACTTAAAAACGAACAAATCCAATGCGTTAACTCCCTCAGACGTCGAATGAGCCAACTCGGCTGAATCAGATAAAACAGCTATCCAACCTTTATTAGTCACCATAGAAATGTGACTAATAACACTATAGATGATAATTTTCTTTTTTCGAACACAGGTAATAATTAGGCATGTCTTGTTGTCTGATGACTCGGGGCATCGTTTGCGTTGGCCGTCAGACAACTAACTGTAGACAAGCCAAGGCCATGATGCACGCCGCAGGACTTTTACGTTTCGTTACAGGTTCTTCAAGAGACAATTATTTGTATAGTATTCACCTATTATCGGTTTTCTCGTCTTCGTCGTCTTTGACAGGCAATGGCAGGTAGGTGTGGTGCCGTCTGATGGCACCTGGCACCTTCCAGTCGAAGCGCACCGAAAGCACACGCAAGATGACGACGAAAGCAACGATGGCGATATCAAACGTCACTTCAAGGCTAAACGGGATATGCCCGCCTTGGTAGGCTCGGGTCACGAATACCGTCAAAACGCTTCCAATCAACGCCGGAACCGCATACCAATGGCTGTCGCGGATGACCGACGGAACGTCGTTGATCAGGATGTCCCGAATAAGACCTCCCCCGATTGCCGTAATCAGGCCCATGAACACCGCCGTCATGCCCGACGTGTGGTAGATCAACGCCTTTTGAGTACCGTTGACCGCGTAGAGGCCAAGCGCCAAGGCATCGAGCGCGACCATAATCCATTTAAGCCGGTCGACTTCGGGATAAATGATAGCCACCGTAACGCTGGCAAGCAGCGAGGTGATGACGAGCCCCTTGTCCGAAACGCCGACGGGCGGGAATATACCGAGCAGCACATCACGGATGATGCCGCCGCCGAGGCCGGTGAGCCAGACGGTCATCAGGATGGCGATGAAATCGTACTTTTTCTTGACCGCGCATAACCCGCCAAGCAGGCCGCAACAGAAGGTCGCAATGTATTCGATGGCCCAGAAAAAGACGTTACTTTCCAGTGCCAACTGCATACCGCACATCCTTCGTCAGGTTGTATAAAGACCAATAGCAAAGTATACCAAACGACGGCCAAAACTTGACCGCGAACCGCCTGATGTTTTGCGCAACGTAAGATGCCGTATCACATTGATATAGCGCAGCGTTTATCACTGTACTTGCGCAGTTTTCAAGCAAACGAGTACTTCAGAAACACATAGCAAAACGGCCTGTGGCAACTCCCGGAACTTCAGGGAATACTACAGGCCGTTTAAAAGCTAAAAGCCAGTTAAGCGAAAACCTTTAAATCGCTCAGCAGACCTTCCACATCCAGTCGTGCGGATCTTCGATCTCGCCCATCTGGATGCCGAGCAGCTCGTCGCGGAGCTTCAGCGTCAAATCGCCGGACTTGCCGCCGTTGACCTGAACATCGAACTTCTCGGACTTGAAGCGACCGATAGGCGTGATGATCGCTGCAGTGCCGCAGGCGAAGACCTCGGTGACCTCGCCGGACTTGATGTCCTCGAGCAGGTCGTCGAGCTTGATCATGGTCTCGACGACGTCGTGGCCCTTGTCCTGAGCCAGCTGGATAAGCGAGCGACGGGTGACGCCCGGCAGAATGTTGCCTGTCAGCGACGGGGTCTCCAGGTGGCCGTCCTTGTGCACGGTGAACATGTTCATGCCGCCGAGTTCCTCAAGGTAGGTCTTGGTGGCCGCGTCGACGAAGCAGACCTGCTCGCAGCCGTGGTCGGCGCCGCGGTACTCGCCCAGAAGCGATGCCGCATAGTTGCCGCCACACTTGGCGAAGCCGGTGCCGCCGGGGCCGGTGCGGAACCACTTGTCTTCCACCCAGATGCTCACCGGCTTGACGCCGCCCGGGAAGTACGGGCCGGAAGGTGAGGCAATGACGCAATAATCGACGGTCTGCGGGGCGCGCACGCCGAGGAACGCCTCGGAAGCGAACATGAACGGACGCATATAAAGCGTGTATTCGCGGCGGGTCGGCACCCAGTCAACATCACGCTTGACCAGCGCGGCCACGGAACCCAGGAAATCATCCTTGGAAAGTTCAGGCAGGTAAAGACGCTTGGCGGAATTGGCGAAACGCTCGGCGTTCGCGTCCGGACGGAACAGCCACGTGCTGCCGTCGGCGTGACGATAGGCCTTGAGACCTTCGAAACATTCCTGTGCATAATGCAGGACGGAGGCACCAGGGCTCATGGCAAGAGGACCGTAGGGCTCGACTCGGCGATCGCCCCAGCCGCTGTCCTTATGCCAGACCATGTGGGTCATGTTATCGCTGAAAAGCTGGCCGAAAGCCGGCTTGTCAATCAGCTTCGCGCGCTCGGCGTCGGAGGCAGGATTCGGGTTGTCGAGAACCTTGAACGGTTCGGTGAGTTTTGACAACACTGCGGGATCATGATGGGATTGCTCAGTCATATGCACTTCTTCTTTACTTCAGTCGCATTGCGGCCAGAATTGTGGTTTACCTTGCGCTTGTGGCGCCGGGTTATGCTGCTACTTTCGCACATAGACGGACAGATATGGTGAAATCGTTCACATTATGAAAATTTATTGGCGTGAGGGCTCACATCCGAAGAGCGAAAATCGGGTTATTAACCAAAAATCCGTACCAACCACAAACTCGTGGCCAGTACGGATTTGAAAATATCACATCACCTTAACGGCGACACCAATATTTAAGATGCCCCAGTTAAAGTGAAATCACTTCTTGTCTGCATCGGCAGCGGCGTCATCCGAAGCGGCGGCATCCGCATCGCCTTCGGCAGCAGCGGCGCCTTCCTCACCTTCGGTACCGGCAGCAGCGGCATCCTCAGCGGAGACCGCGGTGGTGGCGGTGGCATCCTCAGGAATCTCGACGGTGACGACGGACTCTTCAGGATCGGTGTTGACAAACTCAACGCCTTCAGGCAGATTGAGCTCCTTGGCAAAGACCTTCTCGCCGTCCTGCATGCCATCAACGTTGACATCGATGCGCTCGGGCAACGCGTCGACGCTCGCGCGCACGCGAAGCTGCTGAATGTCGACGAACGCGACAGCCGCGCCCTTCGGGGTGCCCACGGCGAAGACCGGGACCTCGACCTCGATCTTCTCGCCGGCCTTGACCTCGTAGAAGTCGATGTGCTCGACGATACGCTTGACAGGGTTGCGCTGGACGTCCTTGACGACGGCCATCTTGGACTTGTCGCCACACTTGATGGTGAACAGCGCGTTCGTACGACGCAGGGCCAGCGTGGTCTCACGCATAGGAAGCTTCACGAAAACGGGGTCGTTGCCACCAGCATAGATGGTGGCCGGAATCTGCTTGGCCACGCGCATACGGCGGGCAGCGCCCTTGCCGAACTCGTCGCGGACTTCGCCCTCGATGGTAATGGTGTCTGCCATAGTTAATCTCCTTGAGATTGTTTACATTATCTACTGCATTGTTTCGGTGCACCGACGCGCCGAAATCGCAGCCTCGAAGAGACTCAAAACATTCAGCCCAGTCGATAACGGGAATCGCTTCCCCTCGCCAAAGCGCGACAGATATAAAACCTGCCGAAACAACATTCTTATTATACTGTTCAAGCCGACATCCACTCAATGCGATAACGAAGAGCATTTGTGAGCCTGGTCTTTTATAATTTCTTTATCACAGCATCGCAAGGATTGGAGCCCGACATGGTTCAGCATTGCAAGACTAAAACCTTGGCCACCGGTCTTATTTGCGGCGGTTTCGCCATGGCCGGCACGCTTTACGCCGCTGCCGATTACTTGTTCCGTTTCGTGCTGGAACCCGGTTCAAAACATTCGCTGTTCAAAAGCAATCGTCCGGACACGACCTTGGCCGCACGCCAGCCCCACCATGATGCCAGGGAAGAGGCGGAAGCCGCGCGCTGGTTCAACGACGCGAAGCGCGGGGTGACGATCAAGGCAACTGACGGGACTCCCTTGCACGGCTGGATGCTCGACCCGGATTGCTCCAATCCCCCGCATCATCTTTATGCCATCTGCTGTCACGGATTTTCCGGAGCGCCAGCTGAAATGGCGAAATATGCGCATCGCTTTGCCGGACTTGGCTTCACCGTTCTCACTCCGGCCAACCGTTGCCACGAATTGAGCGGCGGGAAATACATCGGTATGGGCGCGTTGGAACACCGAGACCTCCTGCAATGGACAGAAACCATCGTGGCCAACGACCCGAAAGCGCAAATCCTGTTGGACGGCAATTCCATGGGCGCTGCGACGGTCATGCTGGCTGCGGGCGACCCGAAACTGCCGAAAAACGTCAAGGCCGCCATCGCCGACTGCGGCTACACCAGCCTTGAAGACCAATTCCTCTACAGCGCCAGACACTTGTACCATGCCCCGGCATTCCTGGCCCGTCCGGTCATCGACATGATGAGTTTCATAGCACGCCGTCGCGCCGGTTACGATTTCAAGGAAGCCTCGTGCATCGATGCACTGCGCCACACGTCGATTCCGATGCTGTTCATCCACGGCTCGGCCGACGACTTCGTCAATCCTGCAAGCCTCGACCGCAATTTCCGAGCCTGCGCCAGTCCAGTCAAACAAAAACTCATGATTCCCGGCGCCGCACACGCGATGTCCGCTTCGATAGATCCCGAACGTTACTGGAAGAACGTAACGGCGTTCGTGCGCAGCATATTCAAGCTCGACAAGCCCAAAGGCGTGTCAGGATATATCGTTTTCAACTGATAGCACAATAGCAAATATATTTATCCGTTCGAATGGCAAAAGCTGGGAAACCCACACGCAGGCACATTTTCCAATAATCGCAATATTTCCGGCCTTTTCTCTCAGTGACACGACGATGGCCGGATTGCCTTGCAATGTATGGGCCGCGTTACGCTACCGTAAGGTGACGAAACATCGTAAATCCTATAGAATTGGCTATATTGCTTGAATATACCGCCACTACAGAAGGTCGAGGAGTCCGCACGTGTCAGTCATCAACTCACTGAAAAAGGAAACGCTGAAGCTGAGTCAGAAGGCCTTCCATTTGGGAAACGGTTTCGAGCACCCGGTCAATAACGAAGAGCCGGAAACCCCGGATTTCAACGATGACCGTCACCTCGCCACCGTCAAACCCGTCGATTATTCGACATTGCCGCACACCCACGAATGGGGTCCCGGCTACCCCACCAAGCTTTTCGTTGATGACAAGACCGGTCTTTTGACCGTCATCACGCCCGGCAACCCGCCCATCGACGACGATATGTCAATTTACGACCTTTACGTCGAACGCGCGGAACGCATGGGTGACGACCCGCTATACACCTTCAAAGTCGGCAACAAATGGGTCACCAAAACCGCCAACGAATTCCTTCAAGACGTGCGCAGCGTCGCCAAAGGCCTGATGCATTACGGCATCGACAAAGGTGACGGCGTCTCCTTCATGTCCCACACTTCCTACGAATGGGATGTCGTGGACGCGGCTGTGATGGCCGTAGGCGGCGTGCTCGCCACCATTTACGACACGGATTCGGCTGAGCAGATTCGCAACATCGTCAACAATTCCGATTCCCGCTTGCTGATCGTCGAGACCAACGACATGCGCGAGAAGGCCGACGGGGCCGTCGAAGACTGCCCGACGCTCGAGAAGATCTATACGCTCGAGGCCGGCGCGCTCGAGGAACTGCGCGACTACGGCAAGTCGGTGACCGATGAAACGCTTGACGCACGCATCGATTCCATCAAGAAAACCGACCTTTGCTCCATCGTCTACACCTCCGGCTCCACCGCAGCGCCGAAGGGCGTCGAGATGACGCACGAACACTACTGCACCACCGCGCTGAACCTGCGCGACTACATGCCGAAACTGCTCAAGCAGAAAGGCAAGTCCGTTCTGCTCTTCCTGCCACAGGCGCACACCTTCGCCCGCGCGGTCAACTACATCGTGGTCGCCAGCGACCTGCGCATCTACATCGCCGGCGGTATCAAGACGCTAATCAGCGACCTGCAGGTCGCCAAGCCCATCGTCACCATCCTCGTGCCCCGCGTCTGGGAGAAGGTCTACAACGCCGCCTCGCAGAAGGCCGGCAACGGTGCCAAGGGCGTGGCATTCGCCGCAGCCGTGGTGGCCGCCCAGGAATACGAAAAGGAAATAAGCGAAAAAGGCAAGGCCAGCTTCGCCACCCGCGCACGCCGTGCCGCTTTCGACCCGATTGTCTACAAGTCGCTGCGCGATGTGCTCGGCGGACAGGCCGAATGGTTCGTCGCTGGCGGCGCACCGCTCGACCCGGAACTGCCCGCGTTCTTCCGCGGTGCCGGCATCCCCGCCTACGAAGGTTACGGCCTGACCGAAACCACCGCGCCCTGTGCGTTCAACCCCAAGGGAACGCCGTTCCACGAAGGTTCGGTCGGAGTACCCTACCCCGGCTTCTCCATCCGCTTGGCCGAGGACGGTGAAATTCAGGTCAAGGGAACCTGCGTCTTCCACCGCTATCACAAGAACGATGAAGCCACCGAACTCGCCTTCACCCCCGACGGCTGGTACGCCACCGGCGACCTTGGCCGCTTGAGCGATGACGGATTCCTTTACATCACCGGCCGCAAGAAGGATCTCATCATCACCGCCGGCGGCAAGAACGTCGCCCCCGGCCCGATCGAAGAGATCATCCAGCGTTGTCCGTTCGCTTCGCAGGCCTTGGTGCTCGGCGACAAGCGTCCGTTCATTTCGGCACTCATCACTCTCGACGAGCCCTCGTTGCGCCAGTGGCTCGACGCTGCCGGCCTCGACCAGGACATGTCTATGGAGGACGCGTGTAAGAACGCCGTGGTCCGCGCCGAAGTGCAAAAGTGGGTTGACAAGGCCAACGAGGGCGTCTCGCGCGCCGAATCCGTGCGCAAGTTCATCCTTCTGCCCGAGGAATTCAGCCAGGAGAACGGCATGCTGACCGCCTCCATGAAGGTGAAGCGCCCGGCGGTCATCAAGCACTATGCCAATCTGCTCAACACGCAGATGTACACGAAGAAGAAGTAAACGAGCGAACGAACGCTTTTTGTTTTCTGCTTTTTACGATTGGCTGCCGATGGGATTGCTCATTAGCAGCCAATCTGGTTTTTGTACTCAGAATGCGAACTTCACCAGTTGATAGCGACTTATCGGTTATTCATATGGCGCAAAGCGTGCATTCTCGGGGATTCGCGTCTACTATGGCAACAAGTGCCACGATATGAATCCCAATGAAGCTTTCGACATTGCATTGGGATGCTACGTTGGTAGTCACCGGTAATGCTGGCAGCCGTTGGTAGCGAGTAAGTTTTTCATCACGAAGTAGGGAGGACATCCATGGACTGGAGCTTCATAGCCCATAACGCCCACTACTTCGTCAACGCCGGTTATATGACCGTCTTCATCTCGTTCTTCGGCATCGTCTTCAGCATCGTTCTGGGCGTGCTGTGCGCGGCAGTCGAAGCGGCCAATATCCCAATAGTAAAGCAGCTTGTCCGCGTTTATATCGAGCTTTCACGCAATACGCCATTGCTGGTTCAGCTGTACTTCCTTTATTTCGGACTACCGAAACTCGGCGTCTCCTGGTCGGCGGAAACCTGCGCAATCGTGGGCCTCACCTTCCTCGGCGGCTCGTATATGGCCGAAGCGCTGCGCGGCGGGTTCGAAGCGGTGCCGCAAGTCCAGCGCGAATCGGCGCAAGTTTTGGGCTTCAGTCCTTCGCAGATGCTGATTCATGTCACGGTGCCGCAGGCGCTTTCCACCGCCATTCCGGGCGTGGTGGCCAATATCATCTTCCTGGTCAAGGAATCCTCGGTGGTTTCGGCCATCGCGCTGGCCGACGTCATGTACGTCACCAAGGATCTGATGGGCCAGACTTACAACACTTACGAATCGCTGACGCTGCTCATCGTCACCTACCTCATCATCCTCCTGCCGATCTCCATCATCGGCACGGTTTTGGAGAGGAGGTTCGACTATGCACGGCGCTGAGATACTGCTGCAACCGGGCGTCTTCCCGCGCCTGCTGCAAGGTTTGTGGGTAACCATCTGGATAGCCGGGGCATCCGTACTGCTTTCCCTGCCGGTCGGGCTTATTGTTGGCTGGCTAATGACGTTGCACAATCCGATTGTGCGCTTCATCATGCGTGTTTATCTTGATTTCATCCGTATCATGCCGCAGCTCGCGTTGCTGTTCATCGCTTTCTACGGTTTCGCGCGAGCCTTTAATTGGAACCTTGACGCCACCGGCGCATGCGTGCTGGTCTTCGTGCTTTGGGGCGGTGCCGAGCTCGGCGATCTGGTTCGTGGAGCTCTGGAATCAATACCACGAACGCAATATGAATCCGCTCAAGTACTTGGCCTCAATTCATGGCAGACTTTCAGCAGGGTTATCCTCCCGCAGGCGTTGCGTCGTTTGCTTCCCGCCAGCGTCAACCTCATTACCCGCATCGTCAAGACCACCTCGCTGGCCGCGCTGCTCGGTGTGATTGAAGTCATCAAGGTTGGCCAGCAGATTATCGATGCGAACCGCTTCCAATACCCTGATGCGACGCTGTGGATTTACGGCGTGATTTTCTTCATGTATTTCTTCGTTTGCTGGCCGCTGTCGATTGTGGCCAGAAGGCTTGAAAAGAGGTGGGCTCATGACTGATACGGCGGTCACAACGTCCAAGGTGAACGCGAACACGAACGACCTGCACGAAACTCTGCATATCCGACATATTGTGAAGCAGTACGAAAATGCTGACAAGCCAGTATTGAACGACATCTCCTTCGATGTGCCGGCCGGCCAGGTATTCGTCATCCTAGGCCCTTCCGGTTCCGGCAAGTCGACGCTGCTACGCACAATCGCAGGTCTCGAACCCATCCAAGGTGGTGACATCACCATCGGCGACGAGGTGCTACGGACGTCCGGCAGGAAGAAGGATGTTGCCAAAGCAAACTCGGGCAATGAATCAAGTTCCAAGGCAACTGCTTCAAGCTCCAAGGCCAGCAACGACAACGCAAACCCCGTCAAGGTCGGTATGGTTTTCCAAAGCTATGACCTCTTCCCCAACAAGACGGTGCTCGGCAATATCATGCTTGCGCCGGTCCTAGTGCAGAAGCGTAAGAAAGACGAGGTCAAGGCCGAAGCCATCAAACTGTTGGAACGAGTAGGATTGGCCGACCGTCAGGACGCCTGGCCGCACGAGCTTTCCGGCGGACAACGCCAACGCGTCGCCATTTGCCGCGCGCTAATCGAGCACCCGCAAATCATGCTTTTCGACGAGGTCACCGCCGCACTCGACCCCGAAATGGTGCGTGAAGTGCTCGATGTCATCGTAGAACTGGCCGACAGCGGCCAGACCATGCTCATCGTCACCCACGAGATGGCGTTCGCCCGTGCGGTGGCCGATCATATCATCCTGCTTGAGGACGGCGGCATCGTCGAGGAATCCGACGACGCCGAGCAGTTCTTCACCCATCCACAATCCGAACGCGCCCAGCAATTCCTGAACACGTTCACGTATGCTCGTGAGAGACAATAGCTGATAGTTTTACCGGCATCAACCAATGAATAACAAGGGGAGGTCGAAATGATGAACCGGAACATACCGAATATGCGCGTGATGGCACAGATGTGCAGCGCCACGGAGTCGAACCGATGTCAACTCATGGCCTCCATGTCTCGCTGATCTGCATCAATCAGATTTGATTTTCTGGGTTTGCCAATAGGTTACGTACGCCATACAGGCTTCACCCTGTAATCGGTAAACCAAAACACTGGAATTCAAAGATTCCATTATTTTTATATAGAACTATTACTTCTTATATTCTCATCCGATATTACTTAGTAAAAGAAAAGAAAGAATCATCATGACAACGAACGTATTGAAACGTGCAGCACAAGTAGCAATCTCCGCGGCGGCAGCCGTAGCCATGCTAGCAGGATTCGCCGCATGCGGCCCTTCCGGTGCGACACCGAGCAGCGATAACAATTCCGGCTCCAGCTCGGCCGGCGCAGGCAAGCAACAGACCGCACGAACCCTTGCGCAGATCAAGAAGTCCGGAAAACTCAAGGTCGCGGTCTTCTCCGACAAGGCACCGTTCGGCTACGTCGACAAGGACGGCAAGAACCAGGGCTACGATATCGTTTTCGCCGAACGCCTGGCCAAAGACCTCGGTGTGAAGCCCGAATACACAACTGTAGATCCGGCTGCACGCGTGGATGTGCTCGCCAGCAACAAGGTCGACGTCACCCTCGCCAACTTCACCGTCACTCCCGAACGCGAAGAGAAGGTCGACTTCGCCAAGCCGTACATGAAGGTCGCGTTGGGCGTAGTCTCCCCCGATTCCAAGCCGATCAAAAGCGTCGACCAGCTCAAGGGCAAGACGCTGATCATCGCCAAGGGCACCACCGCCGAACCGTACTTCGCCAAGTACCCCGACATCAAGCTGCAGAAGTACGACCAGTACGCAGACGCCTACAACGCCTTGCTCGACGGTCGCGGCGACGCGATGAGCACCGACAATACCGAAGTGCTCGCCTGGGCGAAGGCCAACAAGGGCTTCACCGTCGGCATCACCAAGCTCGGCGACGAGCAGCCCATCGCCCCCGCCGTGCAGAAGGGCAACAAGGAACTCTTGAACTACATCAACGAGGAGATCGTCAAGCTCGGCAAGGAACAGTTCTTCCACAAGGACTACGAGCAAACCCTAAAGCCGGTCTACGGCGACTCCTCCAACCCCGACGACATCGTGGTTGAGGGCGGCAAACTCTGAGAGACTTGGTTTGATGGATACGACCAAGAAATAATCGCTCGCTTACAAGTTTGTGCCTGTTAATTCGCATAGATTACGAATTAGCGGGCACAACTATTTATAAAACAAAACTCATTTTGTCCAGCTAATAATTGATGGCACGCTTAGCCCAAACCTTACCCTCGCTGAGAGTCTGGAGACAGAAACTTGATGTCTCTCAAGTTTCGTGAGGCCCAACTTCCGCGGTTTTTGGCCTGCCCACAAATCTTGGATATTTATAAAATCTTGAAATCTTGAAATCTCGATATCAAGGTTTCGGTTTTGCTTGCGGTCAATGCTATATTAGACGTTACACGTTGAAATACATATTTTGCAGGAGCATGGAAGGAGGCAGCGATATGAGTTACTTATCCGAGGGAGGGCATCTGGTCATTGACGACAGCAACATCGACGCCTTCATCGCCATGGACCAGTCCGACGAGAAATTCCCCATCGGTGACGATTTTCATTCACATCTGGTGACCAATTTTGATGACTGGGTAGAGAAAATGCGCAGGATGGGTTGGAAACCGGATGACGAAGTCGAGAAGTGAGGCGTGATAATGATTCAATATGAATTACTTCCATTTTCAGACTTGATTGATGCGGATGGCCGAGTAAAACAAGGCAGAAAATATCAACTTGTATACGAAGCATTGCAACGATTCGAATGCAAGAAATCCTTGTCGGTGCAGACCTTCATCTCGCAAAAGGTACGGGCAATCGAAGAATCGAATGAGGGTCGCACCTATCTGTTGACATGCACTGGAGAAAACGGAAACCTCGAGGTTGCGGGCTTCTTCGAACTGTGTCTGACCAGCATCGATTTCGGCAAGATGTCAGGTAAGAAGCAAAAGCAGTTCAAGGGACCGTACACGCACCTGCGTGACAATCACGCCGGCGGCTACTGCATCGGCGAGCTCGGCAGATCCGATAAATACAGCAAAAATGAGCTGCCTGGCAAGGTCATTCTCAAAGAGGCTCGCTCGCTGATTGGCCGTTCACAGAACGTGGTCGGCGGACGCTATGCGCTCATCGATGCCAGACGTGAGATCTTCGAGAATCTCTATCGTCCAGCCGGTTTTAAAGAAGTCGCCACCACCAACGTTCCTGCGGAAGGCGACATGGATATCGTTGTTGGTGTTGCCAAAGTGTCGGCATGGGAATAGGCAACAAGTTTCCAACTTCCATCACGAATCATGTGAATATTGCATAAATTGCGATACAAGTTGCATCAAAGTAATTCGACATTGTATGATGTTTAAGTTCGCTTGTTATTAGCAACAGACAGATTACCGAGAAGAAATATTGCAGTGCGGCAGAAAAGAGAAGAATCATGAGCGTGGATTCCACAGACAGAAACAACCATTCGAACAGCACAGTCAGTGGAAAACCAAGCCGCCTCAAAAAGACACTCATTTCAGTCACCGTCGCTGTATTGGCAACCACCACGTTACTGAGTGCATGTGGCGGAACGCAAGGTTCCAGCAGCAGTTCCACATCCGACAGTCAATCGTCTTCAGAATCAGCACCCAAAAAAGATTCTCAAAACGAATCTGACAACAATCAAAACAAAGAAAGCAGCAACGATAAAGGCTTATCTGCTAGCCAAGTTGCCAAAGATTTAGGCTATAAGACTGTTGGCGAGGCAGGAACTCAAAACCGTCAAGGCCTGGACGAGTACATTGACCAACATCTTACAAAGATGGGGTATCAATCTTGCTACGTAGATAGTAAATACGAGGTTAAAAACGACGGAATAAAAACTAATTGTGCTTATATGGGGAAAAATCATAGTGGCCACCTTGCTATATCCACCTCAGCTAAGTCAGATAAATTTGACATAAATTACCTATCACAAGAAAACCTGAATAGTAACTATGAAACAGAATCTAGCTATATTCCGTCAGCCGAAGAAGCAGACAAAGTGGCCGAAGAAAAACTATTTAAACAATAGTCTTGGCCACTCAATTTTTATTTCAATTATATTCTGTGGATGCAATTATTCTTGCCCAATAATTTATTACCTTTATCCTCTATTCGTGAGATAATCTGAAAATATCAATGAAAGGTGCAACGACTATAAAATTTGAGATTGTAATTGCGGCCAATCATCCATAGCCATGCCTATTAACTTATTTATTGGTTTAACCAATCTCACATCTAGCAAGCAATAATTGTTTTAGCAATCCATCTATGATCATAAGACATAATCAGGCAGACTTAAAAATGGTGTTAAGTTTATTCTTGTTTTAGAGGTCATCTACAGTTGACGGACTACCACGATAAACATGGCATAAGAGATTCAATCAAACACAATCACTGACTAGATTTTTAACTTAGCACCATCAGAAGTAATACGTGTCTTTTCAATCGAATTTATAAACCAAAACCATATTCCATATTGCGAGTTACAGCTACTGCTGCTATTCACCAATGGAGCGAATTGCCGAATTTGCATAAAATTTTCGGACAATTCCTCATAAGAAAATCTACAAGAAAATGGCTGAGTGTTTCACAGGGCTATCTTCTGCGCTTTTTGCACTAATTTCTTTCAGAACCCCAAACGCTCCAGCTGCTTGGGGTCGGACTGCCAGCCCTTGGCGACTTTTACGTGGAGGTCGAGCTTGGACTTTTGGCCTACAATGCGGTTGACGGCGGTGCGCAGACGCTTCTTGACCTGCACCAGATGCTCGGCGTGGTGGCCGATGATGATGGGCTTCTGGGAGTCGCGCTCGACGTAGATGGAAACCATGACGTGCGCCTTACCGTCCTCGGTCTCGGGATTGTCGGATTCGCCGGGACGATCGATGGAGTCCACGACCACGGCCAAGGAATGCGGAAGCTCGTCGTCCAGCTCCTCGAGGAACGCGCCTCGCACAAGTTCGGCGATGGTGTCCTCTGGCTTTTCCTCGGTGATCTGGTCGTCAGGGTACATCTGCGGGCCTTCGGGCATATTCTCAATAAGCACACGCTTGACCTCGGCCACGTTGTCGCGCTCCAGAGCGCTGACCGGCACCACATCCGTGAAGTCGGCGAATTGGCTGATCTCAATAAGCTTGGCCATCAACTCCTGACGGTTGAGCTCGTCAATCTTAGTGACGATGGCAATCAGCGGCACCTTCCAGACAAATTTGCCTTGCTCGTGGTCACCTTCCTGCTTGCTGTTTTGTGAATCGTTGACACTTTTGTTGTTATCGGCTTTCTTACCGTTTTCACCGCCATCAACTTTGCGCGCGAATTCGCTGCGCAGACGACTCAAAATACGCTTGTCGCCCGGCCCAATCTCCTGATCGGCCGGCAGCAGGAACGCAATCTCGTCTACGTCGCTCAGCGATTCGTCCACCACATCGTTCAGACGCTGGCCGAGCAGCGTACGTGGGCGATGGATGCCGGGAGTGTCAACCAGCACCAGTTGAGCATTGTCGGTGGTCAGAATGCCACGAATGGCCTTACGTGTGGTCTCGGGGCGCGAGGAAGCGATGGCGACTTGCGTACCGATCAACGAATTGATCAGCGTGGATTTGCCGACGTTCGGACGTCCAACCACGGCTACGAAACCGGAACGATACGGTTCTTCACTGCCAGATTGCTCTTCGTTGTTCTTGCCATCAGTCATGTTATTCGTTTTCCTTTACGTCCTGTTTCATATCTCGATTAATTTCTTCGTCATCGTCCTGATCCTGCTTTTCAGCCATATCAAGCGTTGCCGGCTCAACCACGATGGTGGAGACCTTCTTGCGACGGCCGGCGGAATCGACGGCGGTCAGGCGCAAGCCTCTGGTCACCGCGCTCATGCCGACGATTGGAACTCGGCCAAGCAACTTGGTCAGGAGACCGTAGACGGTGTCCACGTCATCCTCGTCGATATCGACTTCGAACAGCTCTTCAAGATCGGCTATCGGTGTGCGGGCGGGCATCTGCCACTTATGGTCGCCGATTTTCTTGGGCTCGGTGTGCTGGATGCGGTCGTGCTCGTCCTCCAACTCGCCGACAATCTGCTCGATGGCGTCCTCGATGGTCACCAGTCCGGCGATGCCGCCGTATTCATCAACCACCACGGCCACATGCTGGCGCGTGCGCTGCATCTCATGGAAGAGGTCATCGACCGGCTTCGATTCCGGTACCAGCATCGGCTGGCGGCAAATCGACTTGACCTCGCGGGTTCGGGCTTCGGGATTGAAGGCCGTGGCACGCACAGCATCCTTCAGATAAGCCATACCAACCAAATCATCAACGTCCTCGCCAATAATCGGAATGCGCGAAAAGCCGGAACGCGAGCAGAGCTGCAGGAAATGCTCAAGTGTCGAATCAGATTCGACGCAGATCATATCGGTGCGGGGCACCATGATCTCGCGAGTCAACGTGTCGGAAAGCATGAGCACATTGCGCAGCATTTCCGCCACTTCGGGGTCGAAATCATCGGTTTCTACCAACCGGTCGATAGTCGCACGTCCCTGCTCGCGCTGAATTTTCTCAAGCTCCTCGTCATCGGAAAGCTCGTCTTCCTTATCACGGCGACGCTGCTCCTTGCCTTCCCCGGCCTTGGCGAATGGCGTCAAGACAACGGCCAGCGAAATGATGCCGGAGAACCGCATCATCACGTCAAGCGGCTTGGAGGCACCCGCAGAACGCGGGCGAAGCAAAACAGACACTACAGCGACAATCAGCGCGAAAATCACGCCGGTGACCAACGCAACCCAAACCGGCTCGGAAAGCAACATGACGATAATCGCGACCAAAACCCCGTCAAAGACATTGCAGAAGATGCGGAAGAATGCACAGGAGCCGGCCGTCGCGTAGCGATCGACGATGAAACGTTGGACCTTGTGGACCTTGCGAATCTGCTTGGCCTGCACGAATTTGCCAAGATCTTCGTCATCGGTCTGAATCTCGATGATCCGGTTGTTGAGGCTGGCCTTGGTGACGCGCGATACGGCGGATTCGCTCGACGCCATCATCAGCGACAGCCATACCAGCAACGCCGCCACGATGACGAGCACAACCACAGTGGCGATGGTCAAGGTATCCATATTCTGCGTGCTTTCCTATTCCTCAATACGTTTTGCCGACTGGTAGAGATAATGATTTGTTTTTATCAAAGTATCGGTATCTTCGAGCTTATTCGCAAGACCAGATAGCTGGCGAATGTCGCCAACAAACGAGAACCATAATGCCGATTCGCCATTCCTATAAAACAAACTCGGACGCCTCGTCACGATTCTTTGTTATTTCCAGAAGAATGATTTTCATCCCATTGGGCCAGCAAATCGGTGGAACCTGCGGGTAGCACGGCTTGCGGAACGGGTTCGTCGCGAACGGCAAAAAACGTGAGCAAAAGCTGCCGTTGCAAGCCGAACATCTGCCGTTCCTGCTCCGAATCGACGTGATCATAGCCCAGCAAGTGCAAGGTCCCGTGAATGGCCAGAAGCATCATTTCATCCATGGTCGAATGTCCTGCGGCCGCGGCCTGCTGCTGCGCGACCCACGGGCAGATAACGATATCACCCAAGACGCCTTCCATGATTTTGCCGTCCTCGCCCGGGCGCAGCTCGTCCATCGGGAAACTCATCACGTCGGTCGGCCCTTCGAGCTGCATCCAGCGCATGTGCAGTTGGGCGATTGGATCGGGGTCGACGAAAAGGATGGTCAGGTCGGACTGGGTGCTTACCTGCATGCGTTCCATCACCCACAAACCCAAGTCGGAGAAGAGTTTCGGGTCGATCTGCCAGACCGTCTCATTGGTGACTTCGACGCTCAACGGCGTTCCTTTCCGCTTTGGTCGGTTTCATCCTTCAAAGGTTCGGATACCGGATTGCTGGTCTCATTCGGCTTGGTTTGAGACTCAGAAACATCACCAGCTTTCGCTTGTGGTTTCGAGACATCGTCTGACTTCGTGATTGTATGTTCCACCTTATGTCCGGCTCCACCTGCTGTATGAGTTGTATGAGCGGCATGAGCATCGTAAGCCTGCACGATTTTGCCGACCAACTCATGGCGTACAACATCCTTTGCCCCGAGATGGGCGAAACTGATGCCGTCGATATTGCCGAGGATTGATTCGATGGATTTGAGCCCCGAATGTGGCACGGCCAGATCAATCTGCGTAACGTCGCCGGTGATGACCATCTTGGTATTGAAACCGAGGCGGGTCAGAAACATCTTCATCTGCTGCTCGGTGGTATTCTGCGCCTCATCGAGGATGACGAAAGCGTCGTTGAGCGTTCGGCCGCGCATGTAGGCGAGCGGAGCGACCTCGATGGTGCCGTCGGTCATGTAGCGGTGCATCTGGCCAGCACCCAACATATCGGAAAGCGCATCGTAGAGCGGCCGCAGATACGGATCGACCTTGTCGTTCAACGTTCCGGGCAAGTAACCGAGGCTCTCGCCGGCTTCAACGGCTGGGCGCGTCAAAATAATACGACTTACCCGTCCATCTTCGAATGCACGGACCGCTTTGGCGACGGCGAGATAGGTCTTGCCGGTTCCGGCAGGACCGATGGCAAACGTAATGGTATTGGCATCGATGGCACGGACGTAGAAGACCTGGCCAGCGGTTTTCGCGCGAACCGGCTCGCCATTGGCAAAGGCTATGACACCCGGAACATGGCGATTGGCGGCGGCGCGTTTGTGTTCATCACCATAATCATCGTTATCTTGGAATCGATGAAACTGCGAGTGCTGACCCATGCCAGCACCGGCAAATCCGCGTGTATACGAATGCCCAGCATAACCATGCCCGCGACCGCCGTCACCCATCAGTCCGGCCTTCTTACCGACCTGCCGGGCCTCGAGCATCCGCCGCACGTTCATCGCATCGGCCGGAGCCTTGTAGGCCGCATCGATGATGTTATTCAGCACGTCGGAAACCTTGTCGGCCTCGATGTCGTCGCGCTTGTTGTAAGCGGAAATCTCGATGCGATTGCCCCGCACGAACACGTTGACCTCGGGGAAGGCGTGCTGTACCTCGGCAAGAACCTTGTCGCCCGAACCCAGAACTGCTACCGGGTCGAGTTCAGTGGGAATGGTGATGACTCGTTTTGCGCTGGCCACCGCTCTCCTACTCTTCCATCGTCTCGCCGGTCAGCACATGCGCGTGCACGTGGAAAACCGACTGGCCGGCATCCTCGCCGGTGTTGAAGATGAGACGGTAGGCGCCGTGGAATTCCTTATCGGCGATGGACTGGGCGATCTCGACGATGTGGGCGAGCTCGGCAGGATCGGACTTGGCCAGTTCGGCCACGTTGGCGCAGTGCTTCTTCGGCACGATCAGCACGTGCACCTTCGCCTTGGGGTTGATGTCCTTGAATGCGTAGGTGGTGTCGTCTTCGTACACCTTGGTGCTCGGGATCTCGCCCGCAATGATCTTGCAGAACAGGCAATCGTCGGCCATATATGCTCCTTATTGAAAGCTATCGGGACGCGGTTGCGCCCTACTCCCCCATGCTATTAGCCCGCACGGATAATTACGCTGGCCGACACAGGTAAACTACGCGAACCGTCCCAACGCACGCGCCAATAACGTCAACGCCACCGGACCGGCGGTCGAAGCTCGCATGATATTGCTGCCGAGCACGCACACTTCCGCCCCGGCATCGGTGAATTGCTCCACCTCTTCGTCGCTGATGCCGCCTTCGGGGCCGACCACAACGTAAATCCTGCGCGGCTTGCCGTCGTCAAGACAACGCTGTTCCAGCGCGGCGACCTTCTGTTCGATGCCGTTCCAAGTTGAAGTGGCGTCCTGGTGCAAAACGATAACCAGTTCGTGATGAACACATGCACGCCTGCATATCGCCACCACCTGCTTGCTGGAAACGCAGTCGTCAAGCGTCGGTTTCCAAGCCCGTCGCGATTGCTCAGTAGCCGCTACCAGCGTCTGCTCCCATTTGCGGTCGGTGCGTCCGGCTTTCCACTTGGAAATCGAACGGTTGGCTTGCCACGGCACAATTTCGTCCACGCCAATCTGCGTGGCCATATCGATAGCCTGCTCGTCGTGACCTGTTTTCGCGAGCGCCTGCACCAGCGCAAGCCTCGTAGTCGGTTGCTCTTCGGTAGTGAATTCAGATACTTTGACCAGCCCGTTCTGGGTATCGGCAACTTCCGCGTCGATACGCAACCCACGCCCGTCGGAAAGCTGCAGTTTGTCACCGTTCTGCAGACGCATGGCACCCATCGCGTGCCGCTTGATGGCGGGCGGCAGAGTTATCGTCCAGCCCGCACGCAGCTCGTCTCGGTTGACCGGCACATCGTCGTGCTCGGCATCAAATACAAAAAGTGGACTTGTCATAGTTCAAGGCTACCGGAACTGCGGACGAAAACGATAAACCTACCCAAACAACAGTTCCGACACACCGGCCCTGCCGAACGACGCAGGAATGGTGTATAGTTCTATCTGTTGCTTGAACGACACCTGCCCAGGTGGCGGAATGGTAGACGCGCTAGCTTGAGGTGCTAGTTCCTATAATTTTACAGGAGTACGGGTTCAACTCCCGTCCTGGGCACGAAAACTGAAAACTCGAGACCCCTTGGAAACAAGGGGTCTTAGTGTATCTGGCCACCCCCAGCGCAGGATTTGAGCATAAAAACCCAGAATTTAAGTGGCCTTCCGCGATTTCTGCGCGACGCCCCAGCTTGTCTCTTGATTTCGTCGGCACTGCTCTCGTAAGCATTCCGCATTATCATGGATACGAATCAACACTGCAGGAGAAGGGACGACGATGGCCTCGATTACGCCACGCGCATCCTCCACTTCGCCACACGCATCGCTGTTATCCAATATCCGACGCCTGATGCCACTTATCACTTTCTTGGCCGCGCTGCTGATAGGCGGAGTGTTCCTCGTTCATACCCCGCAGGGTCAAACACCCGACGTGTGGTCGCATACCTACCGCATTTCAGCCATTGTCAACGGCAGCCCAACCCACCATGTCGACGCGCAGAGCGACTTCCATCGCAGCGCCGAGAACGTCGGCGGCCATGTTGGCAACGCATGGATTCAGTATTCCATCGACCATTTCAACGGTTATGACACTGCAGTGGTCAATCCGCAATCCATCACCGTACAAGACAAAAACGGGGCCGACGTACCGTTCAACAACACAGCCATCAACGCACCGCCCGTCTACCTGCCCCAAATCATCGGCTTCTGGCTCGGCAAAGTCCTCGCCCTGAGCACCAACACGACCTATTATCTCGCGGAAACGCTCACGCTGTTGCTATACGCGTTTGCCATGGGAGCATCCGTCGCCGTGCTTCCGCAATGGCGTATCGTTGTCGGATGTGTCCTCACCCTCACCGCCTACAGCGGTTTCGCCATTTCCGCCGACCCCATGACCCAAGCCGTTGCCACTCTCTTCATCTGTCTGCTCTATCGGACCACCCAGCAGCGCGTCTCCACCCGTTATTGCATCGTTCTGAGCGTCACTGGGCTATTCCTGTCGATGTGTAAGCTCACCTACATGCCGTTGACCGTATTAACGTTGCTCGTTCCGTGGCTGCAGCACGGTTTCATGGTTTCTGCGAACAATGACCAGACCGCAATGACACGGGAAAAGGCCCGTCAACGCACCCAGCGTTATGCCGGTATCTCCGTCATCGGCGTCATCTGCTCGGCGACTTGGATTATCTCTTGGATGCACCATATCAACTGGTTTACCGTCACTCCGGTGTTCGTCACGCTTGCCGAAACAAAGATGAGAACGCACGACTTACTCACTGATCCTCACGTCATGGCACAAGCGCTTGGCAGTATCGGATACGCCATCATTCATGCCCAAGTCCCCTTCGATGGCAGAAAACTCGTCATGGCGGCATGGTTCCTGCTGCTGTGTCTGTTCGTCGTATTGTTGGCTACTACGTTCCAGCGTCGTTCACGAAACCGTCAGTTGGTCTTTTGGTGGGCCGCCTTCGGGTGCTCCATTGGCATCATGCTGTTGATCTATTTGGCGCTCTGGCTGCAATGTACGAAGAACGGTTTTGTAGGCATTAATGGTTTCCAGTTCCGATACTTCCTGCCGATGCTGGCACTTTGGAGCCTATGTGGGCTGAGCTGCGTTAAATCGGTGATGTCACGGTGAATTGCCTCCATCAACGGCTGAGGGAATCCAACTTCATAAGCATAATGAATACGATTCAGTTCTCAATTTCATACTTGAGAGTTACGGTTCCTGTACTTATAGACGAACTGGAACAATAAGGGATAGAGAAATAGAGCGAGATAAGAAACACAGGCCCAACCTATGATTCTCTGCCAGCATCGAACTTTCCGTATTGAACCATGAAAAACCGCCAGCGACAATACAACAATTTGCCACCCCGACCTTTTCTTGTCAACTTGCCCAACGATACTGGTTTTGTCGATATCATCCAGTGCGCGCCGTCCGTTGCGGTAGAAAGTAAGGAAACTTCAGATGCGAATTATCACGATTGATTCCGTGGACGACGAGCGCGTAGCCGCGTATACCAACCTGACCGAGGCGCAGCTGCGCAACCGGCTTGAACCTGAGAAGGGCATCTTTATCGCGGAGTCGCCCAAGGTCATCGACCGGGCGCTGGCAGCCGGGCGTGAACCGGTTTCGCTGCTGGTCGAGGAGCCTTGGCTTTCAGGAATGGCAGATATGTTCGAGCGTATCGACAAACGCTGGGGCAAGGACGTTCCGGTTTATGTGGCTTCACCTGAGCAACTGAAAAAACTGACCGGTTATCGGCTCCATCGCGGGGCCCTGGCCGCCATGCGCCGTTGGAAGCTGCCCACCGTAAAAGAACTGTGCAAGAACGCACGACGAATTGCGGTCATGGAAAATATCGTCGATCACACCAACGTCGGCGCGCTGATGCGTTCAGCGGCGGCGCTCGACGTCGATGCCGTACTAGTTACGCCTTCCTGCGGCGACCCGCTTTATCGTCGCGCGGCCCGAGTTTCCATGGGCACGGTATTCCAAGTACCGTGGACACGCATCGACGCGGAAACGCTGGAAAACGACACCGAAGAAATCAGTGGGCAGGACGAAACAACATCTCAACATTCCTCAATGGGTCAACATGCGGAAACGACTAATATTAACGACAATCCCACCAGCCGCCACACCAAAGAGGAAGATCGGAAATACTGGCCGGTGCGGGGGCTCAAGGAACTCAACGATCTGGGCTTTACCACCGTCGCGATGGCACTGACCGATGATTCCATCAGCCTTGACGAATTGACCCGACGTCTCAACAACGAACCGCACGAAGCCGACCATATCGACAAGCTTGCCCTCGTTTTCGGCACGGAGGGTGACGGACTTTCGCACCGCACCATCGCCAACACCGACCTCACCGTCAAAATCCCGATGAGCAACGGCGTCGACAGCCTCAATGTGGCCGCCTCCAGCGCCGTCGCCTTCTATGCGACCAGCCCGAAGCGAAATTAGACGTTCGGCGACCTCTCGGGCGTTTCGCGTCGGCTCAATCCGATACAGTAATGAGCAGAAAAGGTCGTGTGCAAAGATGAACGCCTCGCGACTTTGCAGGTAGCGTGAGAACGATTCATATAGCATCGCTGCTGCGGCCAGAAATTGTAGAATGGTCGACAGGACGCGGTAATCAGGGGGTAAGGAATGGCAAAGAATCCTAAAGTACTGGCTATCGTATTGGCAGGCGGCGAAGGCACGCGTCTGATGCCGCTGACGCGCGACCGGGCCAAACCCGCGGTGCCGTTCGGCGGCGTGTACCGTCTCATCGATTTCCCGCTGAGCAACCTGGTCAATTCCGGATACTCACAAATCGTCGTACTGACGCAATACAAATCGCATTCCTTGGACCGCCATATCTCGAAGGTCTGGCGCTTCTCCCCACTGCTTGACGCCTATGTTTCCCCGGTTCCGGCCCAACAGCGTCTTGGCAAGCATTGGTATTTGGGTTCTGCGGACGCGGTCTACCAAACGATTAATATCATCGAAGACGAGCAGCCTGACTATGTGGTCATCGTCGGCGCCGACCACGTCTACCGCATGGATTTCGGGCAGATGCTCAAACAACATATCGAATCCGGAGCGGCTTTCACGGTAGCCGGTATCCGTCAACCGATCGAAGCATCAAACCAGTTCGGCGTCATCGATGTCGACCCGAATCATCCACACATGATCCGCGGATTCAAGGAGAAGCCCGAGACCACCGACGGCATGCCCGGTCATCCCGACCAGATTCTGGCTTCGATGGGCAATTACATCGCCACCACCGACGCACTTTTCGACGCGCTGGCACGTGACGAGAAGGCCGAGGATACCAAGCACGACATGGGCGGCGACATCGCACCTTTCTTCTCGCAGCGGCACGAAGCCGGCGTCTACGACTTCAGCGAAAACGAGATTCCTGGGGCCACCGACTACGACCGCGCCTATTGGCGTGACGTCGGCACCATCAAGCAGTTCTACGAGGCCCATATGGACCTGATCGAGTACAATCCCCCGTTCAATCTTTACAACCAGGATTGGCCGATTTACACGCTTTCAGGCAACCTGCCTCCAGCCAAGTTCGTCCGTTCCGAAACCAACCGCATCGGACGAGCCACCGAGTCCATCATCGCCCCCGGCGTCATCGTCTCGGGTGGCGACGTGCAGCATTCGGTGCTGTCGCCGAACGTGCGCATCAATTCGTGGTCGCAGGTGGTTGATTCCATACTCTTCGACGGGGTCATCGTCGGGCGTCGTGCACGCGTCTGCAAGGCTATCATCGACAAGAACGTCATCCTTGAAGAGAACGCAACCGTGGGCATTGACCACGAGCACGACCGCGCCCGCGGCTTCACCGTCAAAGACGGCATCACGATCGTCCCCAAGCGCACGGTTATCAGAGACTGATATAAATCCGGTAATGATTATCGAATAAAAAGGAACGCTGCACCAGAAGAATTCCGAAGCAGCGTTCCTTTTTGGTAATTGTAAGTTTCAGTACTTCGGCATGTTGTCGAAGTTGAAGCCGATGGCCTCAAGCTGTTCGCGGCCTTCCGGGCGAATCATGTCGAGCGTCCAACGCGGCTGCCACGTCCAGTCGATGCGGAATTCCTCCACCAAGCCGGCCAACGTCGAGGCACACTCATCTTCAAGCAAATCGGTCAACGGGCAAGCCGGAGTGGTCAGCGTCATCGTGATGATGGCACGGCCTTTTTCGTCGATTTCGATGCCGTAGACCAAGCCGAGGTCGATGACGTCGATGCCGAGCTCTGGATCGATGACCTGGTGCAACGCCTCACGCACGTCGGCGGCCGTGGCCCTGCCAATGTCGTTGAACGAGGTCAGCGGAATCCCAGTTTCTTCATCCTTGACGGTGTTGCCAGCCGATTCGTCGGAAGTCTCAGCTGTTGCAGAGCCCGCTTCATCCTGCTTATCGAATTTATCGAGCGAACCCACCGCATGCGGATTGGCGACGGCTGCCTCGGCCTTCTCCTCGCTGCCAAGCGCTTTGGCTGCCGAATCGAGAATCGAAGATTCCGGCGTCGGTACGAGATTGTCTTGGCTTTCCATGTTGCCTCCTGCTGTGGTGAATCCACCAATCATTATGTCATGTATTAAAAGCGATTGATACAAGCGGATAGCATAATCAAGTCACTCGCCAATGAATGACGCAACGATATGTTCGCCATACGTCGTTTATTCATCAAGCATCTATTGATTATCGCTATGTTTTTCAAAGTATCGATCGGTTATTTTTACTTATCTGCCGCCAACGCCTTGGCCAGCGAATCCTTGAGTCCGGCCCAACCCAGCAACGCGCATTTGATGCGCATCGGATATTTCGAGACGCCTTGGAACACGACGGCATCACCCAACGCCTCTTCATCGGCGTCGTTATCGAGACCGGCACCGCGCGACTTCATCAGCTTCTGGAAGACGCCCTCAAGCTGCATGGCTTCGTCAACCGTCTTACCGTCGACCAGATCGACCATCATCGAAAGGCTGGCCGTGGAGATGGAACAACCACTGCCGTCCCATACCAGACGCTCGATCTTGTGCGGTTCGGATTCCGAGACTTCGACGTGGACGGTCACCTGATCGCCGCAGGTCGGGTTGAATTGGTGTGACTCCCCCGGCGTGCAGTATTCATGGCTGGCACGCACCGTCGTCTCGCCGGTTTCGCTCGCACTTTTCGACTCCTTCGTCACGTCCGCGGCAAAATGCTCCTTGCCGTGCGGATGCTTCGACGCGTCAAGAATGACCTCCTGATACATCTGCTCGAGATCGTCACCGCTCATACCAAAATCACTCATGCTCACACCTCAAAGAACGAACGGACCTTGCCGGCCGTTTCGACTACTTGCTTGGCTTCCTCGACGGTATTGTACACGCCTGTCGAAGCTCGGGACGAAGCAAACAGGCCGAAGTGACGGTGAACCGGTTGGGCGCAATGATGGCCGACGCGCACCGCGATGCCCTGGGCATCGAAGAACTGGCCGACATCATGCGGATGCACGCCTTTGACGTCGAACGACACCGTGCCGATGCGATCCTTGTTCTCCACCGGCCCGAGCACACGGAAACCGGGAACGTCGTTAAGCTTCAGAAGTTCGTCGGTAATTGTCTTTTCGTGGGCTTCGACATTTTCCATGCCGATTTCGCGCATCCAGTCGGCGGCCACACCTGCGGCCACAACCTGTGCGACCGGCTGGGTTCCGGACTCGAATCGGGCGGGTGGTTCCATATATTCCGCGGGCTTGTCCATCCATGCCAGTTCGACCATCGATCCGCCGAAACTGGCCGGCGGCAAGGCTTCCAACAGTTCACGTTTCCCATAGAGGAAACCAACGCCGGTTGGCCCATACATCTTATGGGCGCTCCAAGCTGCGAAATCGACATCCATCTTG
The DNA here is from genome assembly GCF_029395495.1 of Bifidobacterium sp. ESL0769. Lineage (NCBI taxonomy): Bacteria > Bacillati > Actinomycetota > Actinomycetes > Bifidobacteriales > Bifidobacteriaceae > Bifidobacterium > Bifidobacterium sp. ESL0769. Next base: position 1,046,282 of record NZ_CP113918.1, on the reverse strand, counting down.
TGGAAATCGAGTTTCAGATGCGGCACCGACTGGCAAGCGTCCAGAATAAAGATGGCCCCGACTTCGTGCGCACGCTTGACAATAGGCTCGATATCAGTGATAGCCCCAGTGACGTTGCTGATATGGGTGATGGCGACGATCTTGGTCCGATCGGTAATAACTTCATCGGCAGTATCGGAACGGATACGCCCGTCATCAGTCAAATCAAACCATTTCAGCGTGGCCCCAGTGCGGTAAGCCAGCTCCTGGAACGGCAGCAACACCGAATGATGCTCGGCCTTGGAAACGACGATCTCATCCCCCGGCTTAAGCGCAAACCGTTTAGCAGCATCCCCGCCACGCCCGAGCGAGGCATTACCAAAGGCTGTAGCCAGCAGATTTAGCCCAGCTGTGGCCCCAGCCGTGACAACAATCTCTTCCTGCCCCTCTTCAGAATTGGCTCCAACGAGCTTGGCAACCTTGGCGCGCGCTTCTTCAAACGCAACAGTGCTACGCGCAGCGAGCTCATGCGCCCCACGGTGCACCCCAGCATTGATGGTCTCATAAAACTTGCTCTCGGCATCAATCACGCACTGTGGCTTCTGCGCCGTAGCCGCCGAGTCAAAGTACACGAGTGGATGCCCATGGATCTCCTGCCCCAAAATAGGAAACTCGTCCCTAATCTTCAAAAAATCCACCATCATTGCCTTCAATCTTTATAAGCCATAGCTCTTAATGACTTTTATTCAATTTTAATATTATTTTCAGGCGAAGCCTGCTGATTTTGACACTCGATGTGTCAAAATCATCCAAAGCCCTAAAAAATAACCTGCCAAACTAACGCAACATAAGCGGATTGGAAAAGGACACCATGTTGAGGAGTAAAGCTTGGCCTACCGGCCTTGAGGGTTCCGAAACATGGTGTCCTTTTCCAATCCGCGACCAACCGCTAAAAGTAAGCTAAAACTGAAAACTACTAAAAGCGATTAATCAAAACAAAATCAAGCTAAAGCCGATTCCGTCGAACCTTCAGGCAGATACTGATCATACCCAGTCTCTTCCAGTTCATCCGCAAGCTCGGGCCCGCCAGTCTTGACAAACTTTCCACCTGCAAACACATGCACAATATCCGGCTTAATATACTTGAGGATTCGAGTGTAATGCGTGATGAGCATAATGCCCAGCCCCGTGTTCTCCTTGGCGCGGTTCACGCCTTCGGAGACGATGCGCAGCGCGTCAACATCGAGACCGGAGTCGGTCTCGTCCATGATGGCGAACTTAGGTTTCAGAAGCTCAAGCTGCAGCACTTCGGCGCGCTTCTTTTCGCCGCCGGAGAAGCCTTCGTTGACGGAACGGGAAGCGAACTTCTTGTCCATGCGAAGGTTCTTCATTGCGTCCTGCAGCTCCTTGGTCCAGGTGCGGATGGCGGGAGCCTTGCCGTCGACCTCGGTCTTGGCGGTGCGCAGGAAGTTGGTCATCGAGACGCCCGGCACCTCCACCGGGTACTGCATCGCGAGGAACAGGCCAGCCTTCGCACGCTCGTCCGCAGTCATCTTGAGCAGGTCCTCACCGTCGAGCAGCGCCTCGCCGGAGTCAACGAAGTACTTCGGGTGGCCGGCCAGCGTGTAGGCCAGTGTGGACTTGCCGGAGCCGTTGGGGCCCATGATGGCGTGCGTCTCGCCGGAGTTGACGGTCAGGGTCGCGCCCTTGAGAATCTGCTTGCGGCCTTCTTTGGTCTCCACCGATGCGTAGAGATCCTTGATTTCCAATGTAGACATTTACTTATCCTCCAATACCGCTTGCATGTCGGCGCTTTCGCCGCGCGCGAGCCTGCGGTCAATGACATTCATAAGGTGTTCGGCGATGCTGGGCACACCGATTTGTTCGATGAGGTCGGCGAAGAAACCACGGACCACGAGCTTGCGGGCTTCGGATTCCGTGATGCCGCGCGACTGCAGGTAGAAGAGCTCCTCGTCATCAAAGTGGCCGACGGAGCTGGCATGGCCGGCACCGATGATGTTGCCGTTCTCGATCTCGAGGTTCGGCTCGGAATCGGCCACGGGACCGGGCGTGAGCACCAGGTTGCGGTTGAGCTCGTAGGAGTCGGTGTTCGGCGCCTGCGGCTGGATCAGCGCGTTGCCGACCCAAGTCGAATGTGCATTCTTGCCGTCCAAAGCTCCCTTGTAAACCACACGGGACTTACACTCCGGATAGTTGTGAACCACCATCGTGCGATGCTCGAGGTGCTGTCCGGCCTCGGCAAAGTAGATGCCGAGCATGTTGAGATCTCCCTGCGGTCCGCCGAATTCCTGATCCATACGCAGACGCACGACGTCGCCGCCGAGGGTGACCACGGCGTGGCGCAGCGAGGCGTTGTCGCCGACGTGAATGCGCTGGTTGCCCACGTGCTTGGAGCCCTTGTCCCATTCCTGCACGAACGTGGTGGAAACGTGGGAGTCCTTGCCAGTAATAATTTCAATGCCTTCGGCAAGACGAGCCAGACCTTGGTGACGCACAACGATATCGCCATGCGTACGGTCAGCGACTTTGAGCACGAGATGCAGAGAATCGAGATCGGCACCGTGTCCTTCGACGTCAACCAGTACCGGCTGGTCAAGTTCCCCGGAAATAGAGACGACGACAGTCTTACTGCCGCTGTTCCATTCTACTGCCGAAACACGGTCATTCGGCTTCATGATACTGCCGGAAGGCGCCTCGCTACGGTCGATGACCGACTTGGTCACCTTGTTACCATCAATCGGTGTTCCGTCGATATTGCTGACGGTTACCTTGGTCTCGCCGCTGGGGATGAAGACGTTGAAGAACTCCTCGATGCGCTCGAGCGGGGTATAGCGCCAGTCCTCCTGCTTGCGCGTCGGCATCTTGAAATCGTCCACTGCAAACGAGCGCGGCTCGTTGTCGGCACTGGACGGCATCGCCGCCGGCACTGCGTAGGGATCATTGGGATCCGCCACTGGAATATTCACTTCTTGTTCGGCCATCGATCAGCCCACCGATCCTTCCATTTGCAACTCGACCAGCCTGTTGAGCTCCAACGCGTATTCCATAGGCAGCTCACGGCTGATCGGCTCGACGAAGCCGCGCACAATCATGCCCATGGCTTCCTTCTCCTCGAGCCCGCGGCTCATCAGGTAGAAGAGCTGGTCCTCGGAGACCTTGGAAACAGTCGCTTCGTGCGCCATCGTCACGTCGTCCTCGCGGATGTCGACGTGCGGATACGTGTCGGAACGCGAATAATCGTCGACCAGCAAGGTGTCGCAGACCACCGAAGAGCTCGAGCCCTTGGCCCCGTCAATCACCTTGACCAAACCGCGGTAGGCGCAACGTCCACCACCGCGCGAAATCGATTTGGCGACGATGGTGGAGCTGGTGTGCGGTGCCAGATGAATCATCTTGGCGCCGGTGTCCTGATACTGCCCCTTGCCGGCGAAGCTCAGCGACATGGTGGAGGCCTTGGCGTACGGCTCAGCCAAAATGCAGGACGGGTACTTCATGCTCGCCTTGGAGCCGATGTTGCCGTCGACCCATTCCATGGTGCCGCCCTCTTTGACATAGGCGCGCTGGGTGACGAGGTTGTAGACATTGTTCGACCAATTCTGTACGGTCGTATAACGCACACGGGCGTTCTTGCCGACGATGATCTCGACGTTGGCCGCGTGCAGCGAGTCCGTCGCGTAGATCGGGGCCGTGCAGCCCTCGACGTAATGGACGTAAGAGCCTTCCTCTGCGATGATCAGCGTGCGCTCGAACTGGCCCATGTTCGGTGTGTTGATGCGGAAGTAGGCCTGCAGCGGGATATCGACGTGGACGCCTTTGGGGACGTAGACGAACGAGCCGCCGGACCAAGCCGCCGTGTTGAGAGCGGCGAACTTGTTGTCATCGTAAGGGATGACGGTCGCGAAATATTTCTTGACCAGATCCGGGTACTCGCGCAACGCGGTGTCCGTATCGGTGAAGATCACGCCTTCTTTTTTGAGGTCCTCCTGGATGGAGTTGTAGATGACCTCGGACTCGTACTGCGCCGCGACACCGGAGACCAGACGCTTCTTCTCAGCGTCGGGAATGCCCAGCTTGTCGTAGGTGGTACGGATATCCGTGGGCAAGTCATCCCAGCTCTTGGCCGGTTTGTCAATCGGCTTTACATAATACTTGAAATCATCGGCATCGAAATCGGAGAAGTCCACGCCCCACTTAGGCATGGGCTTTTCGATGAAGGCGCGATAACCCCTCAACCTCATGTCGAGCATCCACTGCGGCTCGCCTTTGTCGGCGGAAATGGCGCGAACGACGTTCTCGTCGATGCCCTTCTTCGCGGCCTCACCGGCCGCATCGGAATCGTGCCAGCCATAGTTATACTCGCCGAATTCCTGGATGATCTCGTCATCCTTTTTGATTTTATCCTCGTTGACACGTTCGCGATCAGCCACATACTGGCTCATCTCCGTATCAGACGCGGCGTTTGGTGTTGGTTTTTCTGCCACCGTACGCTGCCTCCCATCATTGACTACACTCAATATAAACCTAACAGAATTGGACTTTTATTACTAGGGTTGCATATAAAACAACGCTGACAATGAAAGTGATTTAATTCACAACTTTGTCCATATCACATCGCTTTGTACAATTACCCGATTTTGTCCGTGTTTTCTAAGGCTTCACCCATCCACATATAGCAGAAGACCCCACCGAAGCGGGGTCTTGTTACGTTCGATTATCGGCAACATCAATAACCGGTTTCATCGGCTTTCGAAGAAACGGATTCAATCACGCTACCGGTAATTTCCTATAGCTCAGTCCTCTTCGGGCTGGCTCTTGCGGGCTTCCTGATGGTCGAGCGCGGCCTTTACCAGCCCCTGGAAGAGCGGATGCGGCTTGGTCGGGCGAGACTTGAACTCGGGGTGGGCCTGCGTGCCGACGTAGAACGGATGCACGTCCTGCGGCAGTTCGACGAACTCGGTAAGCTCACCGTCGGGGCTTTCGCCGGAAATATCGAGGCCGCCTTCGCGCAGACGATCCTTGTAGGCCACATTGACCTCATAGCGATGGCGATGGCGTTCACTGACATTGGTGGTGCCATAGAGCTTTTCGACCAGCGAACCTTCCTTCAGCACAGCCGGATAGGCCCCGAGGCGCATGGTGTGGCCCATGTCGGAATTGGCGAGGATGTCTTTCTGCTCTTCCATCGTGGCGATGACCGGGTTCTTGCAGCCGGGCTCGAACTCGGAGGAATCCGCATCCTCGAGCTCCAGAACGTCGCGCGCATATTCGATGACCATGCACTGCAGACCAAGGCACAGGCCCAAGGCGGGCAACTTGTGCTCGCGGGCGTAGCGCAGCGCGCCAATCTTGCCTTCGATGCCACGAATGCCGAAACCGCCGGGAACAATGATGCCGTCCATATCTCGCAGCTCGGCGTCGGCACCGGCTTCGGACTCGCAAAGGTCGGCAGCGACGAGCTTGACGTTCGCCTTGGCGTAGTTGCCGAAGCCGCCGGCCTTGACAGCCTCGATAACGGAAAGGTAGGCATCGGGCAGGTCGATGTACTTGCCGACGATGGCGATGTTGACTTCTTCCTTCGGATGGTGCACACGCTCGAGAAGCTCGTCCCATTCGGCCCAATCGACGTCGTGGGCGGAGAGCTCAAGGTAGTGGACCACGTAGGAGTCGAGGCCTTCGTTGTGCAGGATCTTCGGCACGTCGTAGATGCTCGGGGCGTCCACGCAGTTGACCACGCCTTCCTCGTCGACATCGCACATCAGGGAAATCTTGTCCTTGATGCCTTGGTTCAGCGGACGATCGCTGCGCAGCACGAGTGCGTCGGGGGTGATGCCAAGCTGGCGTAAAGTCATCACGGAGTGCTGGGTCGGCTTGGTCTTCAGCTCGTGGGCGGCCGGCAGATACGGAACCAGCGAGACGTGGACGAACATGCAGTTGTGCGGGCCGAGTTCACGCTTGACCTCGCGTGCGGCTTCAAGGAACGGCTGGGATTCGATGTCGCCGACGGTGCCGCCGATCTCGGTGATGATCACGTCGACGTCGTCCGCGGCCTGGGCGCGCATGCGGCTCTTAATCTCGTTGGTGATGTGCGGGATGACCTGGACGCACTGGCCCAAGTATTTGCCGGCGCGCTCCTTCTCAAGCACGGACTGGTAAATCTGACCGGTGGTGACATTAGCCTTCTGCGAGAGGAAGACGTCAAGGAAGCGCTCGTAGTGGCCGATGTCCAGATCGGTTTCGGCGCCGTCTTCGGTGACGTAGACCTCACCGTGCTGGAACGGGTTCATGGTGCCAGGGTCGACATTGATATAAGGATCGAGTTTTTGCTGCAATACGCGGAGACCACGGCTGCGAAGAAGACGACCGAGAGAGGATGCTGTCAGGCCCTTACCAAGGGAAGAAACAACGCCACCGGTGACGAAAATATGCTTGGTGACATGTCCATGGGAATTATCATTATTTTCTCTTGCCATGGAACTTCAGTCTATCAGCCTCTATTGACTCGGCGTGTTCGTAGGCGGGAGCGGAAAATGGCATACATTCCCCGTTCCCCACATTACTTTTTGTAATATATCGAGAATTACTTCGCCAACAGATGAGCCACGGCATCGAGGGCTAGTTTGTAGCCGTAGAAGCCCATGCCGGTGATGGTGCCGGTGGCCACAGGGCTGATGACGCTGTATTTGCGGAACGAATCGCGAGCCGATGGATTGGAGATGTGCACTTCCATCAGCGGCAGACCTGCGTCGGTGACCATTTTGGCGGCGTCGGAAAGCCCATAGCTGTAATGGGTGAACGCGGCGGGGTTCATCACCACGGGCGTCTGCTCGTCGACGGCCTGGTGCATCCAGCCGATGACCTCGGCCTCGTCGTCGGACTGGCGGACCTCAACCTCAAGGCCAAGTGCCTTGCCCCATTCCGCGCAATCCTTGCGCAACGTTTTCAAGTCCTGATGGCCATACACGTCGGGTTCACGAACTCCCAGACGTCCGAGATTCGGCCCATTGACGACGATTACTTTGGTCATTTGTTTTGTCCTTTTTATTTGGTGAAGTACATTTCCTAACACAAGTCGACAGATGGCTTTTCAAGAATCCTGATATTATGCCAATTTTCAAAACCTATCTATCGACTTGTGCAACCGCTCAATGGCGAATCCGCTGGAACGCCTCAACAAGCGCATCCATCGGCGGATCCTCGAGATGCATCGGATGGCCGATACTGTCAAGGATGACGAAACGCAGCGTGTTGCCGCGCGCCTTCTTGTCCTTGTGCATCAACGCGAGCACCGAATCCCAATCGCCGCCATCCCAGGAAATCGGCAGGCCAAGCGAGGAAAGAATCGAACGATGCAGGTCGACGGATTCCTGATCGAGATGGCCAAGGATATGCGAAAGTTCGGCGGCATAGACGCAGCCGACAGCAACAGCGTTGCCATGGCGCCAGCGGAAGTTCTCGAGCTTTTCGATGGCATGGGCCAGCGTGTGCCCGTAGTTGAGAAATTCGCGCAGACCGGCTTCCTTGAGATCGTTCGAGACGTGATAGGCCTTGACGCGAACGGTACGCTCGATGAGCTCCGCAACCACGTCTTCCAACGGCGAGCCTAGGAAATCGTCACCGTTGAAGTTCCGCAGTTCATCCGCATGCTCCTGAAGGATATCAAGAATATTCGTGTCACGGATAAAACCGGACTTGGTCACTTCCCCGAGTCCCTCGGTGAAAATATCCTGCGGCAAGGTCTTCAACGTGCGCAGATCGGCGAGCACACCCGCGGGCGTGTAGAACGAACCGACCAGATTCTTGCCCTCGTCGGTGTTGATACCGGTCTTCCCGCCGGTCGAGGCGTCGACCATCGCCAACAGCGAGGTCGGGCAATTGACGTAACGGATACCGCGCATCCATGTGGCGGCGATAAAGCCCGCAAGATCGGTTGCCGCTCCCCCGCCCAGACCGACGATGGCATCGGAACGGGTGAAGCCGATTTCCCCAAGCCGTTTCCAAATGGTTTTGGCCACGTCGACGGTCTTGCCCTTTTCCGCATCGGGAATGACCAAGTCGTAGACCTCGTAACCGGCCTGACGCAACAAGGCGCGTGCCTGATCGGAGTGACGCTGCACCGGTTGGGTATGAATCAGTGCGACGCGCAACACATCCGGTCCCACCATTTCCGGCAATCGGTTCAATGTGCCTTCGCCGATGCAGACGTCATAGGGTTCGATGCCCGAACCGGTGACATGGACGATGCGTTCCTGAATCATATTGCTCAGCTTCCTTGCCGCCACACGCGGCGTCGAACCATGGGTGTGCACATGCAGATTGGAGATTTCGCGGAAAACGGGGTCGCGCTCCTCATAGAGTTTCAGCCAGCGTTTGTTGGCGTCGCCATTGAGCATAGGCCGGTTGCCGCCTCGCGCGGCTCGTTCCATAGCTTCGTGTTTGTCAGCTTCCAGATAGACCAGCTTGCCACCGTCGGCGATATAGTCGGCCAGCGCGTCTCGCGTCGACTGTGTCATAGGCGCACCGCCACCCAATGCAAGCAGACCATCGAACGACTCGAGCAGATCGGCGATGACTTCCGCCTCAAGCTTGCGGAACGCGGGTTCCCCATATTTTTCGAAATATCGAGGAATCTTCATGCCCGCTTCCTGCTCGATTTCGATATCCGCGTCGGCAAAATCGACATCGAGCATCTGCGCCGCCTCGCGCCCCACGCGCGTCTTGCCGGCGCCGGGCATGCCGATGACCACGGCAAGCGGACGATGACCACTCATGATTGCTGCACCCCGTCTCTCTATCTCTCTTTATCCTAGGATTTGCTTTATTTCGATGATTTTATCTTCGAAAAATTACGCAAATAACATTGCCAAAACGCCAATCAGCGCATATGCTCCGGCCAGGAATCAAGATAATTCTGTGCGTTGCGACGGGTCTCTTCGACACTGTCGCCGCCGAATTTCTCCAGCACGAACTTGGCCAACGTTAGTCTCACCATGGCTTCGGCGACCACGGAAGCAGCAGGAACCGCGGTGGTGTCGGAACGCTGGTTGATGGCCTTGGCTTCCTCGCCTGTGGCGACATCGACCGTGCGCAAGGCACGCGGAATCGAAGGAATCGGCTTCATTGCAGCACGCACGCGAATCGGCTGTCCGTCGGACATACCACCTTCAGTGCCACCGGAACGGTTGGAATAACGCTCGATATGGCCGTTGTCGTCGACGAACATCTCATCGTGCGCCTCGGAGCCGAACCGATCGGCCTCAAGGAATCCGTCACCGATTTCGACACCCTTGATGGCTTGAATCCCCATCAAAGCACCGGCAAGCGCCGCGTCAAGCCTGCGGTCGCTTTCCACATACGTGCCTAATCCGGCGGGTACACCGTAAGCAATGACCTCCACGACGCCGCCGAGCGTATCGGCACGCGACTTGGCCTCGTCGACTTTGGCCATCATGCGCTTCTCGGCGTCCTTGTCAAGCGTGCGCACCGGCGAAGCGTCAAGCGCCTCGACATCGGCGGGCGTCGGCAAAGTGCTCGTATCTGCCTTTTCGCCGCCCAACGCAACCACGTGGGCAACAGTTCTGATACCCACCGTCTGCTCAAGGAATTTTGCAGCGACCTCTCCCAAAGCCACGCGAGAAGCAGTCTCGCGAGCGCTGGAACGTTCCAGCGCGTTGCGGGCGTCATCGAAACCATATTTGCGCATGCCAGTCAGGTCGGCGTGGCCGGGACGCGGGCGGGTCAGCGGTTCGTTGCGCCCGGTCGGCGGCAATTCGTGGTCAAGCGGATCGGCGCTCATGACTTCGGTCCACTTCGGCCATTCCGTATTGGCGATTTCGATGGTTACCGGCGACCCCAGCGTCTTGCCGTGGCGTACGCCGGTCAGAAGCCGCACTTTGTCCTGCTCGAACTTCATGCGCGCCCCACGTCCGTAACCCAGACGGCGCCGTGCCAACGCATCCACGACATCTTGTGAACGCACTTCGACGCCGGCCGGAAGCCCCTCAATCATGGCGACCAACGCCTCACCGTGCGACTCCCCCGCCGTCTGCCAACGCAACATATTCACTCCTTGCCGAACCTTGACGAATCAAGATTTAGAAAAATAAACCTTGAATTTTCCGCTTTTTCGCGCTTTCCATTCGTCAATTAATGGGTTTATGCACTATCTTACCGATATGGCCTACATTGCAGCACTCCCGAGTCTGATCTGCGGACTGGCGCTTGTCGTCGAAGACATCCGCCGTTTTCGAGTGCCCAGAACATGGGTGGTCACCGGAGTTTTAATACAACTGGTGTTCTTTATAGCGCTCTCCATCATCGAGCGGAATCCCGCCAAAGTCCTGCTTCCCCTCGGATATGCACTGCTATCGGCCGCCATCCAATTCCTGCTCTCACGCCTCAAGCCCGGAGCCCTAGGATTCGGAGACGTCACCACATCGTTCTTGGTTGGACTTGCGGTAGGCTCCTTCGGTCTGATGCCCTATCTCTATTGGTGGCTGCTCATGGGTGCCTTAGGCCTCCTCTGGATTCCCCTCTATCCCAAGCTCATCAAGCATTCATCTCACAAAGCCCCGTTCGTCCCCATAATCGTGTTCGCAGGAATTATCGCAACGCTTATACCTGCTATTTAGTTAGCCGCATTTTAGTTTTGTTTTTTACTCTCGTTTATCGGTTGGTCGTGGATTGGCGGGATATACAATATTCGGGACGCTCCTTGGCCGCTCGGCCGTGTCTTACGCCCGAACATCGCATATCCCGCCAATCCACTTATGCTGGGTATAAAAACATTCTTAGATTTCGTTAGATTTCCAACATACATGAGTGGATTTGAGGGAATATGCGATGCTGAGGCGTAAAGCTTGGCCTACCGGCCTTGAGGGTGCCGAAGCATTGTATATTCCCCCAAATCCGCGACCAACCACGTAAAGTGACGTAACAAGGCAACTGAACCACAGAATAGCCAATTAAATAAAATAAATAAAAACTAGTTGGCGTTGGGGTTTTGGGCCTTGTATTCATCGCGAATCTGGTTGAACTCGTCTTGGGTGGCGACGAACTTGGTCTCGCCCGTCTGCAGGTTCGTAGTGACGAAATAGAGCCAGTCGCCCGGGGTCGGATTCATGGCGGCCTTGATGGCTTCGTCTCCTGGTGAGCTAATTGGCGTGGGTGGCAGGCCCTTGTTGATGCGGGTATTGTAGGGGTCGGAAGCGTTGCCCAGCATCGCATCGGTGAGATCGCTCGGCTTGACATTCTCTCCGTAGGCGACCGTCGAATCCATGCCCAGCGCCATGCCTTGGTTGAGCCGGTTCATGATGACGCGCACGACCTTGCCGTAGTATTCCGGTCGGTTCACTTCGGATTCGGCGATGGAAGCCATGTTGAGGATGGTTTCGCGTTGCGCTCCAGTCGGAACTTTCAGATCGTTGAGCTTAGCCACGCGTTTATCGACAATCGCCTTCAAGATTGAGGAGGCGGTGCTGCCCTTCTTTTTGACATCGTAGACACCCGGTTCAAACCAGCCTTCGAATTTGCCTCCGGCTTCGGCGGGGAGAATCCCTTGTCCGCCGCCATTGACTACCGCATCGAACTGCGATTTATCGATTCCGGATAGCTGTGCGGCCTGCGCCACGACATCCGAGCTGCGTTCCCCGGCCTTGACCTCCAGGAACCCAGTGGCCTTGGTCTGATCGGAGAGGATTTTCACCGCATCCATTGACGACATGTGCTTTTTGAGCTGGTACATACCCGGATAAAGCGTGCTGTTGTTGGCCGCCACTGTGCTTGCGAAGGTATCCGCGTTCTTGACCACGCCCGCTTTGACCAGATGCCTGGAGATAGAGGCTACGCTTTCGCCACTTTCGATAGTGAACCAGACAGTACCTGTTCCGGGTCCTCGGTAATCGGTGGAAACCTCTTGCGAATTGGTGTTGTTGATGTGGTGCGTCACAGCTCTGATGCCAAAGAAACCACCGCAACCCACGATGAGCAAGGCCACTACGATGATGGCTGCGATAGTCATCTTTCGCTGGCGTTGCCGTTTCTTGCGCAGGCGCATTTCGTGGCGAGACGTTGGAGGGGGCTCCGGCGGCTGGGCATCAGAAGAAGAGCCGGTGGAATCAACCCACTCGGCGTTCGTGTCGAAAAGCTCGTTGAAGTCTTCTGGCATGAATTCCCTCTCCGCTTTCGCTTCGTCAGTTACGTCGGTCCAACGCCGACTGAAGGATGACAACCGCCGATTGCTGGTCGACCACTGGCCTGTGATTTCTGCTCTGGACGCTGGCTTGGCTCAACTGGTGGTGCGCGCTCACCGTGGTGAGACGCTCGTCCTGCAATACAATTTCAGGAACAATGTCTAATTGATAATCTTCGCTCTGGACGGCCGCTTCAAGTCGTTTGGCAAGGTTCGCGGCCCAACGCTTGGCTTTTTTGGCGCTTTTACCGGCTTCTCCACTCAAGAGCAGAGGCAACCCTACAACGACTTTATCGATATCGTCATGGTCGTCGATGAAATCCACCACTTCATCCAGGGCACGGAACGAATCACCGTTGGCCTGAATGTTGCCTTCGGGGTGGGCAAAGGAGAGCTCAGGGTCACTCAAAGCCAAGCCGACCCTGGCGTCTCCCAAATCCACACCCAACCATGTCATAGATTTTCAGTCCTTGCGTACGGCCTGACGCAGGGCTTTCAGCGCCTCGTCGATCTTGGAAGCATCGGCACCGCCACCTTGGGCGAAGTCAGGCTTGCCGCCACCGCCACCGCCGAGCACCTTGGAGGCCACGCGCACGAGGTCTCCGGCTTTCAAACCGGCCTTACGTGCGTCATCGTTGGTGGCGACCGCAACCATCGGCTTACCTTGTTCGTTGACGCCGGAAAGCGCGATGACTGCGGACTTCTTGTCGCCGATCTTGGCACGGATGTCCATCACGGTCTTGCGCAGCGCATCGAACGAGCCGAAGTGACCGACGTTCGAGGCCACCAGTTCCACCGGAGCATCCGCATCGGCTTCCGCCTGTGCGATCAACGCCGGCACTGTGGCTTCAAGCTGGGATTCGTAGAGCGAATTCAGGTGCTGGTCGGCTTCCTTGAGCTTGCTTTCGAGAGCGAGCACGCGGTCGCGCAGCTCTTCGGGGCGCACCTTGAGTTCGTCGGCCAGCCCAGCGACAGTCTTGTGCTGCTTGTCATTGTATTCGTAGGCCTTCTTGCCCATGAACGCTTCGATACGGCGGACACCGGAGCCCACGGATGATTCGGAAGTGATGACGAATTCGCCGATCTTGCCGGTGGCATCGAGGTGGGTGCCTCCGCAGAGCTCGCGGCTCCACGCGTCCTCGCCGATGGTCACCACGCGCACGCGGTCACCGTACTTCTCGCCGAAGAGGTGCATGGAACCGAGCTCGAGGGCTTTCTTGTAATCCATTTCGACCATGGTGACCGGCAGATCGTCGCAGGCGCGTTCGACGACGCGAGCCTCGACCTGATCGATCTCTTCACGGGTCATAGCCGTGGGCCACTGGAAGTCGAAGTGCAGGTAGTCGGGAGCGACCAGCGAACCGCGCTGGGTCGCCTGCTCGCCGAGTACCTCGCGCAATGCCTTGTGCAGCATATGGGTGGCGGTGTGGGAGCGAGCCAAGCCACGACGGCGTTCCTCGTCGATGGTGGCGTTGACCTTTTCGCCGACACTGAGCTTGCCTTCCGCCAAACGGCAGCTGTGCACGGTCAGATCCTTGATGGGCTTCTGCACGTCGTCGACCTCAAGCACGGCGCCGTCGTCGGAGATCATCTCGCCTTCGTCGGCCAGCTGACCGCCTTGTTCTGCATAGAACGGAGTGCGGTCGAGCACAATCTCGACGTTGGCCGGACCGTCGACACTCTGGACGCTGCCCTTGCCTTCCTCAAAAATGCCGAGGATGGTGGAACGGCTGGAATGGTCCTTGTAGCCGAGGAACTCGACAGGCTTTTCGAGCGTCTTCTTGAAATCATCGTAGACGCTGACGTCCACGTTGTGACGCTTTTTGAGGGCGTCGGCGCGGGCACGGGACTTCTGCTCGTCCATCAGAGCCTCAAAGCCCTTGTCATCGACCTTGACACCCTGTTCGCCGGCCATTTCACGTGTCAGTTCGATCGGGAAGCCGTAGGTGTCATGCAGCGTGAAGGCATCCTTGCCGGAGACTTCGTCATTACCGGACTTCTTGGCTTTCTTGACGGCCGTGTCGAGAATGGTCGTGCCATTCTCGAGCGTACGGCGGAATGCATCCTCTTCGCCGTAAGCCGCTTCGGCAACATCGTGGAACGTGTCATTCAATTCCGGATAGCTGGGAACCATCGCATCCTTGGAGACCGGGAAGAGTGTGGGCAGCACAGGCTCGTTGACACCAAGCATCTTCATCGAACGCACGGTGCGACGCAGGAGGCGACGCAGCACATAGCCACGGCCGACATTGCTGGGGCGCACGCCGTCGCTCATAATCATCAGCGCGGAACGCACATGATCGGCCACGACACGGAAGCGTACATCGGATTCCTGATCCTCGCCGTACTTGTGTCCGGAAATCTTTTCTGCGGCTTCAATGACAGGATAGATTTCATCGGTTTCGTAAATGTTCTGCTTGCCTTGCAGCAGGTAGGCCACGCGCTCAAGGCCGGCACCGGTATCGATGTTCTTATGCTCGAGCTCGCCGACGATGTGCAGATCGGTTTTGGACTTGACGTTGTCGACGGCGTAGTTTTCGAAGACCAAATCCCAAATCTCGATGTAGCGGTTGTCGTCGGCGCTGGGTCCGCCTTCCTTGCCGTATTTCGGCCCGCGGTCGACGTAGATCTCAGAGCAAGGGCCGCCGGGGCCGGGGCCGCCGGTGGTCCAGAAATTGTCCTCCATACCGAGGATCTCCATGTGTTCGGGGTCCATCCCCTCGTTGACCCACAGGGAGCGTGCCTCGTCGTCATCGGTGTAGGTGGTGACCCACAGCGTTTCGGGGTCGAAGCCCAGGCCGCCCTTGTCTTGCGGAGTGGTCAGCAATTCCCACGCGTAATGAATCGCTTCGGCCTTGAAATAGTCGCCGAAGGAGAAATTGCCAAGCATCTGGAAGAACGTGCCGTGGCGGGTGGTCTTGCCGACTTCGTCGATGTCAAGTGTGCGCACGCACTTCTGGTTCGAGGTCACGCGCCTGCTCGGTGGGGTCTGCTCACCCAGAAGGTAGGGAATGAAGGGCACCATGCCCGCGATGGTGAAGAGTGTCGTCGGGTTCGGCGAAATCAATGACGCCGAAGGAAGGACCAGATGGCCCTGCTTTTCGAAATAGGTTTGGAACCGGCTGGCGATTTCAGAGGTGCGCATACTTGCTGCTGCTCCTTGCTTTGTTCACAACCAAATTGTTGCGATGCTACTTGTCACATTACATTGAAAAACTTAAGTATCGGGAACCGAACTTTCGATTCCTTGCTATTACATAGTTTATTATCAAATAATATTTTTTATTACTTTATGTCTGCCGCAACCTTGATTTATGCCGTAAAAACAAATCAATGCCCGACGACAGAACCGCAAAAGATTAACCGAGCTTGTCGGCATATTGCGCATTCAACTCCTGCTCGCGCGCAAGACGCGTGGCGTTGAATTCGTCGAACAGACCGCGCAGGGAACGTTGCATCACATGGTCCTGATCGGGACCGAGGACGAACTGACGCGCCTTATCAGGCGTATTGGCACGCACATAGGCTTCGGCCTTGGAGACGGCGACCACACCGACGACCACGCCAAGCGACACCCAGAAAATTCGTTTGACCATTGTTAATCCTTGCCGCCTTTCACCTTGGCAGACGTGGCTTTGGGTTTCATGGCGCTATTCCCGGCCTGCTCCGCGCTTCTCTGACGCATGAAGCTTTGCGCAGTGGATTTCAGGGCGTAGAACGACGATGCCAGTTTAATAACCGGCTTGCCCAGGAACGAACCGTAAAGATCGGTCAACGCGCCGATATTGCCGGCTGTCGTGGAAGCGGCTGAGGAAATCTTGTTGACGTCCTCAAGCGACTTGTTGACCTGACGCACTGTGGTCACGCCCTCGTCAAGCGCCGGGATGGCATGGTCGCCGGAATCCTTGACGGTCTGCGCGAGCTGGTCGAACAGCTTGCCCAACCTGATGAGCGGATAAATCAGGAACCCTGCCAACACAGCAAATGCTATGGCGGCGATAAGCCCTGCGATGTCCCCAATACTCATGAAAGCCTCTTTCCGATGCAGTTCCTCGACATTTCAGCCATAATAAAACCCAAGATTACCCAACGCCTACGACGCTCGACCGATAAATCACTGATTGTAAGCGACGACCGCCACCGCGTTTTCGATGGGCTTGCTGGTGTCGAAATCGAGCGTTGTGACGCTGCCGTTCGCAGGTCGCTCGGAAAGGTCGTAGCCCGGCCCGGCGAAGCGGCGCATCAGGCTTAAGAGCGTGTTTCCGTGCGAGATCTGGAGCACGTCATCACCATCTTTGAGCCCGGCGTTTGCGGCGATCAAGGCAAATCCGCCTTCGACACGTTCCCAATATTCCTCGTCGCTTTCGGCGTCGTGGAATGGGTCCGCTTCCTTCAAGAAATCTCTCGTGCCTTTGAGTCCGTATTTTTCGACGATCTGGTTATAGGTCTTGGCACCGTGCGGGGCGCCGGCGGCCCACCATGCCATATTCATATCCTGGCCTTCGAAATAGCCATAGAACTGCTCGCGGAAATGCATGTCGGCGACCAACTTCGGGCGCGCGTGGCCGTTCTGCTCGTTGATTTCGAGAATTCGTGCGGCGGTCTGCTCGGCACGTGTGGTGTCGGAGCAATAGGCGGCGGCAAAGTCAAGATCTTTGAGTTTCGCTCCGGCTTTGTCGGCATCGGAGAGGCCGGATTCGGTGAGCGGAGAATTCGACCAGCCCTGCAAGCGGTTATAGCGATTGAAATAGGTCTGCCCATGGCGGACCAAATGAAGATGCAACAACATGGTTCCATTATCACACATATTGCAACTGCCTCGACAGCGACACAGAATGCAAGAAAGAAGACGGGCTTAACGAAACCGACGATTCCGTTTGTGCCACTAAGACTTTGCCCATACCAAAGTTGGGATGCCGGTTTTCATGAATTATCTTACGATAAAAAACATTCGGCTCTGTCTATAAATCGTCGCCATGCAACCAACGACGAAAACGAGTTCGACGGCTCAAAGGCTGACGCAAATCAGGACGCACGGCTAAGACGTGCATCCAGCAATCCGTTACGAACTTATTCACGTTGTCAACGCATTTTTTAGGTATGACCACGCAATTGTTAACATCGCCAGTTCTCACCGAACCACCATCGAGATGCGTAGTATGGGCTTTCGACCAAGCAGAAGGTCCCAGCACAATCGCGTGCGGAGTCACGCGCACACACTCCACATACCTCCACGGGCAACCATCCTCATAAACCTTACCAGACACCCAGCGAACCATACGCAACCTGTCTTCGGAAACTGACACGCGACACGGCGTACGCCAACCAGGATCAGATACCAGAGAATCAGTATTTAGGCCCCACATTACTTTTCTGAATTGTTGTCTGCCTTTTCTTCCCTTACTCCCGAATGCCGAAAACCACGACTGCATGGTGTACAGCATTCCCTGCATTATGACTATATGCAATAGCCGATGCGAAAACGCTGAAACTGCCGCCAGAAGCGTCAATACAACAAAACAAATCAAGAAGAATTTCTTCTGTTGAGCAATTCTGCCATTCCCTATGCCCATACACAATATTGCAATGAAGAAGACAGAGACGTATATTAAATACCAATGCCAACGACGTCCATATGCATTAGCAGCATCCACAAACTCATCCATCAATGGCACATTAAGACTGAAATCATAGTTACGCGCCATCTCTTTCCCGACAAATCCTATTGAATGTCCTTCAGACTCTTTCTGCATCTCGCTTAACGCTCCCATCACCAACTCCTGCCCGAACCGGCTCTCATCCCATTACTCAACAGCTACGCTTAAAACCATCTCACCTCTGCAATACAAAGAATATCTTCATACAAACTAAACAGCATTTATAAATCGTCGCCATGGAACCAACGGCGGAAACGGGTCTTGCGACTCAAAGGCTGACGCAAATCAGGACGCACGTCCAAGACATGCATCCAGCAATCCGTTACGAACTTATTCACGTTACCGACAGATTTTCTAGGTATCACCACACAATGGCTGACATCACCAACTCTTATCAAACCATCAAGAAAATTGAAATGTGCCTTCGACCAAGCGGACGGACCCAGCACAATCGCATGCGGCGTGACCCGCACACACTCGATCTGTTCCCACGGGCAACCATCCTTATATACCTTCCCAGACACCCACCGAATCATCTGTATCCCACCCTCGGAAACCGATACGCGACACGGCGTACACCATTCGGTGCCTTCGAAATTATGATGGGTAATCTGCCGCCACTGCAACTGGCGGAAGACCGACCGGTCATGTGCCAATGCAAACCATGTATGCCATTCGTAAAACAGACCAGACATAGTCAACAAATGTCGTACCGAACGTGACACCACCAAGGTCAAAGCAATCAAGGCCAACAGTACGCAACCGATCAAAATGAATTTGTTCTGTCCGGAATCCAGAAATTTGCCATTTGCTATTCCCAAACAACATATTGCTGCAATAAATGTAGTGGCACATATTCCAAACCACTTCCAATGCTGCCCGTAAGCGTTTGCCGCATCCACAAACTCATCCATCAACGGCGGTGTCAACATGAAATCATAGTCGCATGCTGGTTGTTTTTGTTGCGATACAAGTTGAAAATTGGCCAAAGTCTTTGAAACCTCATCAGCCACCCTTATCACCAATCCTCACCAAATAAACGATCCGCACCTTCCGAAAGCAAAAAACTTCCAACAAGACCTCCACCTGCAGCAAGCACGGGATCGAAGGTCGCATCTCCAGGCAGACTGCCCACTAGAAATCCAATATCCGCAGCAGCAGTCACCGTAGTATCCTTGACAACACGCTTCCCGCCTTTTTGCAAAGCCTGCCAGACACTACCGGATGAGGAATACGCATCACCTGTCACTTGGACTACATCGTAAACGTTATACACCGCAGTTGCTCGACCTATAAATTTTCCTAAGACTCCAGATGTTTTACCTAAGGCGGTCCATTTTTTACCCTCCTTATCACTTTTCTCAATACTTTTCAGGTCTTCTTCAAATTCTGAGGGAGCCTTTTCTTTCGGCTGCTTTGAATCATTTCCGATATGCTTGTCGACATGGAGATCTTTGCCAACCACATCTTTTTTCGCATGTTTAAGGAAATAGTCGAATGGAGCAACATTGGTCTTGAAACTTTCGGAAAGTTTGTCGATGAAAGCCTGCTTTGGATCATTTAACAGCTTTTCCATCTCCTGTGGATCATCCGAATACTTCTCTATATCACCTAAAAACTTAGGAAGTTTCAAAGCAATTTTCGTACCGTATTCTGCTATCAAATCCTTATCATTCGCAGCTGCCTCTTGTGCATGTTTATCAATGACCGACGAGTTGAACAGGCCGGAGAAGTGAGTCTCAAAATCATTAATCGCACCGACATATGAATTCCAATTATTCAGTAAAGTGTCACTGAGCCCCTTCTCCCCTGCGGCATAGAAGCGAAGTTTAGAGAGTACCTCGCAAATTGCATCCACTTCGCCATGGCCATTATCAAGACCACGCGCCGCATCAATTGCTGCTGGAATAGCATTTTCCAAAGACTCGGCAGTATTATGCACCGTCGAACAAGCCCCCTGCATATTAGCCGATATGTCACAGGCAATAACAGTTTTCTTGCTCGCTGTCCCAGACACCCAAAAGAGCACGTTGTGCCTCTTCGCAGTCAGATCACCCGTCAATTCACTACTCGCGTCATTAAGTTCATTGCGATAGGTATTGATACCATCCATGAACGCATCCAAGCTCGATCGGAGCATCAACATTTCACCGCTCTGCGATTGCGCAGCCATGCCACTGTTTGCTGAACTCAATGTATTATCCTGCAGCTTGAGGCACGAACTGATGATTTTCGCGGAATCATACATTTTTTTGACCGCTTGGGAAGCCTCACCAATCTGATCCGAATCTGCTTTGAACATCACTTTCCTCCAGCTATGCACATTCCGGCCATATCCTCATCGACCTGTTCCATCAGGACCTTTCCGCGTCCAACGCCGTCGGCAAACTCGCCGATCTGATCTGCAAGAGCATCAATAAGCACCTTGATGGACTGCGACTTGTTTCTTGCGGCATCGCCGGCTTGCCCTTGCCACTCCTCAAGATCGGAATCCACCGTATTGAACTGGCGTGCCAAATCCCTCAGATTCGACTCAATCGTTTTCACACCGCCGATGACGTTATCGGTAGCGCCTTTGTCAAGCCTGATTTCATCTTTACTTTGCGGTATCGAACTCTTACTCTGCGGTATCATGTCCCACTCCCCATTGTTCTTCGAACAGATTTTGACCAGACCCATAGGTTGTTGATTCATCTGCCGCATCGTTCACAGAGCCATCCGACGCTGGCGCCTCTCCTGTCTGCTGCGCAGCTTGCTCGGCTGACAGTTGACGCTTGCAAAACTCGGCCTCATTCTTCTGAAGAAACTCCAGAAAATCGATACCTGACAATGATTGATAACCCAAAAAGTAGACACGATCGATATCAGCACGATTGAACATCAAGCTTTCGCCTGGTTTCATATTGCCTTCCGGATAAGGAAAGCCCATATAATCCCAAAGCCTTCCGGTGTTCTCGTCGCGTTGCATCACACCCGCAATCATCACCAGGTGACCATTTTCATTGAGGTGCACCACAGAGCCAATCGGCAGCCAGTCCTTCCCCTCTAATACAGACATATCATTCCCTTCTTTCGTCTTTTAAACGGATGATCAACAAGTTATGAACTTAAAAGGTTCTCCCGTATATTCGGAACAGAGCTACCAAAATCATTGAGGCTAATTCTGCTGCAACTCGTTATCCACTTGTTGCTGAAGTCGTTGGTTGCTGGTGACTGCGGCATTTTCACTTTTAAGGTCAGATTGTGCTTTTGTAAGTGATTGGTTCAATGAAGTCAAATCTCGATTGAGCCTGGAGATGATTGCATCACACTTATCACGAACGATTTTCAGCTGCACACCATTGTTCTTGTTAAGGCTTTTTGCATGAGAGCCTGCACTTTCATCCGCCAGCCCCACGCCCACAGCAGTCCCCATATTTTTCAAATCGTTAGTCAGTGTGTTGTTTGTCGTTTCCAGTCCGGTCAATGTCCCATTCTTAAAATTCACGACGGCCTGAATACGAGACTGAGTTCCACTTATTTTGCCATTGATTTCATTGACTCGGTTTTGAGCCTGCTTTGCCGCTTCAGAATGTTGTACGGCCCTATTCCGATAAGTCGCCGATTCATTGCGAAGTTTTGCTTCACTTTCCATATCATTTCTCCATTCCTGCTAAGGACTGGCCCCACTGCGCGCGTGGTATGCCGGAAAATCGTTCTAGCAAGCTGCCTTTTTGCGCGAACTCAAAACTGATATGGGAAATGCTTTCGCCTTCCCAGACCGAAGTGTCCTCGCCCGGGTTGGCGTCGAAATCAATCACGAAAAACGCGCCGGCCCCCGGAAACACCTCCGATGCGCGCCAGGGTTGCGGGCCGATGCGCAAATCACGCAACTGAGATGATTCAGCAAGCCTTGTGCGCCGAAAATCGACACCCTGGATTGTCAAACATTGGTAGTGCCCGATTCGTATTCCCCTCGCCAGATTGACGAAAGGTTCCTCCGGCAGATTTCTGGCTTCCGCAAACTTTTCGGCATCATATAAGGATCCGCTTATTGCTCCGTTCAGCAAAGCCTTTTCGCGAGGCTCTTTGACATTCACCTTCAAGGCCACAGAGGCTTTTTTGAAGCCCTCTAAAGTGCCCGTCTCTTCAAGAAAATTACTCTCCCACTGATCTGGCCCGCCCAATCCGATGAGGTTGTAGCCAAGCTGGTAAGGAACGGTCGAAAACCTGCATAACGTGGCATAGCGGGTGCCGAAATACGCGACGTAGGTACGGATGTCGTCGTGATCGTCGTCCGGAGGCATAACACCGTCGCCCACCGCGAAAGCCGTGTCGCGAATCGGCTCGATCAGCTGCTGCAATGCGGGGCATGGAATGGCGTCGGCACCCACCAAGCCCATGGCACCGCAGGAATCCACCAACCGACGACGCATCCAGGCAAATACATCATCGTTTGCGTAACTGGCGAACGGAACGTCCTTGGCCGGCACGACATAGCGCAGGTAATCCGGGCCACCGATCATCGTATATAGCTGCTCGGAGGTAAACGCCACTTTACGCAACGAATCGAAATCCCAATCAGTATGCTTGCCGACCGAAAACGCAACGCTTCCCACGAGCAGCGACCTTTCTATCTTAATTAATAATATTTAATATAATATAATTATTTCGATTAGCGCTGACGACGTGGACGAACCACTCGCAAATGCTCTACAAACAGGCCCCTATGCCATACTGTTCTTATGACACGATTTTTCACACGCTGGATCATTCTTACCATCGCCGCTGCCGTGATGGTGTTGCTCATCCCAAGCATGCAGCCGATCGGCACTCCCCCGATTCTCGGCATTGCCGCCTTCGCGCTGTTTCTGGCCCTAGTCAACGCGGTCGTCAAACCGATTCTGAATTGGGTCACGCAGATTTTAGCCCTGCCGTTGTCCATCATGTCACTGGGATTGCTTTCAATCATTCTGCTTTTGGTCGTCAACTGGCTATGCATGCGGCTGGCCTCATGGCTGGCGGTATCGCTCTTCGGCGTGGGCGTTTATATTTCTGGCTTCTTCGCCTCGATAATCGGCACCATCATCATGTCGATCGTTTCCGCCATCGTGGATGCCATCGTTGGCGAGTGACATAACATCGACAACTTAACCGACAACGCCAAGGGCCCTGTGAGTTTGAAACTCACAGGGCCCTTGCGGTATGTCCTAAAAGGAATGGGATTCAGAAATCAGCGAGCGTAGAACTCGACGACGTACTGAATGTTGACCTCGACCGGAATCTCTTTGGTTTCCGGCTTGCGGGTGAGAGTCGCCTTGAGCGAGGCGAGGTTGACGTCCAGGTATCCGGGGACTGCGGGCAGCACATCGCGGTGCACGCCTTCAGCGGCAATCTGGAAGGGAACCATGGTCTGGCTCTTCGGCTTGACCTGGATGGTCTGGCCGGGCTTGACGCGGTAGGACGGACGGTCCACCACGTTGCCGTCGACCATAATGTGACGGTGCACGACATACTGGCGTGCCTGGGCGGTCGTGCGGGCGAAGCCTGCGCGAAGCACCAGAGCGTCGAGACGAGTCTCGAGATCGACGAGCATTGCATCGCCGGTCTGGCCCTTGGTGTGGGTGCCCTTTTCATAAGCTGCACGAAGCTGCTTCTCGGAGACGCCGTACTGGGCGCGCAGACGCTGTTTCTCACGCAGACGAACCGCGTAATCCGATTCGGTGCGGCGACGCGTGCGGCCATGCTCACCAGGAGCGTACGGACGCTTCTCGAAGATGCGCTGAGCCTTTGGAGTCAGTGCGATGCCGAGGGCGCGCGAAAGGCGCACCTGACGGCGAGAACGCTGAATGTTAGTCATTCTTCTGTTGTTCCTTTGTATTCTGTCGTTATCTGAACGGAACGCGGAATCATGCGAAACCGCGCTGAGCCAGGCCTCTCCAGTGCTTCAAGGCGCCAAGCGCCAACGACATTCACCGCTTACACGAAGAACATCGCCGACCCACTGATGGGCTAAGACTCCAGATAATGCCCGCCTTATGGCGAACACAAACTTTTATTTTACTCGCAGAGTATGGACGTGCGCCCCGTCGAGTTGGACGGGGCGCACGCAATCTGACAATCAGACCGATATCGCTACTTGATGATCTTGTAAATCATCGGATACGGCTCGGCTTTATCGCCGATCTTGATGCAGCTATAGAGCAGTTCCTTGATGTCGTCGACATCCTCGCTCTCGCTGCAGATGGTCAGCAGGGACTCGCCCTCGGAGACCTTGTCGCCGACCTTCTTGTTGAGCTCGATACCGACGCCGTAATCAAGCTTGTCGTCGGCCTTCTCACGGCCGCCGCCGAGCTTCATGCTGGCGATGCCGACCTCGTCGGCAAGCATCTGGGAGACGTAGCCGCTGGCTTTGGCCGGCAGTTCGATGCGGTACTTCGCGTGCGGCATGATGCTGTAATCGTCGACGACACGGCCGTCTCCACCTTGGGCGACGACCATGGCGCGGAACCGGTCAAGCGCCGAACCGTCTTCGATGGTGCGTTCGAGCATCGCGCGCGCCTCGTCCTCGTTGGCCGCCTTCTTACCGAGCACGACCATATAGCTGCCCAACGTGAGCACCAGCTCGAGCAAATCCTTCGGGCCCTTGCCCTTTAAAGTGTCGAGTGTCTCCTCAATCTCCAAGGTGTTGCCGACCTTCCGGCCCAACGGCTGGTTCATGTCGGAGATGACGGCCATGCATTGCATGCCCACACCTTTGCCGATCTCGACCAGCGCCTTGGCCAGTTCCTCGGACTTCGGCAGCGTCTTCATAAACGCGCCCGCGCCAGTCTTCACATCGATGACCAACGCATCGGTGCCGGAAGCGATCTTCTTGCTCATAATCGAGCTGGCAATCAGCGGAATCGAGTCGACCGTGTCCGTCACGTCGCGCAGCGCATAGATCTTCTTGTCCGCCGGGGCGATGTTGCCCGTCGCACCGATGATCGCAAGTTTTTCACGCTTGACCTGATCGATAAAGTCCTTTTCGCTGATTTCGACCTGATAGCCGGGAATGGCTTCGAGCTTGTCGAGCGTACCGCCGGTATGGCCGAGCCCACGTCCGGAAATCATCGGCACGGGAATGCCCGTGGCCGCCACCATGGCCGCCAACGGAAGGCTCACCTTGTCGCCGACGCCGCCGGTGGAGTGCTTGTCGACCTTGATGCCCGGGATGCCGGAAAGGTCAAGCCTGTCCCCCGAGTTCATCATGTCCAGGGTGAGCTGGGAGCGCTCGTGATCGTTCATGTCCTTGAAATAGATGGACATCAGCAGGGCGCTGGTCTGATAGTCGGGAATCTCCCCGCTGACCACACCGTCGACGAAGAACTTGATCTCCTCGTCGCTCAGCTCCCCACCGTTTCGTTTCTTGTCGATAACGTCAACCATTCGCATGGTTCAACACCTCAATCTTCATAAGTTAATAATTCCTGGGCTATCGCCTGATCGACGATGAATTCGTTGGCGTAGCCTGCTTTCATGACCGCACGGATGGCAGGAGCCTTCAAAATCCCTGCCGCCACCACTATCGAGTGCTTTTTGGCCTTCAAATCCGACAGCCCGATGCCGACGGTGCGGTCGTTCAGATCCTTATTGACGACCTTGCCATCCTTGTCGATGAAACGCGAGACGACATCACCCACAGCCGACTTCTTCAGCGCGGCCTTCTGCTTGGAGTTGAAGTATCCGAGCTGGAACAGCAGTGCATCGTTGCGTACGGTGCCGACGCTGTAGAGGGCGATATTGGCCTTTTTGCCGAGCTCGAGAGTCTGCTCGATGAAGCGGTCGCGTTCCACGATCTCTTTGGTCACCTTGCTGTCGAAAAACGGCGGCAACGGCAGGAAATGCGGGGTCGCGCCCAAAGCTGCGGCAAGTTCGGTCACGCTTTCATCGGCATACGTATCCTGGTAGCGGATATTGATGCCGCCCTTGAGCTGGACGACCGTGGTATCCTCCACCGGATGGTTGTTCAAATGGGTGGTGACGGAATGAATCGTCTTGCCCCAACCAAGGCCGATGATGTCACCGGGCCGAATGGTCTGCGTCAGATACTCAGCGGTATAGGCACCGAGACTGTCCAACGTCGAAATCTCGCCGTTGTAATTGTTAGGGGCCACATGGATGTTCATCTGGTATTTATCGACCAGTTGAACACCCAGATCCTCCGCGTCGACGAACGGATTGTTGATCTCGATCTTGATGACACCGGTTTCCCGTGCCAGCTTCAGAAGCCGGGAAACCGTTGGCCTTGAAATGCCGAGATTACGGGCAATCTCCGTCTGGTCGAGGGCATCCTCGTAATAAAGCCTCGCAGCGGTGATGCTTTGGGCAAGTTTTTTCCTGTCGTATCGCTCACTCATGATTGCTGATAAGCCACCTCCAGGCAAATTTCAATCATCTCGTTGAAGGTGGTCGCACGTTCTTCGGCGCTCAGCCCCTCGTCTGTGCCAATCATATCGCTGACAGTTGAAATAGCCAAAGCCTTGACATGATGCTTGGAAGCGAGCAGGTAAAGACCCGCGGCCTCCATCTCTGCGCCCATGATGCCGTAATCGGCGAGCTTGTTGATATCGAGCTCGTCATCGTAGAAACGGTCTTCGGAGAGGATGTTGCCGACTTTCACCGAGATTCCCTTGGCTTTCGCCACCTGATAGGAATCCTCAAGAAGGCCGAAGTCCGCGGTGGGCGCGAAATAGACGCCCTGGCCGAAGGTGTTGTGGATGATGGAGGAATCGGTGCTGGCGCTTTGGGCGATGAGGATGTCGCGAAGTTTGACGTCCTTGCCGAGGCCTCCGCATGAGCCGACGCGGATGAGGTTCTTCACGCCGAAGTCCTTGATGAGTTCGGTGGTATAGATCGACAGCGAGGGAATGCCCATGCCGGTGGCCTGCACGGAAACGGGCTTGCCCCTATACGTTCCGGTGTAGCCGAACGCATTGCGCACGGTGTTGTAACGCTTGGGATCGGTCAGGAAGTTCTCGGCGATGTACTTGGCACGCAACGGATCTCCCGGCATCAATACGGTTTCGGCGATATCACCACGTTGCGCATCAATATGGGTGCTCATTACAAATCTCCTTTAATTTGTATCGGCCACTTATCAAAGTGGCTAAAGATGACTAAAAATATTAATTTGGTATCAATTCCGACGTACCGCAATGCGCTATCCGTTGGAGACCGCCAATCGATACGTCGGAATCATATATCGATATATTTATTTATATATAGATACTACTTGGTCGAACTTTGTTAAGCTTCATTCAGCTTAGTTGAGCTCCGAAAGGAAGCTGGTGCCCGGCATGTCGGTCTTTACGCCGAAGTTGTCGAGAACGGTGGCGCCGTAATCGGAGAAGGTCTTGCGGATTCCCAGGCTTCCCGGATGCTTCATGCTCGGCGAATAGGCCAGCAGCGGGACGTATTCCCTAGTGTGGTCCGTCCCCTTGAAGCAGGGGTCGTTGCCGTGGTCGGCCGTAATCATCAGCAGGTCGTCATCGTGCAGGTTGTCGAGCACGGTGCCCAGCCTGCGATCGAGGTCCATCAAGGCGTTGCCGTCGCCTTCCGGGTTGCGGCGGTGGCCGTACATGGCGTCGAAATCAACCAGGTTGGTGAAGCAGAAACCCGTGAAGTCCTGCGTCATGACGTGGTCGAGATGGTCCATGCCGTCCATGTTGCTCTGGTTGTGGTAGCCTTCGTCGATGCCCTGTCCGGAGAAGATGTCATTGACCTTGCCGATGCCGATGGTCTTGAAACCGGCCTCCCGCAGCTTGTCCAGATCGGTTTCGCCCAGCGGCTTCAAGGTGAAGTCGTGACGGTTGGCGGTACGAGTGAAGTGACCCTTGCCGCTGCCAACGTACGGACGGGCGATGATGCGGCCGACGACGTATTTCGGACCGTTGACCAGGCTGCGTGCGAATTCGGAGATACGATAGAGTTCCTTGACCGGGATGATGTCCTCATGCGCCGCGATCTGCAATACGGAATCGCCGGAAGTGTAGATGATCAGGTCGCCCGTCTTCATCTGGTGCTCGCCGAGCTCTTCGAGAATCTGCGTGCCGGATTCGGGGCGGTTACCCACGATCTTGCGTCCGGAGAATTCGGAAATCGGGTCGAGGATGTCGTCCGGGAAGCCGTTCGGGAAGAAGCTCAACTGCTGGGTGACGGGAAGGCCCATCATTTCCCAGTGGCCGGACATGCTGTCCTTGCTCACCGAGACTTCTTCCATCTTGCCGAAGCAGCCGATCGGGTGCTCGGCCGCGGGCACACCCTCAATCGGGGTGTCCCTCAGGTTCGAGATGCCGAGCCTTGCGAAATTCGGCAGATGCAGTTTGCCATCAAAGAACTTGCCGATGGTGCCCAAGGTATCGGAACCTTCGTCGCCGAACTTTGCGGCATCAGGAGCTGCACCGGTGCCGATGGAATCCATTACCAAACCAAAAATGCGATTGTATTTCATGATTAGTTCTCTTCCGCTCCCTCAAGAATCTTGATGGTCGCGCTGACGCCCAAACGGGTGGCACCGGCGTCGATCATCTGCATGGCCTCTTCATAGCTGTGGATACCGCCGGACGCCTTAACACCCAGGCGATCGCCGACGGTCTGACGCATCAGCGCGACATCCTCGGCCTTGGCACCAGCCGAGCTGAACCCGGTCGAGGTCTTGACGAAATCAGCTCCGGCCTTTTCGCTAAGCTCGCAGGCGCGCACCTTCTGGTCATGGTCGAGGAACGAGGTCTCGATGATGACCTTCAAAAGCTTGCCCGAAGCGTGAACGGCATCGGCGACGGCTTTGATATCCGCTTCAACGTTGTCATCTGCACCGGCGATCAGTTCGCCGACGTTGATGACCATGTCGATTTCCTTGGCGCCGTCCTTGATGGCCTGCTGGGCTTCGAACACCTTGGAAGCGGTGCTTGTGGCTCCCAGGGGGAAGCCCACCACGCAGCAGGTGTTGATGTCGGTGCCGGCCAGCTGCTCGGTGACCAATGCGGCCCAGTATGCGTTGACGCACACGGAAGCCGTGTTGTATTGCTTGGCTTCGTCGCAGATCCTGACGATATCGGCCTTCGTGGCGTTGGCCTTCAGATAGGTGTGGTCGATGTATTTTGCCAATGTTGCTTTGTTCATTATTAATAACCTCTTATTCTTTGGATAGGGCCGCCGTATTCGTAGCTTTAAGAGGATACGACGACCCGCGAATGACAATAAATCTATCAGGCCTTCGCCACTTGGCTGTTGGCCTTGCCTGCCTTGTGCCAGACACTGAAGAACTGGCCATAAATGGCGGTGGCGGTGTACATCATCGTGCTGACGAGCATCGGCAGCGCGGACGGGCTGTAACCATCCTTGAGGGCATAGAACCAAAGAAGGACGTTGACGATATCCTCAGCAAGCCACAGGGTGTAGGTGTTGGAGACGTGCATCACGCACAGCACCGAAGCCGTAGCGCCGAAGGAAAGCACCAGCGCGTCGACCGCCGGCTGCGGATCCTTGAGGATGCGGGCGACCTGGAAGAGGATGATCCATTCGATGGCGATGGCCGCGATGGTGACCATCCAGCCCTTGACATGCAGCTTGCGCACCTTGGCGCCGAAGTCCTCGCCCCAGGTCCTCCACTTCATCATCAGCGGGATATCGATGGCGCAGGCGAAGATGAGCTGATCAACGACGCTCCACCAATGGTGGGCAAACAGATTGACGGTTACGAAGCCGAAGACACTGATCAAGCCGAGGAGCCCGTTGATAGGCGCTCCCACCATCATGTAGACGGTGCAGCCCAGGCCGACTACGGTGGCCAGATAGGTGATGACGGCCTGCCACGTGATCGGGTTGGTGACCAACAGCGCCGTCTGGAAGCCGATGCCGAAGAACCAAATCATGGCGGCGACCAGATTGATCTTCTTGAATTCAGCACCAAGCCATTGAATATAATTACCTTGGAATCTCTCTTGCGTAGGCATATACAAATCCTTTCGCCTTTAAAAGTTTTGCAACTACAATCCGGCATCTTTAACCGAACTGTCTATAGACTATCACTATTTTTACAAATGTAAAGTCTGCATTGTGAACGTTTGTTCTGACCATTCGAGGCAATATTAGGGAATAACCGACACGAAAGAGACCGAATTAAAAAATGGCCCACATTGTATACAACAATGCAGGCCACTATCCCAAACGGCTGAAACCACTTGAAAACGGGAATTCGAAAAACTAAAACAAACTCAATGCCACCCGGAAATCAATTCAAAGTTTCTCAATTGGAGCCACACGCAGCATCAGGCGCTTGACACCGTCGGAGCCGAAATCGACGGTGATGATCGAGTTGCGGCCCTTGTCTTGGGTATCTACAACCGTGCCCAGGCCATACTGGTCGTGTGTAATCTTGTCGCCGATGCTGAAATCGGAGATGTCGAGCTTGTTGTCTTTTTTGAGCGCTGAAGCCGGTACAGAACGCGAGGTGGATTTCGGTGTTGTTCTGCGCGTGGTCACCTTGCCACCGCGCGTGTGCGAACCGGAACTATATGAGGACGAACCGTACGAGGAACCGCCGGAAGAATGCGAACCATAACCTGAACGGGATGACGAACTGCGGTAGCTAGAACCGGAACCGTACAAGGAACGGGAACCCGAACGCGAGCCGCCGGACGAACCATAACCGCCGGAATGGGAACCGTACGACGATCCGGAACCATAGGAGGAACCGGAACGAGAGCCATACCCAGAACGTCCCGAACCATAAGAGGAACGGCCAGAACCACGCGAACCACCGTAGGAAGACGATGAACCTGAACCGCCGAAGGTCGAACCTGACGAGAAGCCGTCATCGTCCTCCCAACCACCGAATTCGTCATCGAAATCACTGTCGCCGGAACCGCTACCCCAGCCGGAACGCATGCGCTCGACGCCGGCCTCGCGACGCTTCCATTCGATCAGATTGTCGGGAATCTCGTCAAGGAACTGGCTGGGCATCATGTCGTTGGCCTGCCCCCACTGCGAGCGCACGGCCGCGCGGGTGACGTAGAGCCGCTGCTTGGCGCGGGTGATGCCCACGTAGGCGAGGCGGCGTTCTTCGGAAAGCTCCTGCTCGTCTTCAAGCGAGCGCGAATGCGGGAAAGTTCCCTGCTCCATGCCGGTCAGGAAGACGACCGGGTATTCGAGGCCCTTGGCCGTGTGCAAAGTCATCAGCGTGACTTTGCCCGTGTCCTCCCCCTCGCCGGGTAGCTGGTCGGAATCGGCGACTAGAGCGGTGGTCTCGAGGAAGCCGGAAAGCGTGGCATCCGGGGTCTTCTGCTCGAACTCGGCGGCCACTGACTGCAACTGCGAAAGGTTCTCGACGCGCGACTCGTCCTGCGGGTCGGTGGAACGCTGTAGTTCCTCGAGCAGCTTGGATTGGTTGAGCACTTCCGCCACGATCTCGGATGGTTTGGAATCGTGGTCGGTCGCGAACTGCATCAAGCCTCGCATCAGGTCTCGGAACTCCCCGAGCTTGGTACGTGTGCGGGTTGGCAGGTCTGGAATTTCATCCATGTGTTCGATGCCGCCCCAGAACGGCACATCGTGTGTCTCGGCATAAGCCGCGACCATGGATTCCGCACGTGCGCCAAGCCCACGCTTCGGGGTGTTCATGATGCGGCGCATGTTGACGCTGTCGGCCGGGTTGGTGATGGCCTGCAAGTAAGCGATGGCGTCCTTGACCTCGCGGCGTTCGTAGAATTTTGTGCCGCCGACCAGCTGGTAGGGAATCCCGGCGTTGATCAGTGCCTCTTCGAGCGCACGGGATTGCGCGTTGGCACGGTACATGATGGCCATGTCGGAATAGCGATACCCGTTTTCACTTCGCAAGTTGGCGATCTCGTTGGCGATCCAGCCGCCTTCCTGCTGCGCGTTGTCGGCCGCGTAGCCCACGATTGGATCCCCTTTGCCGAGCGAAGTCCAGAGCTTCTTGGGCTTGCGTCCGGTGTTCTTGGAAATAACGGCGTTGGCCGCGTCGAGGATGGTCTGCGTGGAGCGGTAGTTCTGCTCCAGCATGATGGTAAGTGCTCCCGGGAAGTCCTTTTCGAAATCCTGGATGTTACTGATATCGGCACCGCGGAAGGCATAGATGGACTGGTCGGAATCACCGACGACAGTCACCCAAGCCGGGCCTTCTCGCCCTGCGACCGGCTGGTTTCCAGCTTCCGAACCCACGGCCGGACGATTGGCGCTGTCGATGCCGGAAAGCTCGCGCACCAGCTGATACTGGGCGTGATTGGTGTCCTGGTATTCGTCGACAAGAATGTAACGGAACTTGTGATGATAGTAATCCGCGACTTCGGGATGCTCGTGTAAGAGCTCGACGGTGCGCACAATCAAATCGTCGAAATCGACGGCGTTCGCGGCGGCGAGACGATGCTGATATTCCGCATAAACAACGGCGTAGAGCGCCTCGGCGTTGTCGTAACGTCCCAGCTGATAGCCCTGCTGACCGGGTGTATAGTCCGGCGCGTAGGTCTTGAGCAGTTCCTTCCAGCCGACAAGCTTGTTCTTGTAATCGGAAATCTGGGCGAGGATGGCGCGCGGCGTATAGCGTTTCAAATCGACGTTGAGGCTGGTGCCGATGAGTTTGACCAACCGCTGACTGTCGGCGGTATCATAAATGGAAAAGCCGGAATTGAGGCCGATGGTCTTGCCGTCCCGCCGCAGAATGCGTACGCAAGCGGAATGGAAGGTCGAGATCCACATATGTTCGGCCACCGGGCCAATCAGCGTTTCCAAACGCTCGCGCATTTCGGCGGCGGCCTTGTTGGTGAAGGTGATGGCGAGAATCTGGCTGGGCCACGCGCCGAACTGCGAAAGAATCCATGCCACACGCCGGGTGAGCACGCGGGTCTTGCCCGACCCCGCACCGGCACCGATCAGCAGCGCCGGCCCGCGATACTGCACCGCCTTGGCCTGCTGTTCGTTGAGATCGCCGACCAGTTCCTCGGCGCTTCGTGCAATCAAATCCGGATCCTGTGCCACACCCATTCCCTTCGAAAAAGCCGTTTCGCGAGCGCCCTTAATCCAGCTCCGCCCGTCTGCCATAGGACTTCATTTCTATCACACACAGTTGTCATCGAAGCGCTATGCGGGAAACGAAATCAAGGAGAACCATCGGCAACGAACAAGTATTGAAAATACCAAGTTTTGAGCCAAATAAAGGGCTGAAGAAACGTTCGACAAAATTTTCGATGGTATTTATATTGTTATCTATAAATAATGAATATAAATGATATATGCAATCACTTCTGAGCCCGATTCATCTTCGTCATATGCATTGATTATGCTCAGAGACCATATATGCGCTTTGCTTGGGGCATCGGCGTAACGACCTACCGACGGAAACGAGAGGAAGATATGAAGGAACTTGAAGACAGGATTCGTCGGGACGGAACCGTCAAGCCGGGCGACGTGCTCAAGGTCGACGCTTTCCTGAACCACCAGTGCGACGTGACGCTTTTCAACGACATGGGCGCGGAATGGGCCCGCATCTTTGCCGGCAAGAAAATTGACAAGATACTGACCATCGAGGCCAGCGGCATCGGCATCGCCTGCATCGCGGCCCAGCATTTCGGCAACGTTCCCGTCGTTTTCGCCAAGAAAACCCAATCCATCAACCTCGACGGCGACCAATACACCGCGCGCGTCTATTCCTACACCAAACAGAAGGAATTCCCTGTCATCGTCTCCAAGCGCTTCCTCACCAAAGGCGAGCACGTCCTGCTGGTCGACGACTTCCTGGCCAACGGCAAAGCCATGCATGGTCTCATCGACATCTGCAACGAGGCAGGCGTGATTATCGAAGGCATCGGCATCGCCATCGAAAAAGGCTTCCAGCGCGGCGGCAAGGAACTGCGTGAAGCCGGTTACAATGTCGCTTCTCTCGCCATCGTCAAGTCGATGGACGGCGAAAAAGGCACCATCGAATTCGCCTAAGTTTTCGCGGTTATATTTAGTCTGAATCGATAATTACATCAGGCGGTTTGCATGGGATAGCTTTCCTGCGGCCGCTTTTGTTTTATTACGCATCGAACATGAATAGACCGGAATGAATCCGGACGTGCTCTTACGAAACAGAACGAATCCCTGCGAACCCGGGCGAGCCATAATGAGCATATTCCTTTGAGAAACACCCAAAACACGTCTGCCTACTGGCGGGCGTACACTTTTTGCTGTCAGCACTATCTCAATTTCATCATGAAAAGAGACCCTTTGAGCACTGATCAGCACGGCCCGCAAAATGAGGCCGAAACTTCGAATATCAATCCATCAAATGACGGAGGCACAGCTGCGCCCAAAACCGCATCGTCTTCTTCACACATGCAGGTTCCAACAGCAACACAACCTCCATCAACCGCGCAAAATGATTCCGGGCGGAAGCCGGCTTCGGGACTCGCATCCCACCTGCCATGGCGAAAACATGACGGCGGCACATCCGAACCGGCAGAAACCACACAGCCAAGATCCAGCACGCAAGAGGCCCTGACCAGCCTCGACGGCCAGATTTCCTTCTGGCGTGGCATCCCCTTCGGCCTGCAGCACGTCATGGCGATGTTCGTCGCCAACCTCGCCCCGATCTTTCTGGTCACCGCCGCCGCGCATCTGACCCCGGCACAATCCGCGATGATCATTCAGAACGGCCTCTTGGTCGCCGGCCTCGGCACCTGCCTGCAGCTCTACCCGCTCTGGCGCGTCGGCAGCCGTCTGCCGATGGTCACCGGCATCTCCTTCACCTACGTCGCCGCCGCCACCGCTATCGTCGGTAAACAGGGCTACGGAGCGCTTGTGGGAGCCGTCATCGTCGGCGGCCTGCTCGAGCTGATTCTTGGCCTCACCGCTCAATTCTGGAAGAAATACGTACCACCGATCGTCTCTGCGATCGTCGTGACCTCCATCGGTTTCTCGCTGCTTTCCACCGGTGCTTCATCGTTCGGCGGCGGTGCAGGAGCCAAGGACTTCGGCAGCTGGCAGAACCTCACGCTGGGCCTCATCTCGTTGGTCGCCTGCCTTGCCTTCCAGCTGTTGATGAAGGGCACCGTCAAGCAGCTTTCGATTCTCTTCGGTCTGGTTGTCGGTTATATTGTTGCCATTTTCTTCGGCAAGGTCGATTTCTCGGGTTTTGAGCATCTGCAAGCCGTCAGCGTCCCTCATTTCATGCCGTTCGCCCCGACGTTCGACGCCGGATCCATCATTTCCTTCGCCCTGCTCTACGTCGTCTCCTCCGTTGAAGTTCTGGGCGATACCGCGGCGCTTTCCCAAGTCGGTCTGAACCGTCTGCCCACCGAGAAGGAAACTTCCGGAGCCATCGCCGGAGACGGGCTCATCTCCACGGTTTCCGGCCTGTTCGGTTGTCTGCCGCTCACCTCGTTCGCACAGAATATCGGACTGGTGGCCGTCACCAAGGTGGTCAATCGCAAGGTCATTCTTTCCGGCGGGTTCATTCTCATCCTGGCCAGCTTTGTGCCGGCCGTCGCTCAGCTCTTCAACTCGATGCCGCAGGCGGTGCTTGGCGGCTGCACCATCATGATGTTCGGCAACATCATCCTCTCCGGCTTCCAGATGATCGCCGAGGCAGGCTTCAGCCAGCGCAACACCACCATCGCGGCGCTTTCGCTGACCATCGGCATCGGTTTCACGCAGGTCGGCGGCATCTTCGCCCAGTTCCCGCAGCTCTTCCAATCGATTTTCGCCACCAACTGCATTGCGGTCTCGTTTGTGGTAGCGGTGATTTTGAACGCCGTGCTCCCCGGCGAGGAACATTTCCTGGTCAATACGCATGCAACGTCCGAAGACAAGAACGTATCCAAATAAACGATATGTCTTTCCCAGCACCAACTGCACTATGCCCACTGGAAAAGACACAAATGCTAATAATAAATGCGTCTTTCCCTGCACTAAACGTTGCACAACTGCGGGAAAAGACGTAAATAACAAGTCTAAATACGTCTTTTCCCGCATACCAGCCT
Organism: Bifidobacterium sp. ESL0769; assembly: GCF_029395495.1. NCBI lineage: Bacteria > Bacillati > Actinomycetota > Actinomycetes > Bifidobacteriales > Bifidobacteriaceae > Bifidobacterium > Bifidobacterium sp. ESL0769. The sequence continues at coordinate 1,010,439 of NZ_CP113918.1, read as the reverse complement.
TAGTTACTGCGGGAAAAGACGCGTTTATTATATCTAGCGATAATCAAACGGCAAATAACAGACCGACAATCTAGCCATGTATGCAAGGTTACCGGCCGACCACAATTATACCGTATTACTTCTTGATGCCCATGTACTCGTTGATGATGTCTTCGTAAATGCCGATGAAGTCGAAGTACATCTGCTTGGGCAGGCTCTCGTTGACGCAGTGCATCGTGTCATTGCCCGGCCCGAACATCACGTAAGCGGTGTCCTTGGGGCTGTCGAGCAGGAGCACACTGCCGTCGGTGCCGCCGGAGACGCCGAACATCGGAATCTCGGCGGGCTTGCCCTGCTCCTTCAAGTGGCGCTCCCCCACTGACTTGACGATGTCGACGAGCTTGGCGTCCTTCGGCCCGATGACCGGGATGATATCCATGCCCACCGTGTAGGAAACCTTCGCCTTGTGGCTCTCGTTGAACTTGGCAACCTCGTCGTCGAGAATCGCGAGGATCTCCTTGTTGCTGAACTCGGGGATGATGCGGATATTGATTTCGGCGCTGGCGGATTCGGGGATGGCGTTGACCTGCTGGCCGCCACGGATGACGTCGATATTGTAGACGGTGTCGCCAAGATCCGGGTTGCTCTTGCCCGCGGCCGCGGCCTTGATGCGCTTGGAGATGACATCCAGGAACTCGAGCAGGTTCTCCACGGCGTTGATGCCAAGCGCCGGAGTGGAGCTGTGCGCTGCCTTGCCCTTCATCGCGATGTTGAGATTGAGCTCGCCCTTGGTGGCATAAACGATGTTGTAGCCGGAAGGCTCACCGACCAGCAGCGCTTCGACGCCCTTCATATAGCCTTGCTTCTCGAGTGCTTCGGCGCCCGGCATGCCGACCTCCTCGCCAGCGGTGACCAGGAAGCGCACGGTGCCGTGCATCTGATCCTCGTGCTTTTTGAGGTTGAGCATGGCAAAGACCATGGCGGCCAGCCCGGCCTTCATATCGGTGACGCCGCGGCCGTAGATCAGATCGCCATCCTCGGTGACCTCGAACGGGTCGGTCTTCCAGCCTTCCTGCTGGGCGGAAACGGTGTCCATGTGCCCGGTGATACCGAGAATCGGCTCGCCGTGGCCGAGTTCGGCAACAAGATTCGCACGGGTCGGATCTTCCTCGAGCGGCAGCACCTTGCACGGCACGTCGGCAGAGTCGAAGATCGCCTTGATCTCGTCGGCGACGACCTTCTCGTTGCCGTTCTCGGTATGCAGCCCGATGAACTTTTTCAGCAGGTCCATGGCTTCGTTTTCATTCATATTTGTTCCTTTCGAAGGTGACGGATCATTCCATTCCATTTAATCACGCTTTCGCGTCTTAGATATTTCCAAGCGGAAAATAATGTCAGACAAAACGACACTCGCCGGATTCAACTCCTCTCGGAAAACGCTTTGCATTTCCATGGGTGTACACTTCATGAGTTGTTGATACCCCAAAAGAAAAAGTTGGTGATATTTCCATGGAAATCGGATCGCTTGCCGAATGGGCCACAGCCGTCGCCGAGACCGCCGCAGTATTGGTCGCTTTGTTCCTTCCCTATTTCGAACGCCGTCGTGCCGACAGGAAAAGCACAAGAAACCTCAAAATCATGCTGCAGGGCATCGTCAGACGCGCCGTGGCAGACAACGATCCGAAATCCTTGGATACTTTCATCAACGTCTCATCGTTCACCGATGCCGGCGAACGCGACAAAGAGACGTTGGACGTCGCCCGCCAAATACTCGAGCTGTTCAAATCCGATAACGCAGACATCGAACGACGCAACCGCGAAATCGATTCGCTGCTTGGCGAGATTCGCCCATAATACGTTTGGGTTCAGCGCTGGCTGGGATTGTGGTTGTCGGGATTCGGGTCGTCGAACGCGTTAAGCCGTTGCATATCCTCGTCGCTGATGGTGAAATCGACCTGCGTGTTGGCTTCGATATGGTCGCGATGCGTCGCCTTAGGTAGCGGCAGCACGCCGTTCTGCAGGCAGAAACGAATCGCGAGCTGAGCGGTGGAGACCCCGTACTTTTCGGCCATTGCATTAAGCTCCGGATTATCCAGCAGTCCGCCGGTGGCCAGCGGCGAATAGGCCTCGATCAACAGTCCGTGTGATTGTGCGCACGTCCTGTTCCTCGGCTCGGTGGCACCGACGTAATATTGAATCTGGTTGACGGCCGGCGTCACTTCGGCGTGATGAAGAATGTTCTTCAAATCAAGATTATCGAAGTTCGACACCCCAATCGCGCGCACCCGGCCGGAAGCGTAGATTTTCTCCATTTCACGCCACACGGCGAGGTTCTCCTCGTCCATGCGCATGTGCCCGGCGTGGCTCCACGGCCAGGGCGCGTGAATGAGATAAAGGTCGAGCGTCTCAAGGCCGAGATTTTCCATGGTCGCTTCGAAATGCGGCAGCACCCCATCGGCCTCTTTGACCTCGGCCGGAAGCTTCGAAGTCACGAAAATCTTGTCGCGGTCGATCCCCGACTCGCGGATAGCACGCCCGACGCTACGCTCATTGCCGTAGACGTAGGCGGTGTCGATATGACGGTAGCCGGCGTCCAGCGCCATACGCACGGAATCGTAGGCCACGTCGCCGTCGGGAATCTGCCAGGTGCCGAACCCGATCTTGGGGATGCGAACGCCATTGTTGAGCTTATAGGTATCGGTAAGAATCGTCATTGCTTCTGCCTTTCAGTTTCGCTGTGCAACCGATGCTATTCAGTCTAGCCCCTCGTAGATATCACGATGGCGGATGATGACCAGGCCGGCGGCGAACATCGTGATGATGACCACGAGAACCAGCAGGATGATGGGCGTCCACGTATGCAATAGTCCGTTCAGGGCTCCCAGCGCCACGGGGCCGATGGCGGCGAAAAGATAGCCTCCGGATTGAGCCATTCCTGACAGGCGCGCGGTGTCGGCGGCCGAAGTGGTGCGCTTCTGGAAGAAGACGATGCAGATGCTGAACGAGGCGGCCGTCGCCAGCCCCATACATACCGCCGAAACCACGTTGAGCGGCAGGTTCGCGCCAGGTATGAGGATCCCCAAAATCCCGAGCGCAAAACCTCCCCCGGCGATACCGTTGACAATCGCCAGCCCGTGCTTGCGTTCGGCGATGAGTGGCACGGTCATGGTCAGCGGCATACCGCTCAACTGGAAGAGCGTGGCGAGGTTGCCCGCGACCACGGCGCTGAAACCGACAGCTTGCCATATCGACGGCAGCCAGGTCAGCAAAGAGTAATACAGCATCGATTGCATGCCGAAATAGGCCAGAATCACCCATGCCAGCCGCGAACGCCATGGTGTCCTGTCGACGAGCGGACGGCCATCGTTCTTCACTTCGACGCTGGTCTTGTCTTTCGGCCCGGAAATCCAAATCAGCAACCAAGCAGCAAGCGCGATTGGCCCCAGCAGAGCGAACAGGCCCATGCTGCTCTTGATGCCGATATGGGAGGCGATAATGCCGGAAGTCGCGGTGCCCAGCGAGGCGACCAGCACCTGCGCTGTGGTATAGAGCGTCGTCTTGCCGGCTATGCTTTTTGGAAAGCGTTCCTTGATGACCGCAGGCAGAAGCACGTTGCCACCCGCGATGCCGATGCCGAGCGCCGCAGTGCCGATCAGCAGTGCCCATACCGAGGGAATGATGCGCAGATAGCTGCCGGCACTCAGCACCGTAAGCGCCATCATCAGCACTTTCACGCTGCCGTGGCGTGCACCGGCCTTGCCCATCAGAGGTGAAGCGAGCGCGAAGGCCAGAAGCGGGATGGTGGTCAGAAGCCCGGCAAGTGAGGTCGGCAAACCGATTTCGGCTTTGAGGTCCGGCAACAGCGGCGGCATCATGGTGATCGGCATACGCAGGTTCGCCCCGGCCAATACCAATCCCAGAATGACCAACCCCGTGCGTTCGCGCCTGCTCACCGCTATCCCCTTCCAGTTTTTATAGATACCTTATTATTTATTGCACACAAATCAATGATGCCCTTACGCCGAAACGCAGGGCATCATTTTCGATTCTCAGCGATTACGCAATGAGAACGACCGACGTCACTCCCACTCGATGGTGGCCGGCGGCTTGGAAGTGCAGTCGAGGACCACACGGTTGATACCGCGGCATTCGTTGGTGATGCGCGTGGAAATCGTGGCGAGCACGTCGTAAGGCAGACGGTACCAATCGGCGGTCATCGCGTCGTCCGAGGAGATCGGACGCAGCACGATCGGCGAGCCGTAGGTGCGTTCGTCGCCCTGCACACCCACGGAATGGACGTTGGCGAGCAGAACCACCGGGCACTGCCAGATGTCGCGGTCGAGTCCGGCCTGGGTCATCTCCTCGCGGGCGATGGCATCGGCCTCGCGCAGCAGGTCGAGGCGTTCGCGGGTGACCTCGCCGATGATACGGATGCCGAGACCCGGGCCCGGGAACGGCTGGCGCCACACGATGTTGTCGGGCAGGCCGAGCTTGGTGCCGATGGCGCGCACCTCGTCTTTGAACAGGCTGCGCAACGGCTCAATGAGTTTGAACTTGACGTCATCGGGCAGACCGCCGACGTTGTGGTGCGACTTGATGTTGGCCGCTCCGTCACCGCCGCCGGACTCGACGACGTCGGGGTAAAGCGTGCCTTGCACCAGGAACTTGACTTCCTTGCCACGGGCGCCGGCCTCTTCCAGAACCTGCTGCTGGGCCTTCTCAAAGGTACGGATGAACTTTTCGCCGATAATCTTGCGCTTGCGTTCAGGCTCGGTGACACCCTTCAGAGCGGTCAGGAACTCTTCGGAAGCATCGACTTCAATGAGACGAATGCCTGTGGCCTCCACGAAATCATGGCGGACCTGCTCGGCCTCGCCCTTGCGCAGCATACCGTGGTCGACGAAGACGCAGGTGAGCTGATCGCCGATGGCCTTATGCACCAACGTCGCCGCGACCGCGGAATCCACGCCGCCCGAAAGTCCACAGATGACCTCGGCGTCGCCGACCTCCTCGCGAATCTTACGAACCTGCGTGTCAATAATATTGTCGGCGTCCCAATCGCTGGGCAGGCCGGCGCACTGATGAAGGAAAGTCGAAAAAAGCTCACTGCCAAGCGGAGTGTGCTTGACTTCGGGATGCCACTGCACGCCGTAGAGCTTGCGCGACTCGTCCTCCATCGCAGCGACGGGGGCGCCTTCGGTGTGCGCCAGAACCTTGAAGCCTTTCGGCGCCTCTTCAACGGCAACCCCGTGGCTCATCCACGTGGTCTGATTCGCAGGGGAACCTGCAAGAACGCCTTCGGCGTCGTCAATCACGGCCTCGGTCTTGCCATATTCGCCAAGCGCTGCCTTGTCGACTTTGCCTCCCAGTTCATTGGCCATTACTTGGAAGCCATAGCAAATGCCCAGCACCGGCACCCCGGCCTCGAAAATTTTCTTGTCGATCTTCGGAGCACCCGGTTCATAAACCGAAGCGGGGCCGCCGGAAAGAATGATGGCCTTCGGGTCCTTGGCCAGCATCTCGTCCACCGGCATGGAATGAGGCACCAATTCGGAATAGACATGCGCCTCGCGCACGCGCCGCGCGATAAGCTGGGCGTATTGCGCTCCGAAGTCAACGACAAGCACTGGACCTTTTGCCATGGATTCTCCCCTATAGATATTTCGGTATGAAACTGATGTAAAGTAGTGTCCATTCTCGCGGTTCAAGGCGACAAAATCAAGTGTTTGTGCGGTGGATGCGGAACAAACAAAAAACAACATCACAAAAAACAACACGCCGCGTGAATTTTCTGTGAATCGAACATCGAAAAGCGTTGGTACTCGGGAGTTTATGGCTCAATTCCAACGTTTGTAAGTCGTTTTTTTACGTGCGAAAATCTAACATATTTTTTGTAGAATACAACATTATTTCACAAAAACATTCCAAGAGTGCACATAGGTGCAAAAAAACGTCCAAAAGTCTGAGTCGCCACGTAAAATCTACAGCGATTGGGCAAGAACCCTGAACATCAATTCTAACAAAGGTTTGAGCCCGAAGAAAATAATCAATTGCACACAATGTGTACAGGAGTACAGGAGCATAAATGACTAGTCCTGTTATTGGCACCCCATGGAAGAAGCTCGGCAAGCCGGTTTCTGATGAGGCTCTCGAAGGAGTCGACAAGTATTGGCGCACCGCCAACTATCTTTCCATCGGTCAGATTTATCTGCGTAGCAACCCTCTGATGAAGGAGCCCTTCACCCGCAAGGACGTCAAGTATCGTCTCGTGGGCCACTGGGGCACCACCCCTGGCCTGAACTTCCTGTTCGGCCACATCAACCGCCTCATCGCGGATCATCAGCAGAACACCGTGTTCATCATGGGTCCCGGCCACGGCGGCCCTGCAGGCACCTCGCAGTCCTATCTCGACGGCACCTACACCGAGTATTATCCGAACATCACCAAGGATGAGGCCGGACTGCAGAAGTTCTTCCGTCAGTTCTCCTACCCGGGCGGCATTCCTTCCCACTACGCTCCGGAGACCCCGGGCTCTATCCATGAAGGCGGCGAGCTCGGTTACGCGCTGAGCCACGCTTACGGCGCCATCATGAACAACCCGAGCCTCTTCGTCCCGGCCGTGGTCGGCGACGGCGAAGCCGAAACCGGCCCGCTGGCCACCAGCTGGCAGTCCAACAAGCTCGTCAACCCGCGCACCGACGGCATTGTGCTGCCGATCCTGCACTTGAACGGCTACAAGATCGCCAACCCGTCCATTCTTTCCCGTATCCCCGATGAGGAGCTCCACGAGTTCTTCGAGGGCATGGGCTATGAGCCTTACGAGTTCGTCGCGGGCTTCGACGATGAGGACCACATGTCCATCCACCGTCGTTTCGCCGACATGCTCGAAGAGGTCTTCGACAAGATCTGCGACATCAAGGCCAAGGCGCAGACCGACGACATGGATCGTCCGACCTACCCGATGATCATCTTCCGTACGCCGAAGGGCTGGACCTGCCCGAAGTACATCGACGGCAAGAAGACCGAAGGTTCCTGGCGCGCTCACCAGGTGCCGCTGGCCAGCGCCCGCGACACCGAGGCCCACTTCCAGGTCCTCAAGGGCTGGATGGAATCCTACAAGCCGGAAGAGCTCTTCGACGAGAAGGGTGCGATTCGTCCCGAAGTCACCAACTTCATGCCCAAGGGCGAACTGCGCATCGGCCAGAACCCGAACGCCAACGGCGGCCGCATCCGCGAGGATCTTAAGCTCCCCGATCTCGACGCTTACGAAGTCAAGGGCGTCAAGGAGTTCGGCCACGGCTGGGGTCAGCTCGAAGCCACCCGTCAGCTGGGCAACTACACCCGCGACATCATCAAGATGAACCCGGATTCGTTCCGTATCTTCGGACCTGACGAGACCGCATCCAACCGTCTGCAGGCGGCTTATGAAGTCACCAACAAGCAGTGGGACAACGGTTATCTTTCCGAGCAGACCGATGAGCACATGGCTGTCACCGGCCAGGTCATCGAGCAGCTCTCCGAGCATCAGATGGAAGGCTTCCTCGAGGGCTACGTCCTCACCGGACGCCACGGCATTTGGAGCACCTACGAGTCCTTCGCCCACGTGATCGACTCCATGCTCAACCAGCACGCCAAGTGGCTCGAAGCCACGGTTCGTCACATTCCGTGGCGCAAGCCCGTCGCTTCCATCAACATGCTGATCTCTTCGCACGTGTGGCGTCAGGATCACAACGGCTTCTCCCATCAGGACCCGGGCGTGAGCTCCGTCCTGTTGAACAAGACGTTCAACAACGATCACGTTGTGGCCGAGTACTTCCCCGCCGATGCCAACATGCTGCTGGCCGTCGCCGAGAAGGCCTTCAAGTCCACCAACAAGATCAACGCCATCTTCGCTGGCAAGCAGCCTGCCGCCACCTGGATCACCCTCGACGAGGCTCGTGAAGAGCTGAAGAAGGGTGCTGCCGAGTGGAAGTGGGCCTCCACCGCCAAGAACAACGACGAAGCGCAGATCGTGCTCGCTTCCGTCGGCGACGTCCCCACTCTGGAGATCATGGCCGCCAGCGAGAAGCTCAAGGAGTTCGGCATCAAGTTCAAGGTCGTCAACGTCGTTGACATCCTGAAGCTGCAGAGCCCCAAGGACAACGACGAGGCCCTCACCGACGACGAGTTCACCGAACTCTTCACCGCCGACAAGCCGGTCCTCTTCGCATACCACTCCTATGCTCACGACATCCAGTCCATCATCTTCAACCGCCCGAACCACGACAACTTCAACGTTCACGGTTACAAGGAAGAGGGCTCCACCACCACGCCTTACGACATGGTGCGCGTCAACGACATGGATCGCTACGAGCTGACCTGCGAGGTGCTCCGCACCCTCGACGCCGACAAGTACGCCCACGAGATCGACAAGCTGGAGCAGTTCCGCAAGGACGCCTTCCAGTTCGCCGTCGACGAGGGCTACGATCACCCGGATTACACCGGCTTCGTATACTCCGACGTGAAGAACCAGGACGCCAAGGCAACCGCCAAGGCCGCCATGAGCACCGGCAGCGACAACGAGTGAGCTAACGTTCATTCGACTACGCTCCAGGTAGTCACGTAATAATAAAAGGGACATCGGGTTTCGGCCTGATGTCCCTTTTATTATCTGATTTACCCATTGGTTTGCCGAAAGCCGTCTACGTCACACCATGGCCTAAAATGGAAACGATCGATATCGTAGTTGATCGAAAAGATCGTGCGCAACATGCACAAAGGAGTTACATCGTGACAAACGAAGTCATTTATATCGCCAGCCCCGAAGGCAAGAACGGCCGTAATGTGGTGGCCTACGGCGTGGTCAAGGCGCTTGCCGCCAAAGGCAAGACCGCCGTGTTCCGTCCAGTGGCTTGCAAGAAGGAAACCTTCACCGCCGAACTGCTCAAGGCTGCCAATGCCGGCCAGTCCGTCGAGCAGGTGCGCGGCGTGTGCCCGAAGTGTGCCCGCCGCGACAAGAGCGGGGCCCGCGGCGATATCGTCGCAGCTTACAGCACAGAACTCGAACGCACGAACCCGGATTCGATGGTCATTGTCGGCAGTGACGGTTCTGCTGTCTTCGACCCGGAAGCGTTCACATTCAATGCCGATATCGCCTCCGACCTCAAGGCCAAGACCTTCCTCGCCATCTGCACCATTCCGCGCAACGGCGAACAGGTGAAGGCAACGGTCGAAACCTGCACGGCCGAAGTCGAACAGGCTGGCGGCAAGGTCGCCGGCATCTTCGTCACTGGTTGCACGCCTGAGAAGGCCGCGGATGCCAAGGAAGCGCTGAAGGACTTCCCCGTTCCGGTCTGGACCATTCCGGCCGTTGATTTCCCGTCGGACACCGATTCTGATGCCGCCGAAAAGGCTACCAAGGCCTTTGCCGACAACGCCCCGGCCGATGAAATCGTGGCAGCCGCCGGTACGCCGTTCGACGCCCCCACCACTCCGTACGCTTTCCAGAACGAACTGTTGGCGAAGGCCAAGGCCGGCAAGAAGACCATTGTGCTGCCAGAAGGCTCGGAAGACCGTATCATCAAAGCCGCCGACTACCTGCTCGAGCGCGGCATCGTCGACCTCATCATCGTCGGCGACAAGGACGCCATCCTCGCCCGCGGCAAGGAGCTGGGTCTCAACTCGCTTGACAAGGCCAGCTATCAGCCAATGGACGACGAAGAGGTCCTGAAGCCCATGGTCGCCAAGCTCTGCGAGCTGCGCGCCAAGAAGGGTATGACCGAGGAACAGGCCCGCAAGCAGCTGACCGACCCGAGCTATTTCGGCACCATGCTGGTCGTGCTTGGCAAGGCCGATGGCCTGGTCTCCGGCTCCATCAACTCCACCGCCAACACCGTGCGCCCGGCGCTGCAGGTCATCAAGACCAAGCCTGGTGCCTCGCTAGTTTCCGGCGCGTTCCTGATGTGCTTCAAGGACCATGTGGCCGTCTTCGCCGATTGCGCCATCAACCTCAACCCGAACGCCGAGCAGCTGGCCGACATCGCCATCCAGTCCGCTGACACCGCCCGCGCCTTCGGCGTGGACCCCAAGGTGGGCATGCTCTGCTACTCCACGCTTGGCAGCGGCAAAGGCCCGGACGTCGACTTGGTCGAAGAAGCCACCAAGCTCGTCCACGAGAAGGCTCCGGATCTGCCGGCCGTCGGCTCCATCCAGTTCGACGCCGCCTGGTCTCCCACCGTGGCCGCCACCAAGGCCAAGGGCAACGACGTGGCAGGCCATGTCAACGTCTTCGTCTTCCCGAGCCTGGCCGCCGGCAACATCGCCTACAAGGCCGTGCAGCGCACGTCCGGCGCCATCGCCATCGGCCCGGTGCTGCAAGGTCTCAACAAGCCCGTCAACGACCTCTCCCGCGGTGCCCTCGTCGAGGACATCATCAACACAGTGGCCCTCACCGCCGTGGAAGCCCAACAGTAAACAGCCAACGACAGTGTTGATCAAGCAACCGGGATATATAAAGCGACCCACAGATCTTATAAAAGATTGACGATTCTTTACATGTCCCGATTGCTTTTATGACACTTGCCGGGGAGGACAAACAATCAGAGAAACGTCCATCCAGCTTCCGAAAAACGATTACGGCTTTTCCGCCTCAGCCATAACAAGGCCGAAGAAAAAAGAAGGTATGATGCAGGGAAACCAACGAGAGGACATCGGCGCGAGGCATGTCCAGATTCAGCATTTGCTGGCGGAAAATGGTCCTACCAAGGTCAAGGACATCGCGGAACAACTGCATTTTTCGGATGTCACTATCTACCGGGACATCAAGAAGCTCGAGAAGGAGGGCATTCTTCAGCTCGACAATGGTATAGTCGTGCTTTCGCGGTCTTTCACCAGCGAGATACCACCTTCTTCAAGATACGAAAGTAACCTGGCAGCCAAGGAGATTATCTGTACCAAGGCCTCTGAATTCATCCGCCCCGACTCGACCATCATCCTCGATGATTCGTCGACGGTATTGCCTTTGCTGGATTTCATCAAAAAGAAAGCTCCGCTGACCGTCATCACCAATTCCGTCTTTGCGGGCGAACAGCTGATGAGTGCCTCCGGCATACGCCTGTATATGACCGGCGGCCTCTATTATCCTTGGGCCAACGCCTTCCATGGCCATATGGCAATTCACGCCCTGCAATCGCTACAAGCCGATATCTGTTTCATATCCACGACTTCCGTCACCAGCCGCGGCGCCGCCGATTCCTATGATGCCACCGCCGAACTGAAGTCGACTATGCTTTCAATATCGGAAACCAAGATTCTTCTGGCCGACAGCTCGAAATTCAGCAAGCGCGCACTGTACATCGCCGGCACCTTATCCGATTTCGATTACATCATCACTGACAAGACACCTGAAAACATCAGGCCTGAACAGTTGATTGAAGCCCATACCCAACTGATCACAGTCGGCCCTGAAACCGATAGCGACAAGACAAACAAGCAATCACAATAACTCTTGCCTTACCGCATCGAGACAACGATGAATACGAAAAGGTGGGAATCCATAAAGATTCCCACCTTTTGCTTTGGATTGGTGGCCCAAAGGCAACCATCAATTACTTCACGTCGATGTATGAGCCTTGCAGCCGCCAATACGGTAATTCGCTGCTTTCAGTTTTCTATTCTGCAGCACCCGACAGCACCTTCGGCGTGGAAGTGCAGTTGAGGCCAATACGGTCGACACCAAGATCAATAAGCGCCAGGAAATGCTCACGGGTGCGGATGTGAGCCGAAGCCTTGACCTTGATACGCCCGTTTGCGGCGTTCATGACCTTCTTCATCACTTCGACCGAACCGCCTACCGTCGGGCCGCCGGTATAAAAGCCAGTGGAGGTCTTGACGAAATCGGCGCCGGAAGCAATCACCGCTTCGGTGGCTTCGACAATCTGCTCGTCGGAAAGCGCATCCGTCTCGATGATGACCTTGGAAACCACCCCGGCCTGCCGACAGGCATCGACGGCACCACGCAGTTCCTCACCAGCCTCGGCCGCATGCCCGGAACGGACCATGCCATAGTTGATGACCATATCCAGATCCGTCAGACCTTCATGACGGCAATATTCCTTGGCCAATTGCGTCTTGTCTTCGGCAGTCCCCTGCCCGAAGGGAAAATCGCAGACGACCGATAGACCTGTGCTCGTGTTCTCCACAATAGGAGCCGCAAAATCAAGCGATGCAGGGTTAACGCAGACCGATGCCACCCCGAAGTCGACACCGTCGCGCGTGATCTGCCTGATCTCGTCTTCAGTGGCTTCGGGACGCAGAATCGTATGGTCGATATATCTGGCCAATTCCGCCTTCGTCATCTCTTGCGCAGGTTTGCGTTGTGTTGTTCCTTCAGTCATTTTTACTCCTTTTTGTAACTGAAAAATCTTGACGTATCTCCGCCTTGTGCCCGTCGGACAGGCCTTTGGGAAAATCCGTGCTCATACCGTGACGACGAATCTCGCCACGAATTTCTTCCATGCTTTGATCACTGGGCGGGTCGAGCTTGGCAAAGTCGTAAGCCCTTCCCAGTCCTGTATATTTCGAAGTGCCCAAACGGTGGAATGGCAGCACATCGTAGTATTTCACCCCGGCATCGGTGAGGAATTCGATCATGTCCTCGACCTGACCGTTCTCCATGTTGACGCCCGGTATCAGCGGGGACCTCACGCAGAGCCGTTCCGGATCGTAACGGGCCATCCAACGGATATTGGCCAATGAAGTCTCGTTGGAATGTCCCATATACTTCCGGTAGGTTTCCGGGTCGGTGGAGGTCAGGCTGCAGATGAACAGATCGATGTTGTCGCTTACCTCGACAATCGATTTCAAAGGCACACCGGCAGCCGTTTCGACCGCGGTATGCAGACCGTGCTCTTTGCACAGCCCTGCCGTCTCATCGACGAATCTGGCCTGTACCAACGGCTCCCCTCCGGAAAAAGTGACACCTCCCTGCCCGCTTCTGCGATAGAAAGGCATGTCCCGCAAGACCTTTTCGGTGACTTCCTCGGCGCTCTGCATATCGCCGACGATCTTCAAAGCCCCTGTAGGGCACGCCTTTACCCATTCGAGTTGCGACGGACGTATCCGTTCACGGTGCAGCACCAATTTTCCATTCTGCATCTCGACTTCACCGTTCTGCGCCGCTTCAACGCAAAGACCGCATTCGATGCATTTCTTCGACGAGAACATCACCTGACGATACGACTTGATGCCTTCCGGGTTGGCACACCAGGTGCACGAGTAGGAGCAACCCTTCAGGAACACCACGGTGCGTATGCCCGGTCCGTCGTGAATCGAGAACCGCTGGATATTGAATACTCGTCCCATGGACGGATGGTCCGTTGCCAATTTCTTACCTCTCAGATGCTTTCATTGACGGTTCGCGAGATGATCTCGTTTTGGATGTCACGATCCAACTCCACGAAGAACGCCGAATATCCGGCCACGCGAACCACCAAACCACGGTAGTTCTCAGGGTGCTTCTGCGCGTTGATGAGCGTCTCGGAAGACAACACGTTGAGCTGGATATGGACACCGCCGATATCGAAGTAACCGCGAATCAGATCGACGACCTTCTGGCGATCCGTCGCATTGCGAATCAGAGCCGGGACGAACTTGATGTTAAGGCATACGCCGTTGAGCGCCTGCGTCTGGTCCCAGCTCGCCACGGACTTCATCTCGGCTGTCGGCCCTTCGACATCTTCACCTTGCTTGGGCGAGATGCCACCGTCGGCCAACGGTGTCAAAGCCTTACGACCACTGGGAAGCGCACCGACTTGACGGCCGAGCGGCGTGTTCGAGGAAAGGCAGAACAGGCCGGGAATATAATGGCCGCCGCCCGGGCTCTTGAAACGACGCACAGAATCGGAGTACTGCTTGGCCACGTACGCGACCATCTCATCGGCCTCGTCGTTGTCGTTGCCGTACTTCGGAACGTTTAGGCAACGCTGTTGGATCACCTTGTCGGAGAAGTCGGTCTCAAGAGACTTGACAAGTTCCTCACGGCTCATCTTCGACTCGTCGAATACCAGCTGCTTCATGACCAGCAGCGAATCCGCCACATCCGAAAGACCCACGCCGTTGACGCCTGTGGCATCGTAGAGAGCACCGCAATCAGTGCAGTCATGGCCGGATTCAAGGCATCCGTCGATTAGAATCGAAGAATAGATGTGCGGAGTCTGGCGCTTATGAAGCGTCGCCATCGTGTTAAGCGAGCAGACCATCAGCGAAACGAAGTAGTCGACCTGCTCGCTGTAGGCCTTCTTGACGTCGTCGAAGGTGTTCATATCGGCGAAATGGCCAGTATGGGGTCCGAGTTGCTGGCCGGATATCGGGCATTTGCCGTCGTTGATCGCCAGTTCGAGGCACTTGGCAAGGTTGAAGTAGCAGCTGTTGGTGCGTGCCATGGTGTTACCTTGGCCGGTCGGTTCCACGCAGCCGACCAACGACCAGTCACGTGCCTCTTCGAGGCTCATGCCATGTTCGCGCATCAGAGCAGGGATGATCCGTTCATCGTTGAAGAACGGGTCCTTGCCTCCCTCCTTATGGCCAAGAATCCGGAGAACCCGGTTCACGAACTCGTCCGGGGTCTTCTTGCTGACTCGAATGCCTACGTTCGGCTCGGAATTAAACACGGCCTCTTCTGCATCCAGGCACAGATACGACAAATCATTGACTGCGTCGTTGCCATCCTTGTCGACACCGCCGAGGGTGATGCCGATGGTGGTGGCGAAGCCGCCGTTGTTGCGTGCCGACGAATAGGACTTGGCCTTGATCAGGTCCATGTGCTTGACCCACAACGCCTGGATGATGGTCGAAATCTCGTCCTTGGTGAAGGTTCCGTCCTTGAGATCCTTGACATAGAAGGGGTACATGTACTGATCGAAACGCCCACCGGAAATCGCGCCGCCGTTCTGGGCGCAGTAATCGATGAGCAGCGTGAACCAATAGGATTGCGCCGCCTCGAAGAAATTGCGCGCCGGACGATACGGCACCTGAGCGCAGTTGCTGGCGATGAGTCTCAGCTCTTTGGCACGTTCCGGGTCGTCGGTCTCGTTGGCCATACCAGTCGCCAAGTCCGAGAAGCGCTGCTGGAAGACTCGTACGCCGTCCACAACGACCTGAACAGCCATGTAGAACGCACGTTTGTCGGAATATTCCAGATCCGTCGGATCAAGCTCCGCGAGTTTCTTGGCCGCAAGACGCTCTGAACCCTCGAAGCCTTCGTTGATGATCCGCTTGATGTTGGGCTGATAATGTCCGTAACCAGACGAAGCCCTGCTTAGAGGATCAAAGGGACGGTACGGCGAGTCTAGAATATCGGTGATCTGCGAAGGCAAAAGGTTACGGGCCAAGGAGCTCGTGGAATAGCCTTCCCACTTCGGGAAGATGTCATCGACCAGATAATCGATTTCCTTGGGCGAAATCTGTAGGGTATCGACCTGGCGAACCGGCATCTTCTCGAGCTCTTCGCGCGAAAGGCTGCCGAATTCAGGATAGATGGGTGCAGAACGAAGTGTGGAACCGTGGTTACCTACAATCAGTTCGTTATCGCCGATGAAAATCGTCTTCTTCATCAGCAGATCCTTCAACGCATATGCGCGGCGAAGCACTTGTGGCAATCCGACGGTCTTCTCATAGCTTTCGGTAACGATTCCGGCACGTTCGACGTCGATTCTCGGTTTGACTGAACGTATCTCGTCGTTGAGAATCTCCGTGCGCTTAGGGGCAAGCAAACCTATTTTGCCCTTGGTTTTCATCATTGTGCTGGTCATGATGACCTCCTTTTCAATCGTCATATAACCAATGTCGCTATGGCTTTATCTCCTCTTTAGGCCGATAAAGCCATAGCAAGTAAAGAAGCTTTACTGTGCGAGGGCGGCCTTCTTGATGGGCTCGTTGTTCTCACCACGGACCCCAAGGAGCTTTTCGGTGACATGCTTGCTGAACCAGTCCACACTGGTGCCGATGAAGAAGCCCATGATGATCGTGCCGACGCCGAGGATGCCGATGCCGAGGTTGAACTTGATCAGGATACCGGCGATGATGATCGTGATGATGTCCTGGCAAGTGCGGAACACGCGGTAGCTAATCTTCGGGAAGTGACGGTGCAGGCTCGGAGCGATGCCGTCATACGGGCAGGCGCCGAGGTTCGGACGAATCTGCAGAGAGACGCCGAGACAGAAGAAGAACAGGCCGATAACCAGATGGATCGCGAGAATCCACCAAGAGAACGTCGGATTGTAGAAGTGATGGTAGATCGTGGTGAACGTATCGGTAAAGAACCCGACGAGCGTCATATTGGTGATCATGCCGAAGCCGAAGATCGAACGGTCGAAAGGAATCACGATCAGTATGAACAGAATCGTGTTCACCAGAGGCACCATCCACGTGTAGGCGATGCCCGTAAGATGGGAAAGCGACATCAAAAACGCCGCATACGGGTCGACGCCCACGAAGCCGACATTGCAGACGCCGATGCCGATGGAGACGATGACAACACCGACAAGATTGATAAGGATTCTGCGCAACAACGAATAAGGCTTCAGCGTCCACTGCTCACGGTCGGTGACCAAAGTCCACCAATGCATCTGTTTTATGCTTTTCATCTCACTCGCTCCTCTCGTCGATCGTCTGGCTCTCGTTGCGTTCCTCGACCTCGGCCGGGTACGGCATCGCTTCGACGGCGCCGTATCCTTCCACGCACAGCGATGCGGCGGCGTTGGCGAAACGGACCATCTCGTTGAGCTCGTCCTTCTTCAGGTCGCACAGATCGCAATGATGCAGGAGCGTGTAAAGGAACGCACCCATGAAGCAGTCACCTGCGCCGGTGGTGTCGATAAGGTTGGTGCGGAATCCGTTGATGCCGTGTTCCTCGCCATCCCATGCCCAGGAAGCGCCTCTGGCATCTTCCGTCATGATCAACAGACGCACACCCTTGGGATTGACCAGGCGGGACACGGCTTCCAAATCGCGGGTGCCGAACACGACATCGAAATCTTCAACGGAACCCTTGAGAATCGATATGTTGCTCATTTCCTCATTCAAGGCGTCGATCAGTTTTTGAGGCGACTTGTGGACGGTCGGACGATAGTTCATGTCGATGGCCACGGGGATATTGCGCTTCTTGGCTTCGGAAAGCAGGACATGCGCCGTGCGTCCCAAGGGAGCGTCGACGAAACTCACACCAGCCACATACAGCATGCGGGTATTGAGAACCTTGTCGAGATCCAATTCATCCATATTCACATTGAGTGAAGCACTGCCGTCGACGGCGAAGCTGAAGCTGCGCTCACCATTGAAAAGACTGACGAACACATGCGAAGTGAACAGATCGGAATCGGTCAACAACGAACTGCAATCCACACCGTTGCTCTGCAGCTCCCTGCGCAGGAACCTTCCCATGAAATCGTCACCGACCTTGCCGACGAACGAGGTATTCGCACCAAGTCTCGCAGCGGCCACAGCAACGTTGGATGCCGTGCCTCCAAGGTTCATCTCATAGCAACGCTGCTTGGAAAAACCACGCCGGAAAATCGGGGTGTAATCGGCATTGATATCTCCAAACGATACCAAATCCTTACGCTCTTCTGAATTATTCTCCATATTCAGCCTCCTTGCCTAACTTCTTTTAATCTCTAATGGGACGATTCCGAAAGGAACCGCCAGCTATCAAGCTCATTCCCAATTTAAAGTCCGGCAAAAGAAATTCCCAACAAGAAAGCTGTCCTCCTTATCGCCTTATTTAAGGGTTTACTCGACATTAAAGGAAAAACATAAGCAATTTTTTTCACGCAATGTGTGTATTTTTTCATGACCATGAAAAAACAAATAAAATTTCGAACACACCCCACGGCAGAGCCAATGTTACAAATATGAAAGTCTTTGAACTTAGAACAGATGAAAATCAGAAAATCCTGTATAAAAATTCGTGAACAGGAAAACGCAGCCAAGCACAAACAAGGGGTTGCAGGGAAACCAATAATAGGTTTCCCTGCAACCCCTCTTTCGCATTTCGCGCCTTCGAGCATGAACTGCCGTCAGTGCCGATACGCCTGTCAGACTTATGTTTTACATCGACCTCTGTTGAAGAGCGCACGGGTATCCGTCCTGCGCGAGAACATGCTCCACCATGCCACCGGCGAGCCGTCGTAGTGCCACGAAGGCGGTACGAGCAGCTTGTAGTTGCGGTGCATCGCCCATAGCGACCCGATCAGCAAAACGGTAACCCCGGTGATTCCCGCCAGGAGCACGGCGTCCTGATCACCGCGATAGTAAGGAACCTTATTGGGAAGGTTGCCTCTTTTGGCGGTGATGACCAACCGTTGCGTGTTGATGCCGTAAGGCGTACAGGTCATCAATGTGAGCAGGTCCTGCCCCGGTACCACCTTGTAAAGATGTACGTCGGTGGGATTGACGACATTGATGTCGCTGACACGGTAACCCATTGTGCGGTTGAGCGTCTCGATGTAGATGATGTCGCCCTTTTTGAGCTCATTGAGTCGAGTAAACAGTTCGGCGTCCACCATGCCGCGGTGGCCGGTGAGCACACTGTTTGTCGATTTGCCGCCCACCGGAAGGCTCGTGCCGTAAAGATGGCCGATACCGACCTGCAGGATAGCCTTGGAGGTGCCATGGTAAAACGGCAGTTTCAGAGAAATCTTGGGAATCTTTACGGTACCCATCACCCCGTTTGTCGTTTTCAGCATCGACTGATAGTCCTTGTCGCGCTTGGAAATCGTGTCTTCGTCGGGATCGTCGATGAACGGATCGATGGCTTCACCCAGCTTGTGCTGACCGGAATCAACTATACGTTGGTTGTATTGAACGGCGCTGCGATATTCCTTTTCGACGTGTCCACGCCGCCATTGGGCCATTTCCCGAGCCGCCTCGACAGAGGCGATGCTCTCATTCCTAGCCCTGATCATTCTGGCCGCCGGAGCCCAAAGGAACACAATCACAGTGAGCAGTATGAAAAGATCGCGCAAGGCCCTGAGAACAGCTCGATAGATGGCCGCCGAACGGTTGCGAGGACAACGCACGGCGGCTTCAAAGGGCTGAAACCCAAGCGGCAGCTCGGACTGATCCGTCTGCTTTGGCCCTTCGGTTTTCCTCTCGTTCATTGTTGCCTCGCATGGAATCAAAAAGAAAGATCCATTACCCATTCCGGCTCATCATTGAGAAATCTACTTCGCTCTCACGAACCGGAAATCAAACCTTATCGCCATTGCACCGACCGAACGGTTGACTGTCCGCCATTGCTTGAAACCATGTTTAGACCAGTATTCAAACCGGTTTCCGAAAGCATGTTTAAAGCGGCAGCAGCCAATCGCACAGTCATGATGTCAGATTCTCTTGCTGTTGAGCACGCTGCGACGATGCAACACAGTGAACACAACGGCTGCGCTGCCGAACAAAAGGCCCAGCACAAGTAGCAGCAGGAGACCCATGCCACCTGTCAACGGCAGGTTGGTGAGCGAATCCACGTTATCGATCCTCACGTTGAAGTTGGTGGACTCCACCTGGCCGCCATCAGCCACGCTGTGAGGCTCGCTCCCCACAACGTTTTCGGTATCGACACTGGCCAGATCCCAGATATCCGCATGGAACACGAACTTGGTGTCTTTGGGGTGGCCCGATACGTTGGCGTCGGTAATCTCAACCTTGAAGCTCGGCTTGACGCTCTGCAATACATTGGTCGGGGCGGTCTCTTCGACGAACGAATACTTGTCGGCCTTGAGACCATCGATCTTCAATGTGTCATAGGCTGCAGCGCCGACGATAGCCGTGCTGCTGGTGCTGGTGTCATAGGTGTATTCGCCTTCGGTGGCGGAAATCGCGGTGTCTGTTTTGAACGTCAAAGCATGGGCGTGAGCGGAATCCTCCGTATCGTCGTAGACCTTGAACGTCGCGCCTTTGGTCGGCGTTTTGGTCGAACCGTCGTTGAAAAAGTCACGGATGGTGACCGAGTAGCTGACGGCTTCGCTGGAGCTGTCGTCGGTCAGCGGCGTTTCCGTCGTGCACCCGCTAGCCGTGGGATCGCTGGCGCAGTCAGTGCCGGTGTTCCTGCCAGAATGCACGATCTTGGCCTGGTTGATCATCGACTTGCTGGCATCCTTGACCATCATCTTGTAGGTGACCACGATTTGCAGTCCTGGTGTATAGTCTTCAATGCTGTTGTTGGTGAAGAGGATATGGAAGTCCTTGCCTCCGTTGATTCCCGCAGTTTCATCCTCGGTAACGGTGTATTTCCCCGTACCGACGCCACCCCCGCCGATCGTGATCGCAACGCTGCTCATGTCCAGTTCGAGACCGGCTCCAGGCATATCGACAATCTCGAAGTAATACTTGTCGTATCTTGTCCAAAGCGGCACGTTGGTCGTAATCTTATAACTCAATTCCTGGCCATTGACGGCAGTGCCGCCAATCAGAGACTTGTCAACAGTGACGGTATCGGTCTTGTCGTTGATCTCACCGATCTTGGTCCCGTTAAGGGTGTTATTTTCACCGATAGTGGTGCCGACCAGCATCGGAATCGAATCCGAATGACCGGGTGTTCCGACGGGCGGCATAGCCGTTACATCCTCGACCAAATACATGCCGATCGACAGATGCGAGAACGTGACCGTGGGGTTGGGTGATGAGGAGGAGGCGGTCTCAGGCGGATTGAAGTTGTAACGAGACGTATGGATTGTCGTGTCAAGCTGTTGGACGAAATCACGGAGCGTGCCGGTATAAGGGAATGCGTTCGAAGTCGCATCGGAATTATGCGTGTTGCTGCTATCGGTGAATCCCAACCAATGGGTACCGACCCAGCTGATGACATTGCCGGTGTTCGGCGCAGAGCTATCCGCCGCGTGGGCAGCCGTCCCGACCGCAGTATCTACAGTGCTGACACCGGTCGAGTCAAGAGAGATGCCGGTAAGCTGCGTGCCGTCCGTGGCCGCGTGGGAGTACTTTCCTACTTGCACCACAGCGTAGGAATGGCCAGGGGTTGCGTTCTTGACCGTGATCGTGCCGAATTTATTCGTTGTGGTGCTCAGATTGACAGCCGTCGTTTCCGCCGTTGCGGAGCCGACACCCACAATTCCCAAAGCCAGCATCGTCGCCGCGGAAAGTACCACGCCGATGACGCTGCATATCCTTTTGTTCAAATTCATTTTCTTCCTTCTTAGTAGGCCACGCCTTGTTCAAGTCAGGGTCGAAGGTCACCTTGCATTCGGCCTTGGCAATAAACGGGACATGCCAATTCCTGTCTTTTGGTCACTGAACAAATTGTGTTGATTCAGCCCCCTCTGTTCAACGACGAATACAGCAAGTGCGTGTGTTGCTTGGTCGGTATCCCCGATGACAGACGATTTGGAATAGGAACGAGCCGGGCTGTTTGCATAAATACGGATGGATAGCAATTGAGGCACATAAGCTTTAGCGCCTTCCCAAACGGCGCTATGCCCAGCTATTTGTGTGAATTCATGCCCTCCCCCAAGAGCACATCGACCAACCGAATATGCAAATTCCCAAGCCTTCCCCCAAAGGCCATGCATCCGGAGACGCCATCCGCCTACATCGCGAATATCACCGGCATATTCGTCACCTTTTCGAAGTGACGTAAATTATAGTAAACGAAAATTGGACAAAAAGTTAGATATTAATCCTTACGTTAAGCAATTTCTTTTTATTTGTATGGCGATTTTGGCGGGTTTTCAACGAATTACATTTCTCTATAAGCATATATCCGATTGAACGGCTTTCAAGAGGTTCTTTTTTGCGACAGCTTTCGACCTCTGGAATCCTTACGGACGCTTTGTAAGAACACGTGAGTAAAGTGGTGTTGCGGTAGCCGTGGTAACTTCCACGGGTCAATTTATCTATATGGAGGATGCACACAATGGCGAAAACCGTCCTTGTCATCAATTCCGGTTCCAGCTCAATCAAATACCAGCTGGTGGATCTCGAAAACGGGTCAGCTCTTGCTAGCGGCCTCGTGGAGAAGATCGGCGAACCTATCGATGGCCATTACAAGCATGAATACAATGGTGAGAAGCACGAGCTCGAAGAGCCGATCAAGACCCACGCCGACGGCCTGAAGCGCGTTCTCGGCTTCTTCAAGGAATACGGTCCCGACCTTCAGGAATCCGGCATCGTCGCCGTCGGCCACCGCGTGGTGCAGGGCGGTTCCGTCTTCCCGCAGCCGGCGCTCGTCAACGCCAAGACCATCCAGCAGGTCAAGGACCTGGCCGTGCTCGCGCCGCTGCACAACGGCCCTGAAGCCACCGGCGCCGAGGTCATGGAACAGCTGCTGCCCGACGTGCCGCAAATCTTCGTCTTCGACTCCTCCTTCTTCTTCCAGCTTCCGAAGGAAGCCAGCACTTATGCGCTGAACAAGGAAGTCGCCGAGAAGTACAAGATTCGCCGCTACGGCGCCCACGGCACCAGCCACGAGTACATCGGCGGCGTCGTCCCGAGCGTCGTCGGCAAGCCTGCCGAAGGCCTCAAGCAGATCGTGCTGCACATCGGCAACGGCGCTTCCGCCTCCGCGCAGATTTCCGGTCGTCCGATCGACACCTCCATGGGCCTGACCCCGCTCGAGGGTCTGATGATGGGCGGACGTACCGGTGACATCGACCCGGCCGCCGTCTTCCACCTCATCCGCAATGCCCACATGAACGTGGACGAAATCGACGAGCTCTTCAACAAGAAGTCCGGCATGACCGGCATGACCGGCTACGGTGACATGCGCGAGGTCGATCGCCTCATCAGCGAAGGCAACGAGGATGCCATCCTCGCCATGGACGTCTACATCCACCGCATCGTCGGCTACATCGGCAACTACACCGCGCAAATGGGCGGCGTGGACGTGATTACCTTCACCGCCGGCGTCGGCGAGAACGACAACAACGTGCGCGCCCGCGTCTGCGAGCGTCTCGCACCGTTCGGCGTAAAGCTCGACAAGGAGAAGAACGACGCCCGTTCCAAGGAACCGCGCATCATCTCCACCCCCGACAGCTCCGTGATCATCGCCGTCATCCCCACCAACGAGGAGCTGGCGATCGCCCACAAGGCCGACAAGATCGCGACCGAAGGCAAGGATAGCTACGGCAACGTCTTCCAGAAGTGATTTCGCTTCGTTTCGTTTTCGCCAGATTCTGAAATCCTGCGAAAATAACATATGAGACGAAAAGGCCGGAACCAAATGAAATATTCGGTTCCGGCCTTTTCGTATCTATCTGCGGATGGTATCGCTAACTTTCAAGCATCTTGTGCCACATACCCGGAAAATCGGGAATGGTCTTGCGAGTGGTGGCGATGTTGCGGATGCGGATGCCGGGGACCGCCAGGCCAATCATCGCGGCGAACGTGGCTATGCGGTGGTCGGCGTAGGTTTCCATGATTTCGCCGTGCAACTGATTATGTGGCACCGGCGTGATGGTCAGCCCGTCCGGAAGTTCCTCAGCTTTGGCGCCGATTCTGGTGATTTCCGTAACGAGCGCTGCCAGGCGGTTTGTCTCATGACCGCGAAGATGGCCGATGCCGACAAGCTCGCTGGGACTGTCGGCCAATGTCGCCAACGCGGCGATGCTCGGGGCGATCTCTCCTGCCGCCGACATATCGAATCCCTTGCCAAGTCCGCGAATCGGGCCGTCCATCGAGACCGTCAACGTTCCGTTTCTGGGTACCGAAGCCAACGTTTGAGGGTTGCGCACGTCTGCCATGACCTCATCGAACGGCCTGCCATCCAAGGTGACGTTTGCACCCATTTTCTGCAGAATATCGGGAAGCAAGCCACCCGGCTGCGTGGTGGTGGTCGGCCAGTTCGGCACACTCACCGTTCCACCGGCAATCATCGCGGCTCCGAGGAACGGGGCGGCATTCGACAGATCCGGTTCCACCACTACCCCGTCAGGCAGTTGCAACGAACGGTGAGGCTCAAGCCAGTGGCCGATTTCAGGCATTTCGGCCTGCCCGCCAGCGCCGCTGACATCGGCCATCGTCATACAAATATGCGGCATACTGGGAAGCTTGCTTCCAGTGTGCCATAACTCCAAGCCGTGCGATAATCGTGAGCCGATTAACAGCAGACTGGAAATGAATTGCGACGATGACGACGAATCAATGGCCACGGATGAAAGCTGTGAAACTGAAAAACCAGCAGCACCAGAAGAGGAGCTCGAATCCACATAATCCTGCTCGTTTTCATCGCTTTCCCACGCTTCCGGCGGCGTAATGGTGAACGGAAGAAAACCGGGCTTCCCTTCGTATTCGACATACGCTCCCAACTGCCCAAGCCCGTCGAGCAGCGGATGCATCGGCCGTGCATAGGCCTGTTTGTCGCCATCAAAACGCACCGGACCGTCGGCGAACAGCGCCAGACCAGGAACAAAACGCATCACCGTTCCGGCAAGCCCGCAGAAAACGGTGACATTGCCAGCGAATCGGCCGTTCGTAGGCGGAGTGACCGTCACACGAGTCTCTTCTGTCTTATCGAATTCGACACCAACCCCAAGCGTCCGCAAGGCACCGGCCATCAACTCGGTGTCACGCGAACGCAGCATGCCCTCGATCGTGACGGGCCGGCTGCCCAGCGCCGCCAGAATCAGATAACGATTGGAGAGCGATTTGCTACCGGGAATGACGACGGTGGCGTCCAATGGCTGTTCGGCCGTCGGTGCAGGCCATGGATCCGGGAAATCAGAGGTTTCAACGCTTGTCATAGTGAAAATTTTAGTGGAACTCCCCTACACACCTAACGCACCGGATGACGCCGACAGCGTCGACCGACACCAGCAGTGCAGAACAGCACCAGCCGCACCAGCCGCGTCATTTCTGCTTTTCACCCTGTTCGAATCTCCAGAGGGCCAGTGTCGCATGGGAGTTCTCGCGCAAATCGTCGAAGTGCTGTTTGTAAGTGTGGAATATCCTGTCGCGCTTGCCTTCTTGGTCGTACATCAGCTGATGGTTCAACTTATCATATTCGCCTTTGTGCTTGGCCATTGCCTCATCAGGAGATCCCAAAGCTTTCATTTTGTCTATGATACGTAGATTGGCATTGAAATTGGCATTCAAATCGGCAACCAATTTCTGCATGTATTTGTCGTCTTTATTGCTGTCTTTAAGCGGCTTCAACGTAGTTTTGCACGTGGTGATGCCATTGGTATAAGCCGAATATGTCGGGTCATAGTTGTCGGGCAGGGGGACTTTGACGCATACGACACTGGCATCGGAAACCGCGAGCAGCGTCTTCGAATATTGCTGGATCTGCACCTTGTCTTTCTTATAGGCCTTCAGATAATCGTTGATCCACTTGTTGTCTTCTTCATTGTAGGTGGGGAGCAGATTGACGAACTGTTGATTGGCTTGGTCGGCCAAGTTGACGGCATTGTTGATATCGTCGATATCATCGCTTTCCAAATTGCCGAAACCGCTGGAATTGCAGTTCATGGCAACGCCGACCATGTAATACCATCCTCTGACGACCTTGCTCAAGGCGTCGCCGACTTGCTTCTGGTCTTTAGTGCCAAGGGACTTTCCATACGCCGAAACGAATGCCTCCTTCGCATTGTCGGCCTCATCCTTCGCATCGTTGACCGTCTCAGCCGTCAGATAGGAACGGTCAAAGGCCCAGTCCACATGCAGCGCCTCGCATTCCTTGGTCAAGTTCTTGCCGTAATCCGAGAAATAATCCAACATCTTGTCTGAAACGTCGATGCTTTTGTTGAGCTTCTGGACCTGCTTCAAGGTCGCTTTGTCATATTCTTTGTCGGTGCCGATGGCGGCAATCTTGTTGACGGCCTGTTCACTGGTGTCCAACACAGCACTGACGGAGCCGACGAACGTTTTCGTCGCCGGATCGCTCGACGCCGCAAGCGGTTTCATCTTGGCTCTGCACGTGGCCATCTGGGTTCGGTAATGGTCGATATTCGATTGTTCGTCCTCCACGTAATCCCAGAAAGTACAGGCTTTGTTAGCCGACGAAACGGTCTTCGCGTTATCGATATAGCCGTTCACAATCGCCTTTTCGGCATCGGTGATCTTGGCATAGCGTTCAAGCTGAATCTTCACCTCGGGGCTTTTCATGGAATCAAAGGCCGCGAACTTCGCATTGTCCCTGTCGGTTTTGGCGACGAGCGACTTGAGCTTGTTGATGTCCTCATCACTTACCTTATCGTTCAGGGTCAGGCTCGACAGATTGTCGGTGATATGAACATGATCGTCTTGAATAGCTATTTTGGTTTTATCGAAAGGCGAGAGTTTTGCATGGCCATCATCACCTCGGTGGCTGAAGCTTTGCGCTATGATGACGACAATCACCAGAAGCACGCCGAGAACCAGAGCGAAACCGTGCCCGCTTTTCGTATCACTTTTCGCGCTGGCCGAATGACGGTTCCGTGGTTCCGCCTTGACGATGTAGTCCTGACCCGAGAAAGGTTGTGCAGCCGAATCGGCGGCTACTTCGCCAGTCTTGGCCTGTTGCGTACGGTATCGAGACTCGGCGGTTCTGCTGGAAGGTGAGACGCCTGAGTTGACGTCCTGCCATGGTTCGGCATCAGCAACCTGATCGATGTAATCGTTGTGATCGAATGGAAGTTGTTCCGCTTGATCAAACGGTTTCTGAGCATCGTTTTTTGCCATATTCAAGCCTTCCCCGGATTTCGACAGCCTGCCGTCTCTTCTCGTAAATTATCATAAAAGCAAATCTCTCCTACCCAAACATAATATACCCAGCGAATCCAACATCACAACGACAATAAACGTTGCCGAAACACATAATCCCCGCCTGCGAACGCATATTGTTCGCAAACGGGGACAAAGAAAAACCAGTGCATACCACAGAGGCACTAGTTCAAAAGCGATATAGACTAGTCCAGATTGGCACCAGTGAAGGCAAGCGGCAGAACCTCGTCCAGCGTATTCTCGATGTAGTCGTCTGCGCTCTTCGCCATGATGATGTCGAACGTTTTCAAATCACAGAATTCCGCCATCACCTGCCTGCACACGCCGCAAGGTGAGCAATAGGTGCGCTCCGTGGCTTCCACACCTTCCGGATTGCCGACGATCGCGATGGCGGTGAACTTCCTCTCACCCTCGGAAATCGCCTTGAAGAACGCCGTTCGTTCCGCGCAATTCGTGGCGGTCAGGCCGGCGTTCTCGATGTTGCACCCCTGGTAGATCTTCCCGTCCGCGCAAAGCAACGCGGCACCCACCCTGAAATGCGAATACGGGGTGTAAGCGCGCTGCTGAACATCAAACGCCTTTTCAATCAATTGCTTCTTGTCTATTTTCTGATCTGCCATTGCTCATCCTTTGATTGCGACTATCGTACGCGAAATCGGCTATCAACGTTGATTGAAACCGTTCAGCACGATGATTTCCGTTTAATTATGAAACGGAACGACGACATGCGCACGAGTCCGATAATCGCGAGGCAAATATGTTCTAAAACTTGAGCCGGCTCGTTTAGCGAGATGCCGACCGTTATCCGACCTTAGCTAATGGTCAAAATCGGATAACTGCCGGCATCTGATATTGCATTACAGAAAGATGGCATTCACATCCACGCCGACGTTTACACAACGTGAACGTCAAGGACGAAATCCATCCCTTTACGCTAGAGCAGAGAACCCTTCTTGGCCCTCGCACCATCGTTGACAACAGTTTGGAGGTTTTTCAAGCTCCTGGTCGGATCGGTCTTCGAAACATCTTTCGTCACCGCTTGCTGGAAGGTCGCGGCATCATCCGTGGGAGTCGGAATATTGTTGAACTGGTCGACCAATGCATTGAGCTGGTCGATCTGGCTGTTCGACTTCATTGCGTTCGGGTCGCCCATGGCCTCCATCTGCTTCAAAATGGCGTTCTTCTTGTTCAGGTAATCCTGCAGGCTCTGCACGAAATTAGCGACCGGCTTGTTGGAGATCTTGCCCTCCGACTGGATCTTGGCCGAGCACTGAGAGAAGAACGTGTCGTACTGGTGGTAGAAATCGTTGCCGACCGTGCTGCCACCCGTCGGGTTGGTGCAGGACTGCTTGATGTCCGAAAGGCTCTTCATTCCCTTGAACAGGTCGTCCATATACGAGTCGAACCCTGCGGCTTTGGGAGCATAGACATCATACGCGCTCTTGACCTTCTCGTCTTTCATGACCTTCAGGTTCTTGAAATCGGCATTGGCCTGTTCGAATTTCTTCTTGTCGGCATTGAACTGGGTGGTGCCCGCGTCCTTCATCCCATCCGTACTGGCTTCAAGAGAATTGGTGACGAAATCGGTGGTCATCGCTGTCAGATTATGATCCATGATGGCGATCTCGTCCTGGGCTGCCTTGTAATCCTTCTCCTTCGGGCCACCGATTACCCCGGCGACGTCCAAACCGAGGACAACGGCTACGACAACCACAATAACGACGACTGCGGTGACGATGGCGATAACCGCTTTGTTGCTTTTCTTGGGCACGGCACCAGGAGCACCGTTCACACCGTTCGGCATGGCCATACCGTTCACGGCTCCAGGGGCACCAGGGTTCTGAGCTCCCTGCTGCCAATTCTGCTGCGTTTGGGAAGGAGCAGGGAAAGCGCTATTTGAAAAAGGAACATTACCGTTGTTGGGCATTTGCTGAGCTTGATACTGACCGGCAGCCGGCTGGGCCGGATATTGCCCGGCTTGTGGCTGGCCCTGCATGGGAGCGTTCTGAGCGTACGGGCCCGACTGCGGATACTGTGGCATGGGCTGGTTCGGGTTCGTCGCTCCGGGCTGTCCGGCATAGGAACCGGCCCCCTGCTGGACGAAGTTGGCGTTCTGCCCGTTGCTCGGCTGCGGCGGCTGCATAGGCTGACCGTTCGGCGTCGGAGCAGCGCCTACAGCAGGATTGACATTGGAAGTTGAGGCTGCTGCGTCTGAAACAGGATTTGCTGCACCCGCAGCAGCCCCGCTGGAAACGGGATTCATTCCGGAACCTTGCGGAGCCTGCTGATTCATCCCATCATTGGAAGTCGAACGTTCCGAATCTTGCTG
Organism: Bifidobacterium sp. ESL0769; assembly: GCF_029395495.1. NCBI lineage: Bacteria > Bacillati > Actinomycetota > Actinomycetes > Bifidobacteriales > Bifidobacteriaceae > Bifidobacterium > Bifidobacterium sp. ESL0769. The sequence goes on along the minus strand of NZ_CP113918.1, from coordinate 981,446 downwards.
CGACCTCAATTCGTCGTCGTTCATATTGTCATCATTAGCCATATTTTTTCTTCTTTTCGATTGTAAACAGCGGCATGCCTTAGCCTCATAAACGGCGGCAATAGCATCTCCACATCTTACACAACATCGTTATCAAAGATGACAAATTTCTTAATTTTTATAATATCTCCCAAAAATCCGTCTATCGATGCACCTTAAGCAGACAGCAACCGTTCCCTGCTGACAAATGTCATTGCAAACATATTTCGCCGATTTCTCCGATAAATGCCCGGTCGCACCAAGCAAGACACAGCACAAACCGCGTTTCAGAGGCCAGCAGGCACCAACGTCAGATGGCGAATATTGCCGATACTCTCGATGCTGACTGTGCCAAGGGTGCGGGCGGTCTCGTCTACAGATCCGTTCGGAGCATCAAGCAGGGCCCGAGTGAGCAGACCTCGGTAGTGCTTGGCCATGTGGGAGATGGTTTTGTTTTGGGAATTGGCGATACGAACGTCCCACCACGCGCCATTATCGTTTGACAAAGCCGGCTTGGTGACACGATAAAGTTCGGAACGCAAGTCGACCGTGACGTCAGCGTCGCGTACGAAGCCGGGTACCGACGATTCTTGGACTTTCGTATCTCCGACCATATTATTATTTTTTGTTTGGCAGGAAATCTTTGAATCTCCGGTAAAGTCACTATTGGGGCTCCAGCCCGCAAATTGCTTGCGCCAGAACGATTTCAGCGGGCCGATGCCGGGAAGCGATACGTTCATCGAAAGGCGATAGGCAGGTATCAAATCCTCACCTTTGGTCACACCGAACAGGCCTGAGAAAATCAACACGTCATCATCTTTGCGCAACTGCGCCGCTTCATACAGCACGCCTGTATAGACCTCACGGGCCGGTGCACAGGGTGCGGAAAGAATGTCGCGCTGGGCAACGATCTCTTGCGCGCCTTTTGCTCCTACTTTCAGGATTTTCGCCGCATCCTCACGATTCGACACTTCAATCAACGTCGACAAAACCGTTTCTCTGGCATCGTTGAATTCCGGAAATGAGAGTTCATCCAAATCAAACGCCGGCCCTTTGCTCGGTGCGGACTTGCCTTCGGACGGCGGTAAGAGAAGATGCATACGCCCAGTCTAGCCAAGCCGCAAAATCGACATAACCGAGCTCTGCGTTCAGAAAAACCCGGCGTTAGAAACATCACAAAACCCTTGTGCGACAAAGGCCGCATTGCTATCTTCTTTTACACACTTACACAGAAGGAGTTTCATTGACTGCCAATCTCAACAACGCATCCGGCCAGCCCTGGGCCGACAACACCCATTCGCAGACAGCCGGCGTGCGTGGACCTGTGCTGCTGCAGGACTACCAGCTGGTCGAGAAGCTCGCGCACTTCAACCGCGAGCGCATCCCAGAGCGCGTGGTGCACGCCAAGGGCGCAGGCGCCTACGGCACCTTCAAGCTGACGAAGGACATGAGCGAATACACGAAAGCCGACGTCTTCAACGGCGAGGGCAAGGAAACCCCGATCTTCCTGCGCTTCTCCCAGGTGGCCGGCGAGCTCGGCTACCCCGACACCCTACGTGACGTGCGCGGCTTCGCGCTGCGCTTCTATACCCAGCAGGGCAACTACGACATCGTCGGCAACAACACGCCGACCTTCTTCATCCAAGACCCGCTGAAGTTCCCCGACTTCATCCACTCCCAGAAACGCGACCCGCGCACCCACCTGCGCAACGCGACCCGCCAGTGGGACTTCTGGGCGCACTCCCCCGAGACCGTGCACCAGGTCACCTACCTGATGGGCGACCGCGGCAACCCGGCCAGCTACCGCACCATGAACGGCTATGGCAGCCACACCTTCAAGTGGGTCACCGCCGATGGCACCGCCTTCTGGGTCAAGTACCACTTCATGAGCGAGCAGGGCGTGGTCAACATGAGCGAGGAGACCGCCGCCAAGGCCGCCAGCGAGGACACCGACTACCTGCTGCACGAGCTCTTCGACGCCATCGAGTCCAAGAACTACCCGTCATGGAAGGTCTGCGTGCAGATTCTGCCTTACGAAGAGGGTCTCAACTACAAGCACGACATCTTCGACATCACCAAGGTCGTCTCCCACAAGGACTACCCGCTCATCGAGATCGGCGAGTTCACCCTGAACCGCAACCCCGACAACTACTTCGAGGACGTCGAGGAGTCCGCGTTCGCGCCGGCCAACTTCGTGCCGGGCATCGAGCCCTCCCCCGACAAGATGCTGCAGGGCCGTCTCTTCGCCTACAAGGACGCCGCGCGCTACCGCCTCGGCGCCAACTACGAGCAGCTCAAGGTCAACCGCCCCTTGGGCGAGGTTCACAACTACGAGCGTGACGGTTTCATGTCCAACAATGCGCAGGACGGCGCGGTCGACTACGAGCCAAACAGCTTCGACGGCCCGAGAGAGGACACCTCCGCTCGCAACCACGGCGACCAGCTCGAAGGCAAGACCGGCAACTATGCTGCCTACGAGCCCGACAACTTCGGTGCCGCCGGTGCGCTCTACAACGTGCTGAGCGAGGAAGAGAAGCAGCGTCTGGTCGCCACCATCGCCTCCAACCTGGGTCAGGTCGAAGGCGAACACGCCGAGGAAATCAAGATTCTCGAGACCAAGCAGTTCTATCAGGCCGACCCGGATTACGGCACCCGTGTCGCCGAGGCGCTCGGGCTGAATCTCGACGATATCAAGTGAACATCAATATCAACTAGTCAATAGAAAATGCTCCTGAAAAGGGAATCTCCTTCTCACCTAACGCGAGATAGTAGGTTCCCTTTTTCTATATCCTTATTTTTATTCTTGCCTCATTTCATACCCATCGTTGAGAAACGCCTCCTTCGGATCGGCAATTTCGTGGCTTTGTATTCAAATGTGTCTTTATTGAAAAACGATATGCCTTTTATCGAAAAACAATATGAAAAGATTATGATATGGAATCAGGAAGAAATCAGCCAGTCAAGGAGACCATATGGGATCCGAACAACCCAAAGAAACCCCGAACGCCCGGACTCTGCCGCAAAAATCCGGAAACAGCAAAAGCGGGCACAGTGCACACATGTCGCACCACACACTTGCCATCCTGCTTGAAGTCACCGACGCCTGCGTAGTCGCCGCGTGTCTGGCGCTGACAATCATCGTGATCCCAGCCGCGGAAAAGGTCGATGAGCTCAAGCAGGGATCGGCCGTTCTCACCGCCATCGGGATGTTACCTTTGGCCGTGGTAGCCGTATGCGCGTGGAAACTGTTCTCGGCAATCGGACATGAAGAAACCTTCACGTCCACCAACGTCCGCCGGATACGGATAATCGCCATGGCCTTCACCATCTCCGCGACGGTGTGGCTGGTCGAGCTCATCGTCTCCCTCGTCGCCGTCTCCAACAGCCGTCGGCTCGTCATTCTCGGGCTGGGCATGGCGTTTCTCTTCTGCCTTGTGCTCGCGGTGGTGTCCGCCGCTCTTGCCTCGCTGACCGCCACCGCGACGGAGCTGAAAAACGAAAACGATCTGGTGATCTGACATGGGACATATCACGGTAACCCTGGACGACATCCTCGCCGACCGACGTATGACGCTCACCGAACTCTCCCAGCGCGTAGGAGTGACGGTGGCAAATCTTTCCATTCTCAAAACCGGAAAGGCGCGTGCGGTGCGGTTTACGACTTTGGCCGCCATCTGCCACGAACTGGATTGCCAACCCGCTGACCTTTTGCATTATGAAGCGGAGGAATAGTCAAACCTTCCATATTTTTCGTCACGAAGCAGTGATTCCACAACAACCATAACCACACGATTTCAAAAGGAAGTCAGTCATGGATAAGGACAACTCTACCCAAAATCAGCCTGAATCCGCCAAAAACGCCGCACCCGTCAATTCCGCGAATCTGGCAAACCAGACAACCAACAAGCCGAACAGCGCAAGCAAACCAGCCACCGGCCCCAACTCGAACCCATATCTGACCGGCCCAAACGCGAATCCTTACATTACCGGCCCTAATGCCAACCCTTATTCCGCCAACTCCGCAGTGCAACCGTCAATAGCTCAAGCGATGAATCCAACCAACACCGCAGCACAGGGATCCGGCACAACGACCGCAACCGCCAAGGCTCCGCTTGCGCCGCTTACCAAAGCCGACAAAGTCTCGCTGCTGTGCGCATTGGGGCTTTCACTGCTTTGGTGTGTATGCGTCTCACCCGTCCTGTTTTCGGGATATTTCGCGTTAACCGGCGGCGCGGCACTCAGCGTCTGCCTGCTCGCCTTCCTTGGCTGCGCCTGGTGGTTGAGGCGAAAGCAAGGAACGCAGGCGGCGAAAAAGACAAACGTCCTCAAAGGAGCGAAACGGCTGAAACTGCAGATGCCGAAATCCTCATATGCTCTGCTGTTCTGCACGATTGCGCTCATGCTTGTTCCCGCATTCTCCCAAGCCGCTTGGATCAGGCTCATCAATGCCTGCGCTCTCGCCATCGCGCTGCCGCTCACGTTTCTGTTGTTAAGCGGCGCGGACGACAACGAATTGTTCCGCTTTCGTGGAATCTTGCACGGCCTCGGCACCTTCTTCGTCGAGCAGTTCCGTCACTGGTCGGTTTTGGGTCGGGTCGCTTCATCGTGGATGCACGGACGCGGCCGGACGGTAGGCAGCATTGCAATCGGCGCGATGTGCGCGGTCGCGGTGCTGTTCGTGGTGATTCCCGCACTTTCCTCCGCTGACGAAAACTTCGAATGGCTCGTCAATCGTCTTTTGGCAAACTTTCTCCATATCGATCTCGGACCTCGAGCTTTCGACATCGTTCGTTTCATTATGGTTATCCCAATCACCTTCTCGCTGCTCTTCGCCTTGCGCCACCCACGCCAAAAGACCGCTAATAGCGAGAATGCAACCCAGCACTCCGTCTCCACCTCGATGCTCAACACGATGCTCGCCATGCTCGACGCGGTCTATCTGGTGTTCGTGGCCATTCAGTCCTCGTATCTTTTCGGTGGGATCGACACGCTCAAACGGTTCGGCGGCTACGCCGCCTATGCCCGTGCAGGATTCTTCCAACTTGTCGGAGTCACAGCCATCAATCTTGTCATCGTGATGGCCTGCACCTATTTCCGCAAAAACCAGAAACGCGCGATATCCCTGCTTACGCTGGAACTCGTGCTCGTCGCTTCGACGGCAGTGATGCTGGTTTCCGCAGCTTGGCGCATGAACCTTTACGTACACAAATACGGCCTCACGCGCCTGCGCATCCTTACCTACTGGGGCATGGTGGCAATCGCTTTTCTGCTTGTGGTAACCGTGGTGAAACTGCTGCGACCGCGTTTTGAATGGTTCCGTATCGCTTTTTTCGGCACTCTCGCGCTTTGGCTTGTTTTCGCCTTCATCCAGCCCGACGCCATCATCGCCAACGTCGATGTGGACGGCTATCTCAACGGCAGCATCGAAGAGGTTGACACAGGTTATCTGGCAAAACTCCCCTCGTCTGCCATCGACCCACTGAACCGTCTGAAGCAACAAGCCCCGAACAAAACGACAAAAGATGCCGCCCAAATCGCGCTTGAACAAGTCTATGAAAACGCGAACGAGACAGTGTGGTCAACGTGGGGAATCTAGTTTCGGGCCAGTTTCTCTATAACTCACGATACCAGCCAAATAATAACCGATGATATTAAAAAATGGAGTGCGACCCGCATATCAATGCAGATCGCACTCCACAAAATCAGCCTGATCTATCTGCCTTGCTCAGCCACTAGGCAAGCAAGAAAATCAGACGACCGAAGCAAGAAGCTTACTTCTTGTCCGAGCCGGACGACGGAGGCGTAAGCCCCTGCGACATGGCCTGCGGAATATAACCGGTTACCTGCCCGTTCTGAATGGAGAACACGTACCAGTCATCTTCATTCCCCCAATCCGTCGGAATGACATAATGACCGACCTGCTCATTGCCACGATACAGATCCACCTGAGCGCCGGAAGTACTTAACTTATCGCCGGTGTAGTGATTGGTACGGCTGTAGTTGTGCACATAATAGCTGTACGTACCGTTGGCGTCCACGTCGAAAGTGACCGTTTCGGGACCATAGCTTGTTACGTCGTCACGATCCAGCCACGCGACACGCCTACTGCTGTTGTCATAGGCGTTCTTGTTGCGGTAATAGACGTGATAGTGAGCATTCGGCGTGTTGCCGATGAGGTGGGAATCCTCATCCGCGGGCTTTTCGCCCCACGTGAGCACCGCGCGATACTCGCCTATCGAGGACGTCGGTGTGGACAGCGAGCTGACAACATTCAAATCAAGATTCGAAGTCATATTGATATGCGTTGTCCAATCGATGTAACCGGGATGGGTGACTTTCACATCGTACTCGCCAGCAGGCAGGCCCATGGCGAACTCACCACGATCGTTGGAGGTCGTGGTCTTCGAGATACCGTTGCCGGTGACGACGATGGTGGCATCGGGAATGGCGTTACCGTTCGTCGCATCACTGACTTTGCCGGTGAGATCGTAGGTTTCGTTGCTCGTGTCGGAGGTGCCGCCGGTCCCGCTATCAGCCGGGCAGGTATGATCGACGTCGAGCTCGCTGTCGATGACCGTCGTTTCGACGTCACCGGAAGCCAAGGTCTTATCGAAGAGGGTCTTGTCGATGACGGGAACGGTGAACTTCGCCTTGACCTCGCCGTTGCCTATCACCTTCACGATGAACTTCCACTTGACGGCGACATGCCCGGCAGAACTGGCGTTGCCATCATAGTTGGCATTGGCCGTGGCCTTTATTCCCGCATTGATTTCAGGGCCGACCACGTCATAGATCTTCAGCGCGGCGTGCACGGTCGGGCCCGCTTCGGCGTCGACGCTACCGGACAACGAGGTCTCGTATCCGTTAGGACCACAAGGGGTGTTCTTGCTTGCCGAATCATGGTTTTCGTCGATCATCTTCCAGTTGCCGTCGGAGAATTCCGCACCCTTTTCGAACGAACGTTCCTGGGCGTACGAATACTCGACCTTCGCCGAACCGTTGACCTTCGCCGCGAAACCGAGCGAGGCTTCCGGCACAATCACGACCGGCACAGGGCCGACCGAGAAGCTGATGGTGGAAAGGTGCAGGTGCGCGACATCGTCATTGCTATAGCTTGCCGAAGCCTTGCCGAATGCCGACAGGGAGGCATTGGTTTTCTGATCACCGGTGATGGAGGTTCTGAACTTCTTGAGTTCCACCTTCGGCGCCCAATCAAAGGCCACGTCGACATCGAGCGTGAAATGCACGCCGAGCGTAACGGCTTCCTTGGCCGAAAGGGCGATGCCACTGCTGGCTTGGGCCGCTTTCTTCGCCTTGCTGTCGCCGTGATGCTGCTTGGCGTAATCCGTCGGCTTTTTGGCATCCGGATCGTCGTTGTTGCTCACGTTCGGACCCGGGAAGCTCATATTGAACGACGCTTCCACTCCGGCGCTCGCATCGGCATCAAACCGTGGAGCAGGTTTTTGTGATGAACCGGATCTACTCAGCTGGCCGGCAGACACCATGTTGACCCGTTGCTTGTCACCTGGCTTGACCACGATGTCAGAATTGGAGTTCGGTGTTTCCGTCGCGCTGGCGTCGGAGCCCATAGCGGTCTGATTATGATCGATATGTACCTGCTCGAAGACATCAGTCATCGCGGCCGACGTGGTGAAGACGATCCACCCGTGATCGCTGCGCTCGACGGTCAGGACACGCCTGATGAAGCCTTCGGGAACATTGGTGCCGACACCGGAAACGATGACCTTACCGACATCGAAACTCGGCTTGTTGGCAAAGACAATGTTGTCGCTGTTGACCTTCAGAATCGTGTTGACGCCATCATCGGGATTGATCACCACCGTATCGGGAGTGACCAACGTCTTTTGGGCATCCGGCAGAGTGACACGGACACCGACCTTGGATTCGGCCTGTCCCTGATCACGTGAGATGCCGACGGCCTTGTACGTCACCTGCTGGCTGCGAGGCGAGGCGACACGCATCGTCCACTTCGCACCGGTGGCCGTGTACTGCACATCGGCAGTGCCGATCTTGACCGAGTTGCCATACACTTCGACGCGATCGATGGCCGAACCGGACTTGACCGTACCCTTCAGAGTGACCATGCCGGTCTTCGCCAAATCCACATTGGCTCCCTCGCCGGGAGACGTGATGGCCAGATCGACCGAGCTCCTGGCCGTGCTGGGCGCACCGAGAACGTCGCCCAAAGGCAGGACGTTGACATTCACCGCATCGCCGCGCACACTCACCGGAGCTTGGGTGGCCGAGGATTCGACCACTTCGACCTGAGGCACCGCACCTTTTTGTCCATCGACAACAACACCATGGGCACGGCCGTTGAGGTTTTCGCCCACGTCGACGAAGGTACGGGCGGTATTCGCCGTCTGCTTACCGGCGCTGACCAAAGCCAGCGACAGCGCACGGTCCTTGTTGCCAGGAACGTTGACTTTGCCCTGGGCATCCGGCGAAGCCGTGCTCTTGGACCAATTTGCACCGGAAACCGGCACATAACTGCCCTCGACGTTGGCATGCTCTCTATTGGCGGCGGAGCCGGAGACCCAGCCACGCAGCGAAAGCCCGATAGTGCCCGGGGTCGTCGACGAGATATGGATCTCGCCCTTTTCGACATCCGGCACGACAAGCGTGGAGACCGCCGTACGGCCTTGCGGCAACGCGAACTGCTGGCCGGCAATCGTGACGGTTCCGGCCTGCTGCAAGGTGATATCCGCGGTGACATAGACGGCACGCACGTCAACACTGGGCACGCCACCCAAGCCAGTGACCGCGACCGTCTGCTCGGCGCCCAATGCGGCGGTGGCACGAGTCTTGAGCGTCGAAAGCGCCCTGGTGAGACCAGGGGTATTGTCGGAATTCTTGAACGAAGCGAGAACCTCGACGCGAATGTTGGCATTGGCCGAGGCCGAAATGGCAGCCTTGCCGCCGGAAATCGGGGCAAGAACCGTGGTCGACGCATCCTGGCCGGCGGACGCGATGAGCGCCGCACTGCCTGCAACGGTTATCGTCGTATCCTGAGCCGGAGCGAACACGCTCAGACGCAGAAGCGCCGAATCATATCCGTTCATGCCCGGCAACGCGACGCCATCATCGCTGTTCGTCGGAACAGAACCCACGCCGATTGAAGACTCTACGGCAGGGACGTACTTTTTCGACGAGTATTCGGCTTTGTTGACAGGAGTAAGTCCTGACGCGTTGGCACTGGTAGCTCCCGTCATGCCCATTGTCAATGCAAGGGCGGAAGCGACACTCAGTGCGACTGCTTTCTTAAGTCTGGAAGATGAATGCAGAATGCCTTTCATCGTGCCACCTTCTTCCTTGCATAAACCAGAACTGCGCCGACAGCGAGCGCTCCGAAGGCCATCGCAACGACCGGCAAAACCTCGGAACCGGTTTGGGCGATCGGGTCTTTCTTGGCAACCTGGCCGGTTTGTGTATTCTTGCCGGTCTGCGCGGTCTTGTCGGCTTGCGCGATCAGGCCGACATTGATGGTCTGCGGCTTTTCGGTGACACCGATGCGACCGGAGAATTCATAGAGAACGGCACCACTGCCATCTACGAAAGTAAACGCGAACAATGCGTTCGTCGGCTTATTCGCAGACAGGACGAACGAAGCCTTGCCCTCTTGCGCCGGCGCTATGGCCGTCAGGCCGCTGGGCGATGGCTTGAATTTCAAATCCGTCTTGTTGCCATTGTTGTTCATAGTGCCTTTGAAAGTCGTCGAGGATGCTGATGGAGTTTCAACATCCACCCACACATTCTGGGTTCCGGCTGGCACCGATATCTGCGAAAAATCATTCGCAAAAGCGGGTTGCGGGCAAACTATGGCCGCCAACAACGCAATACACAGCGTTGCCAACGTACAGATGGCCCCTCTTTTTCTAGTCATAACTTCCTCTTACTATAGATAACTCAACTTCGAATAATTTCTATTCGAATAAAGATTATCAAAGTGTGAGGATTTTCATAAATTATTGCTCGTCCCATGCGATTTGCCTCAGTAATTGCGTCATAAACAAGTTCGACTGTTGGAACATTTCTCGCAGGAAAAACAAGACCCCTCAAAAGTTCCAACCACCAAGCAAATGCCGTCTCAATGACGCCTTCGGCACTATGAACAAAAGGCCTATCGCACGTGGATCCCTGTACTCTCTAGATCAAAACGCGGCTTTTAGTTTTTGACTAATCATTCAAAAACTGGTATAGTGCCAAGTATGGCAAGACCAAGAAGTTTTGATGAGCACAAAGTACTCGAACAGTGTCGCAAGGTTTTCTGCACACACGGATACGATGCCACCTCAATCGATGACCTCGTTGGCGCAACCGGGCTCAAACGCGGGAGCCTTTACCAAGCTTTCGGCAGCAAGCGCGGGGTGTTCCTGAAAGTGCTGCAAAGTGCGTTGAATGCCGCGTCTGGGAACAAATCGGCAAATACATCCGAATCCAGCGAAGGCGAAAGCGACAACGTTTCCGCTGAAGCCACTTCCCCATCGACTCAACCTGAGGTTAGTGGAAAGACGATTCGGCCTGAACCCCAATTTCCCGCAAACAGCCTTTTCTCAGATGACGTTCTGACGCTTGTCATCATCGCCTGTCTGGAACTTGCGCCCCATGACGCAAAGGTTCGCGACATCATCGTCAAATGGCGCTCTCTGATTCCACGGGAACAAGCGGTTCTACTGTCACAAGCTCTCGGAGACAATCTGCTGAATCGTGCTGGGATTGCCGTCAAACCGACGCACGACTGAATCAACCAAATTTCTCGTTTATCCGAATCAACCAAATTTTTTAAAAACAACCATTACAAAAAGGAAGTATCACTATGTCTGGAATGCAGAATAATCAGGAAAATGGCAAAAACACAAGCCGCAACGACTCCGGGAACACGGGCAGCAATACCGTGACCATCGAGGGGAAAACCCTGAAAGTCGTTCCTAACGGTCTCAACAAACTCTGGTCGCTCAAAGGCAATCTGGAGATACCGTTGACCCACGTGGCGGGCGCGACGCTCGACCCCGGATTCAATATGTCCGGACGCCAGGCATTTCGCGATCCCGGCCTTGCCACGCCCGACAAAAAGGCCGGCACGTTCAAATTCCCCGACGGCGATGTCGAGTTCTGGAACATCGCCCAACCCGAACAGCCACTGGTTATCCAGCTGCGCGACGAAAAGTACAATCGCCTGGTGCTTGGTGTCGCTGACCCGCGCCAAGTCGCAGATGTCATCAACGCTGCTATTGAGTAAAAGACCGAACCGAAAAATTCAATCGGCGAATACGACATCTCCGACTGGCAGGCAACGCCGCTACTCGAGTTTCATGAGCAAGACCAATCATGGCACATGTCGCAAGGCTATCCGCGCATTCCGCTGACCTTCTCGATTGTGGCGCGAAAGGCCTGAGTTTCGCAAAGATGCCCACAAGTTCTATCAGGCCATCGGCTATACACACTCGACAAGATGCAGGCCCGATTCGGCAAGCGGTTGAGGTAAGCAGGGGTCAGTTCAGTTTGGAGTATTCTTCCGGATCGACCGGTTCGAGCCACTCGTTCGAAGCGCCCTCTTCAGACGTCATCACGGCTATGTGAGAGAACGGCTCGTTTGGGCTGGCGCCATGCCAGTGCTTGGTTTCCGGCGGTACGACCACCACGTCACCGGGACGCAGCTCGCGTACTGGTTCGCCCTCGAACTGGCAGTAACCGCGACCGCCCACAGCGATGAGAATCTGCGTCGCCTTGTGGTGGATATGCCAATGGTTCCTGCAGCCGGCCTCGAAGGTCACGTTGGCGACCTTGGCCTGATCCGTGCCACCCAGCGGAGCATTGTAGCTCTGACCGTCAAAATACTGGGCATAGACATCGTTGGGGTGGCCCATCGGGAACGGGCTCGGGTTCGTGAATGTTGTTGCCATTTTCTTTATCTCTTTTCTATTGAAATTATTGGTTTGCGATACGCTTCTTAGCTTATTGGTTTTCGAACAAACCAGGCTGCATATCAATCGACGTATCGGTGGTTATCGATAAAACTGTTGAGATAATCAGCGGCCGCTGAATACAGGGAAATCGCTGGCCTCGCCATAATCCTTGACCCTTGGCATATCGCGCAGAGTCTGCATATCTTCGGCGCTGATGCTGAAATCAACCTCGGCGTTGGCTTTGATATGCGCTTCGGAAGATGCCTTGGGAAGCGGCAATGTGCCAAGCTCGAGGCAGTAACGAATCATCAGCTGCGGAACTGAGACGCCGTAACGTTCCGCCATCTCGGTGAGCGTCGGGTTGCCCGCCATCTCACCGTGAGCGATCGGCGAATAGGCCTCGACCAGAATATTGTTCTTCTTGGCAGTATCAAGCAAATCGAAACGCGTGTTGCCCACATGCGTGAGCAGCTGGTTGACCGCCGGCTTGATTTCGCAGTGTTGCAGAATGTTGTCAAGATCGACGTCCTCGAAGTTCGAGACTCCAATGCCACGCACGTTACCGACCTTCACGGCCTCCTCCATCGCCCGCCACGCCTCGAGGTTGCCTTCGAAGCAATGGTCGCCTTCGTGGAAATGAACCCACGGTTCGGGCGCATGGATGAGCAACAAATCGATGTAGTCAATGTCGAGGGTTTTAAGCGAGGCTTCGATGGAATCCTTGGCAGATTGATAGTCCTTGTGCTCGGCCCTCACTTTCGTGCTGACGAATACATCCTCGCGCTTGAAACCCGAAGCGCGCACACCTTCGCCCACGCCATGCTCGTTCTCGTAAGCCTGAGCCGTGTCAACGTAGCGATACCCGCATGCGAGCGCCGTTTGCACTGCTACTCCGACTTTGTCGTCGTCAATCAGCCAAGTTCCGAAACCCAGCTTGGGAATCTTCACCCCGTTGTTCAATGTGTAGTTTTCTTCAAGTATTGTCATCATTGTTCCTTTCGAACCGTTTTATCGTCTTATAGCGGCATCTATCGCCAACTATAAAAACTTCAAGCACTTGAGGTCAATACAGCAGCCCGTAAGGTGTCATGATCGGACGTGAACACCTAACCTTGAAAAAATAATATGAACAAGAGAACACTCATCGTTTACTTCGATACCTTCACACGAATATATTCGCATATTTCTTCCTATTAATTTCATCAAACTAATCGACTATGACGAATTTGAAGAAACGTTACCCAAAAACGCGAGCTCCCGCAGTTTCAACATGGAAAATATTAAGATTACCGATATGAGCGAAATCAACATACGACAAGCCGACAGGAACGATGCCTCAGCGCTGCAGGAACTCAACAACGTTTGTCTAGGATACGACTATCCCCTCGATCGCACGCGCGAGCGGCTCGCGGAACTGCTGGCTAACCCGGGTTGTCGCATTTTCGTGGCCGTTCAAGACGGAAACGTCGTTGGCTACGTTCAGGCCAACACCTACAAAGCGACCTATGGCGACCCGGCGGTAAACGTCATGGGGCTTGCGGTTTCACAAGCGGCGCGCGGCAAAGGCGCGGGACGCAAGCTGATGGAAGCCGTCGAGACTTGGGCACAAAGCATCAATGCCGAGGAAGTGCGGCTCAATTCCGCCGAATTCCGCAAGGACGCCCACAAGTTCTATCAGGCCATCGGCTACACGCTAGACAAGATGCAGGCCCGATTCGGCAAGCGATTGCGGTAGCGCACAGCACACCGATTAAAGAACGCGGCACTCAATAAAGTTATTCGAACGTTCCTTCAACCTTACCCATACCGACCACTTTGCCGTCCAACTCGGCTTTGAGTTTACGGTAAGAGATCATGGGCCCAAGCCCAAGCTGCCTATCAAGCGCATAGACGGTGAACTCGTAGCGGTGGCTGGTTCCTTTCGGCGGCTTCGGCCCGCGGTAACGATGGCAGCCGTACGCCATTCCCTGAACCGCATCGCCGATTCCGGGCCGCGCTCCCCTGGCGATACCTGCCGGCAAAGTGTCCATAACCGGCAAATCCCAAATAATCCAATGTGTCATTTCGCCAAACAACGGATGACTCATGTCGCGCAGCACAATGGCCAGCGACTTGGCTTTATCCGGGATACCCGAAAACGTAAATTCCGGAGAAATATCGCTGCCTCTCCCCGTGAACTCCGCCTTAAACTTGCCATTCTCATCGATCCCGCCGCAAGCAACTTCAATCCGCTCCATCGCGCTTTCTCCCTTTGCACCTAAATACTCAATCGACCTATAAGCAGTAGATTATCATTATTATTTATTCAGAAATAACATTTCTGTCGAGAGGAGCATAATGCTGACGCCAGACCACGAGGATGTGAAAACCGGAAAGAAGCAGGCCGCCATCCGGACGCTGGCGCATTTTCTCGCCTTCATCCTGATATTCCTCGTGCTCTATGTTCCCGCCTTCATGTTGGTCAAGCACGTTCTACACATCCAACGCCACGACAGCGGCGAGAACCATGCAATCCTGTCCATATCGGTATCGGCTCCGCTGGAAGTCGTGGCGGTCGTCATCGCCTACCTCATAGTGGTGATGTTGCTCGAAAAACGCAGGAACCCTTACGAACTACGACTCTCCCGGCTCCCAGGCCTACTGGTTGGAATGTTCGCGGGCTTCAGTGCCATCGCCCTGTGCATCGGTATCCTCTTCCTTTCCGGCAGCTATCGCGTCATCGACTTCAACCCGTACTACTCGCCGTGGATGGATATCTTCGTCATGGGTGTCTGCGGCGGCATCGGCGAGGAAATCGCGTGCCGCGGCATCATCTTCAGACTGCTCGAGGAATGGATCGGGACCTGGGGCGGCGTTCTGGTTTCCGCCCTACTGTTCGGGCTCATGCACCTGAACAACCCCGAAGCGACACTATGGGGAGCACTCGCCCTCGCGATAGAGTCCGGCGCACTGTTCGCGGCCATATACGCATGGACCAGATCACTGTGGTGGGTCATCGGCTTCCACGCCATGTGGAACGTCGCCGAGGGCCCGATATTCGGCTCCGTTGTCTCCGGCCTCGGCAAGCAATCATCATGGCTCACCGCCAAATGGCAAGGCCCCGCAATCCTAACCGGTGGCACCTTCGGTTTCGAGGCCAGCATCGTTCCGGTGTTGGTGTGCGGAGCGATTGCAGTGTTTATATTGGTATCACTGCAGAAACAAGGGAAAATCGTGAAGCCATTATGGAATCGCAACGCAAAAAGTCTATAAAACAACGACAATTACTACCGGCAACCTTAAATTATATAGATTAATCGACAACCTAGAAGCATCTTCAGAAAACTGTCAAGAATTAGATTAAATTTTAAGACTCAATTTGCTAAACCATCGGACACTATCAACTACCAATAATTACTAACGAAATCTATAGTTTAAATCTATCAGATAGTCGGCCACTCAAAATTAGATTGGCCCACGCTATACACAAAAACGTCCAACAAATGTATTGAATCAACTAATAATAAAATCATAATCACAAAACAACAGATACTGCGAAACTGTAATCATGGCATCCTCTGTTTAATTCATTCGTCTATTGCCTGCACACATATGCGCCTTTCAAGCACTAGTTTCTGGAAAAGGTTCATGCCATGGTCTTTGTTATCCAGTGTCTCACCGTAAGCATTGATCAGTTTCTCTACTTTCTCTATTAAGCCAGATGGATCATAATCTTTCAGGGGATATCCGTATCTATCCTTTCCATCATTATGCTTTCTATATAGGAAACAGAGTTTGACCTCATCTCGGTTATAAATATCGAAGTGATCGAATAACGCTTGAAAATAAGAATAGTCAGCGTCACCTAGCGAATGACCAAAAAATTTTATATAGATATCTTGGTGATTCGAATGGACCGCATCGATATCGAAGATATTCTCGTCTAAGTTAATCCTCAAATTTGTTAACGCCCTGGCAGGCTTAGTGAATTTGAAAATCTGTGGATCTTCTAACAAGTGACGTTTCTTTTTATTCCGAATTATCGGGTCGATACCAAAAATATTGCTATTTGGCTCATCTTTCCTCCCGATTTTTCCGTGCACATTAAGTACCCTTAAAGTTACATCTGTTAAAGATTTACCTGTTAAAGATTTATCTTCATTTATAACATTCTGATAATTAACACGAATGGGTGTAGTGTAATTGAACGAAAGTAAGGTGTTTATCGTACCAGTTTTCTGCTTATCATCAAGACCGTAACGAACGATTTCATTATATGTTTTTTGAGCCGCTATTTGATAACTTTCACCTGATTCCAATGGCTCACTCTGAATCCGATTAAGATAATCTGCAAAAACCTGTTCAAATACTTTTAAATCGTCAAACAGTACATCATCAAAAGTCTTATCAGGAATTACATCATCAAAACCAGAATCTAACGCATATTCAGTTCCGTCCGAAGAATAATACTGCTGATTTAAATATTCAGCTACATGGTCCATACTAATCGAGTTAGCTGCAAGACCAGTATTAAGGAAAGAGTCTGAACTATCAATTATGTAAATACCGGGAGCACGAAATTTGACGAGATAATCTCTACCGGCATCTTCATTCGAGACCCATTTTTTAATAATCGACTCAATATCAGACCAATTATACATATCCTTTAATCCTGAACCCCGCGTAATCGCTTGGGCATATTCAAACAAAAATATAAAATCCCAGATTGTGATTTTATATTTATTATTGTTTTCACCATATTTTTTAAAGAGATCAAAAGCTTCGTTTCCGCCTAAATCTTCTATATCCACACGAGGGTCTTCAATTTCAAGCGGGAAACCAAAAATCTCTAAGAAACGATCTCTAAAAAAATCTGGATATGATGATTTTAATCCGAGACATGTATCAAATCCATTACCAAGCACTATCATCTGTCGCGTCATTGCATTCCCTTAATTCGACCTATGTATTGCACCCAGGTTACACCTCCTCGCAGCTGATTCCAAATCTGTTACTCAGATAAGGCAATCTCAATCCAGGACAGCATATGCTGAATCATAGTTCTAAAAACAAAGGTGTTGAACTCCAGGCGTGCAAATGGAAAGTTGGAGATGTTTTCCTGTTTTCGTTGCCTGATTATGCCATGTGGATTGGCTATAGTTTACTGGACGATATGATGAGGGACCTTTGAGATAAGGAGACCATGATGGCCGACCCGTATCACCCGAGGCATTACACCGATGAGTTCAAGAAACAGATCGTCCAGCTCTACGAGGACGGCAAGACCGCCGGGGAGATGCGGTCCGAGTATGACCTGTCGCACTCCACGCTGCACCGGTGGGTGGAGGGGATCCGCAACAGCGGGTCCACGCATGCGGCGGACAACCGCATCCCGGAGCAGAACGAGCTGACCGAGCTGCGCAAACAGAACACGAGGCTGAGGATGGAGGTGGACGTTTCAGAACATGCGGCGCCGGTATTCGCACGAAAGCGGGCGTGGTACGGTCCAACGCCGGTCGTTACCCGGTACCGGCGCAATGCAAAATACTGGGCGCGCCCAAGTCTACGTACTACTGGATGCTGGAGCATCCGGAGGCGGATCGCGCCGACCCGCTGGAGGAGCGTGTGGCGCGACAGCGGCGGCGGCTACGGCTCGCGCAAGCTCAAGGCCGTTCTGGAACGCGAGGACGTTACCGCCTCCAGGCGCAGGATATGCCGGATCATGCGCGAAAGCGGCATGGCCAGCGCCTATGCCAGGCCGGCGTTCAGACCCCGGAAATCCAAAGTCAACGAGGCCGCCCTGCCCAACATCCTCAACCGGGAGTTCCACGGCCACGCGCCGCACACGCATATCGCCAGCGACCTGACCTACGTGCGCGTCGGCGGCGAGTGCAGTACATCTGCCTGCTGGCCGACCGCTCGATAGCCGGGCACGCCGTAGGCCCCGTGCGCGACGCCGCCTTCGTGCTGAGCGCGTTCGCCACGTTGAGGTTCCCATTGAACGACATCGAGGTGTTCCACACCGACCGCGCGGCAGCGAGTTCGACAACGGGAAAATCGACGAGATGCTCGACGTGTTCGGCATCCGCCGCTCCCTCTCCGCCAAAGGCACCCCCTACGACAACGCCGTGGTCGAATCCACCAACCGCCTCATCAAGAAGGAGCTGATCTACCGCAACACCTACACCACCGGCGAACAGCTACGCCACGACGTCAACCAGTACGTCTGGTGGTACAACAACCAGAGACTGCACTCGACCCTCGGCTACCTCAGCCCGGCCGAGTTCACCAGACAAGGAAAATCCCTCACAAAACCGTCCAACTAACCGTTGACAATTCAGCATCACTATACAAAAAAGACTAAGCCTCCCATCCGGTCTCCAACTTTCCGTCCGCACGCCCCCTGGTAGGACTCGTTCTCGTTACCAGCGAACCAGCGGTTCCTCCTCAGCTCCTGGCTGATGCTCGACGGCGAACAACCACTCGCTCGCTGTCACGCGCATCAAACGGCACGCAAACACAATCCCTCTACAGTTTTCTTTCCTCTTCCGACACGTGCCGGTAGCAGGATATAACGAGTGCAGCACCCTTCACGATGACAGAACATAAGCAATTTCATCATCGTACGAGTATTGCATTTCTATTGAGAACTCAGATTCCAGTACAAATGAGCTCCTATCAATTCGGGACTTCTATTTGAACAAGATACAACGGCGGGTCAGGTGAACACCAATAGAAATTCTGAACAGACTATTTTTGTCCTCTTTTGTAAAGAATTGTAGGCAGAACCACATCATTCCAGTACGCTATAGAATATGGGCGAAGAAAAAGTCGATTATGTCATTGACCTTACCGCTATCGAGAACAGGAAAGACACTCCTGACCTCAAAACGGCAATCAACAGAGTAGCAAAAATAATGGCAGCTCAGCCGTCGGCATGGGCAGTCAAGGTTCCTTGGAATGAAATTGCCGCAACAATACCTGCATTCAATATACCCTCAATAAGACAGTCAATCGTGTACGCCTCCAATGCTTTGTCAGTACAGTCCACCGCTATAGCAGCTAATCTTCCTGGCATCCAAGCCGGCATAATGAATTTCGCTGCAAGTACGAAACTTGTAGACAAAGCCCTTTCAACAACACTTTCGATGAAACCCATACTTGATGGCCTCATCAAGCAAATGAATATGGTTTCTCAGCTGCCAACACTTATCAACAGCAACATAGTACAAGCACTCCTTGCATCGACCAAAGGACTAAAGAACATCCTTTGGTATTCGCTTCCAGACAACCTCAAGCCTGTATGTATGGAAAGTAATATGGACGCAACTGAATTCGTCCAAGAAATCGTGGCTATCGGACTGACTGAAGGAATCCCGTTCTTTTGTATTGTCAACAGTAAACTCGCAGGCAGGCTTTTTCGAGCCAAGTCCGAACAAGAACGAAGGAAAATCCTCTCGGGCTCACTACGAACCGTGCTTAGGAACTGCTCACAATTTCTGGACATCAAACCCCATACAAAAGTGGAGCAAAAGTATATCAGCTTGCTGCAGGAAGCAATCAGCGTGATTGAAGATGGCCATCTCGCCGCCGGAACGACACTTCTTGCTCAAATTGGCGAAACACTATCAGGCCGAATTAACAATCCACGACTACAAAAAGCAATACTCAATCAAAGATTGCTAGAGCAGAAGAAAGGAGAGTCGAAAGCCGATTTTCAGCAACGTCTAGGCAGAGAGGAAAAAGAACGGGAAAAAGAGGAGATAAACAATCAAGACACGAGAACATCCTTGGCATTGGCACCCATGTATCCGTCTTTCGTCCATTACCATCTTGACAAAGGTGATTCCATTCCTTTCAGGTTTTCCAGGCATGCAGTAAGTCATAACATTGACAAGGTTAGGTTCTCAAAGGTCAATGCCGCTCAAGGACTTTTATCGGTCTTCGGCCTTGCCTGCTACTTATTTGATTGGGACATCAAAGATGAAGTATCTAAGGATACAACAAAATAATCATTGATTTCCTTTTAAAGCAGCGTAGAAAAATAAGCCTTTTCCTCCCTATCAAATCCCAAAACCTAAAGTGCGCAAGCTACCGGACACTACCCCATTTTCAACTAGACCACTCTCCAAAATGATAAAATAGGGAAAGAGCGAAAGTGCTTACTTACACGAACTGAGCAGGTCTTAACTAGCCAAAGACCATGTTACTGCGCTAATCAGTAACTAATAAATAATCGATGACGGCCATAATCATGATGTCAGTGACAATGCCGTCTGTCTAAGCAATTAAGGCGTTAATAATCCCTACAACGGGTTTTTCTGGATGCGCCGGGTTTCATTAGTCTTTTGTCGACAGCTTGATGAGTGGTTTGCGGTTGCCTTTGACCGCGAACGGGAGGGTGTTGACCTGCTCATATATGTTTCGAACGAGCTTTTCGATTTCTTCCGCATGGCCAGTCGAGGACAGAAACTGGGAGACGGCTTTATCGTAGTGGTTCTTGTTGTCGGTATTCAGCTGCTTCCAATTGATGTTTTTGAAATGCTCCAGCAGCGGTCGGGAATCCGGCGGCAGACTGATTCTTCTCTGCTCGATGAGCACTGCGATGATGGGATATCCGGCATAATGCTGCCAGTATGTCGCGTTGTCATTGGAGGAATACAGTCCGTTGGAGATCATCACCGTATACCGTTTCGTACGGGCCGATGAAGTCACGATGGCCTTCGATTCCGGGCCGCACAATTCCACACGACCATCCGCCACCGCGCTCAAAGCCTCGTACATCTTCGCGATCGGGGTTGGCTTTCTCAAAATATCGGGCATGTAGAGGTCTCCTTTCAATACATCGTCCGCAAAAGCCTCAAGCTGTATTTTTGAAGAAGTACGGTAATTCATCTGGTAAGGAGTCGGCATCAGGCTTCGGATTGGCAGGGGCCTTCACCGAACTGCCGGCGGTGTTTGGTTAGAGGACGTGCACTATCAGGTTAACCATATCGTCTGGGGCGGTCTAACATGTCGGCGAGCAGATGTCGTCCGAGTAATCGACATGCGCAGTGATCCACCGTCCGGTGTCGTTGCGGACGATGACCTTGTAATTCCCGTTGGTGCCCACACGAGTCTCCCAGTTTCTTTTGGCCCCATGAAAAGACCCACAATCGGTGCCGTCACTGCTCAGGACCTTGACCGTCACATCTGGGCTGTCACTACTTACGTGGACGGTGACCGAATCGAGTTCGTCGGCATCGCGCCGCATCTTGAACACCTTTTCCTGATGGGGATAATAGATAGGATCCAGCACCTCGGATTTCACCGTCAGCCCAGCGAGCAAAAGAACGGCCAAGAGAACGACGGCAAGTATGACGGCGATAGCCTTGCGACGCTTAATGGTGTTTCCGAATGTGTGCTTTGTCATGGTCTTTGATTCCCTCATCGATGTCTTCGGCGTCGCCCTGGTTGTCGCCGTGGAAATTGGGATGCAGTTTGCTCCAGTCGGATATCACTTGGGCCGTTCCGGCGCCACCATGCAGTGTGCCCGGGTCAAAACCGACGCTGGACCCATAGTATCCGTAGAGATAGTTGCCGAGGAAGTCACCTTTGGGTGTACCGTCCTTGTTTGTGGGGTTACCATCCCATCCTCTCGACCATATGGAATAAGTATCTGTGTCGTGCATCCTGTTCTTGAGATCCAGCGGATGGCCGGTTTGTACCATGTTGTAGAATTGGCCATAGTCCCGGGTGCCGGAGATTTTGGCGACATCCCCACCGAGGTTCCTTGCTGTCTTACGGATGTCGATGTGAGTACCGTGCAAAGCCTTGGAAAGCTTCTTCTCGGCTTCGATAAGATGCGGGTCGAGAGGCTTTCCTGGCTCGGGCGGGTATTTTCTCCTCGTTTTAGCGTATTCATCAAATGCAGCCGGGGCGAGGGAGTGCAGCCATGTCTCGTAGACTTTTTCGATCCTGTCTGCCTTTTCCTGCGGATTGAGGTTGGAATCATTCTGGATTTCCTTGACCTCGGCACGGTAGGAGCTTGGCAGCCTGTTTGGATCCGCTCCTCCGCCCAGCTTATCCTTTTGCAGGGCTGCGAGCCATCCCATGTCGGTACCTGCCGGAAAGATGATAGACCCATCGGCTGCGGCATAGGAGCTGTTGATAGCCTTCACGCCACGCATCGCGTCATTAAACACCTGTGCACTGTCTTTGAACAACGGGGCAATGTTGTCCGCGAACGTTCGCAGAGCGGAAAGCTCCTCGTTGTAGTCGGCGTTGAGCTCGTCAAGCTTATCGAGCTGCATATGCAGTCTGTGGTATTGGTTTCCCAAAGCCGATGCTGCTGACGCGGAAGATGAGGCATTGAATGAGTCAATCGCGGCCTGGTTGTCTTTGATCCGCTGTTGGACGGTGCCGATCATTTTGTTAACGGCGTCGAGGCGCTTACGGACGGCCTCTTCGTCGATGTGGGTGTCAACCGAACGTACTGTCGTATCGGCGGCCCGGTACAGTTTCAGGTCTCCGGCGATGTCGTCAATAGCTTGGTCCAGCTTGCGAATCATCGGATCGACATACGCAACGAACATCCCCCTGCCAGCCGTGTATGCCACACCCTTCAGCATACCAGAATCGACGATTTGCTCGAGGTGGGTACTGCCCTTCGAAAGACGGTTAAACACCTCTTTCGCGCCTTGCAGATTGGCACTCAGTGCTTCCATAAGGTTGTCAGAGTCTTCGGCATCATAGACTACCATCGCTGCCCCTTTCCTCCCCGGAGCAGCGCGTCGGCCTCATTCTGTATACGTATCGAGGCTTGACGACAGGACCGGGCAAGCTCCTCTTCGCCGATCTTGGAAGTCATGCGCACGTCCCGTTCCACATTCCGAATAATGTCCAGCTGCGCCTGCGTGTGAGAAGAAAGATGGCCGTTCTGCGTATACAGGCCGCACGCCTGTCGAACGTACGCTGAATACTCCCCAACGAACGCCTCTCCACGCACAATAGTCCGACGACTCAGGTCCTCAAGATTCTCCCGGCGCGGTTCAAGGCTCCTTACCTGTTCGAGATCCTCTCCGTCGTCGCCAGCACAATGGCCAAAATTCGGTGATTCGTGTCGCGAATAATATCCCATCCCTATTTCCACCTCCTCGCGACATCCACATCACATTCCTCGATGACATTCGCAATCTGTGGGAACTTGTTGGCCTGCTCCAGCACACACGACACGGCAGCGGACACATTGTCCATCAGCGCGTTGCCTACATCACGCCCCGAAAACATTCCAGGCACCGTGCTCGACCCGAAATTCACCGATTGGTTCGCGAAACCCGAGGCGTCAAAGCCCCGTCAACTCTCCAATCGCCTCTTGTGCACCGGCTGTGCTCGATTTGATGGTTCCTTCAGCCATAAGACACCCCCTGCAGACACCAATCAACAATAACATAAAATGACAGAAATCAATACAAAATATATCGCACCCAATAAC
This sequence comes from Bifidobacterium sp. ESL0769, assembly GCF_029395495.1. Lineage (NCBI taxonomy): Bacteria > Bacillati > Actinomycetota > Actinomycetes > Bifidobacteriales > Bifidobacteriaceae > Bifidobacterium > Bifidobacterium sp. ESL0769. The sequence continues at coordinate 958,049 of NZ_CP113918.1, read as the reverse complement.
GATAAAATTAGGGATACCGGCGAAAACATGTGTCGGGCCGTTGAAATTTCAACGATTTCAGTCGGGATGACAGGATTCGAACCTGCGACATCCTGCTCCCAAAGCAGGCGCGCTACCAAACTGCGCTACATCCCGATGTGCCCGTAAAACAAAGCACAAATAATAAGTATAGCGCAACCCCGGCCATGCGACTCGCTAAGATAGACAACGGCATATAATATGGCACGCAAGCGGGAGGACAGGAACTGCAAAGCGCAAACGTCCACGAACAAAACAATAACGCATGAACGCTCACGAACGCGAACCACGAAACACGGTAAGCGAACAGATATAAACACCGATACTTGCGGAAACGCAACGTCAACGGATGAGTCGCGAACGTGACTCACGAAAATGCGAACGCTAGCAAACAGACCACAAACACGAACGCCGACGAAAAAACGAACGCTAGTGGGTAAGCTGCGAATATGGCAGCAAAAACACAAGCCACAACAAAAGATGACGAAGGGTAACGAATAACAATGGGACTGCATCAGCGCACGGAGACCTCGGGGCTCGTCTCCTTCATCATCTGCGCCATCGCGGGAGCGAGTATCATGGAGCTGTGCGTCTCGCTACTGCCGGCCGCATGGATGATCAGCCGTCGGCAGTTCGTCATCGCCTCCATCATCATCGCCGCGTGCGGCACCATTTCCTTTATCTTCGGCTACGCACGGCGCTCGAGCTCGCTCAATACCCACAACCGCTGGATAGAAATCCTGCGCCGCCTGGTCGAAATCCTCGCCCTTGCGACGGTTTATGCCTCCACGCTGTTCCTCACCTCATTCGCAATCCTGAGCATGGCCAACAACCTGATGGGCACGATGTTCCTTGAATACATCATCCCCATGTGTGCCGGCTTTGCAGGCATCGCCGGGTACGTCACCTTTGTGCAAGCAGAACTGATGGACGCCAAAACACTGGCCGGTCTGTTGCCGCTTTTTGTGGTCGCCGGCGTGAGCGTCGCGGGCCTGACCACAGACGATCCGAACTGGTACACCAACAATTTCTCGCAGCTCGGCGACCGCACCACCTTCGCCGCGCACATGTTCAACTCGACGCTGATTCTCGCTGGCATCTGCATCATCATCGTCAGTTACTTCGCCATTTCCGAACTCGTGACCTCATACCGCCAGCGCCGCGAATGGCATCAGGAGCAAGGCCCGCTGCGTTCCAGCCACATCAAACACTACAAAGCGCGTCTCATCTGCCTTTCGATCATGCTTGCCTTCTCCGGCATCGCCTTTATAGGCATCGGAACATTCCGCTATACGCCGCATCCCATCCTCCACAATGTTTTCGCCCGCGGCATCGTCGTCGTCATGGGTCTGCTTCTGCTTACGCTCCCCTGGCTTGCACCGCAGCTTTCCCTCGCCATTTACGCAGCCGGCTATCTTGCCATCGCCGTCTGCGGCGTCGTGCTCGCGCAATGGTTGATGGGTGCCAACACGATGACCAACGTCGAGGCACTGGCCGGCCTCGTGTTCCTCGGCTGGTTCATCATGTTCTCGCGTCAGATAGCGGCCATCGAAGCCGATCGTATCGCCGAGCAGGTCATGCATATCGACCAGGAAGAGACTTCACCAGACTTGGCCACCGCCCATGTCGCCGACACCATCCCGTCTTCGGTCGACAAGAACCACCGCATGCATTCGCGTATCGCAGCCACTCAGTAAAGGAGAGGCATGCAGGAAACCCGGTCAGAGAAGGTTCGGTCCTCTCTTTCCATCCGCATTAAAACAACATCAATATTGGAATATTGGATTGACGATTATTCAAAACTTCGTTTCGTTGATGCTTTCCTGACCAAATTATTTTCGTAATATGCCATGAAGTGGAGCCATAGTCTTAGTTCCGCCAGCATACGAGCAGATGGCCACTATATCGAAAATCGTACCGTTACTTCCCAGCTGCCAACCGCTCGCGCAACCGACGAATCTCCTCGTGCTGGATGGCGATGGTGGAATCCGCAGCCTGAATGCCGATGCCGGTCAGTTCCTCCCACGTCACCCACGTGGACTGAACGTGTTCATCCTTGTCGAAATGACGCGATTCCTGCTTCCATGCCGACAGGTGAATCACGAAAATATGCGCCAGTTCGTTGGTCATGCCGCCGGAGGAATAGAAATCACCGACACGTTCAAGCCGCACCGAATTCTCGTCTTTCGGCACGACTCCCGTTTCCTCTTGCAGCTCACGCAACGCTGAAACCTCGGGTTTTTCGCCGTCTTCCATCAGTCCCGCTGGAAAACCGTAAGTAAATTTATTTGGACCGACACGATATTCGCGTTCCAGCATATACTTGTCCCGGACTTCGTCGTGAACCAGCATCACCACTGCCTGCGGATGGACCAGAATCTGCCGGCGCACTGGCACTTCCCCACCGTCGGTTTTCGCGAGCGCCAGCCTGCGGTCATCAATATGGAAAATGGCCCCACGGTAGACGGTTTCGCTGGAAATCAAGCGTACCGGGGCTTCCATGTTGACACCGTCGGTCGAGTCCTGCAAACGCTTATTGACCCGCTTGCGGATAGATTCTGTCATTTCTACATCCATTATTCTTCCCAACTTCCCCATCTCCACTTTTGACGTAGATGAACCTCAATATACGAATATATTAATATCAACTACTTTTCATCAATGTAGAACAAAAACATACAAGCCAAAGCAGAACTAGATACACCAACCCACACGGTATATTCCAACAGATACTTGATGACTAGTTCCGCCCAAGCACCAGTTGCCATGGGTCAGTGACGATACCGACGCGTTCCGTCTCAGGCCGGAAACCAGTGGCCTTCTCAACTCCATCGGCGATATCGTCAAGCGCATACCTGAACCACATCGACTCGATGGCCGAATGTGGCGTGTTGATGAGTGCTGGCTTCATCGTGGCATGGTTGAGCGTCGCTTCATAACAGGCCTGTTGCAGCGCGTCTGTGGCCGGGTGATGGCGCAAGTCGCTGGTCACATAGACGTCGGCACTGCTTTCCCGCACTTCGTCGAAATCGGAATCCCCAGAACCGGGCAACACGGCAATCTTCTGAACGTCAGCATCCAAATCGCCTGCAACCTGAATACCATAATTCGTCTTTGGTACTTCCGCTGCAACGCGTTCGGCAAACACACGCAACGTCATTGGCTCCGCTAGAGTACCGACACGCCCGAGCCCTATGGCATGACCATTTTCCTCGCCAGCAGACACCAGTGGCGTTTGATCCTGCAATCCGAACGCATCGGCCGCGGCCTGGGCGACCCCACGGTAGGCGACATCGGCGTTGGTGTGCCCGACCCACAGCCCACAGTGCGCACGATACAGTTTTCCGGCGATGGCCCCATGAACACCAAGCCCGGAAACCTCGTGAACCGCGCGGAAGAACAGCGGATGATGGCAGATGAGTAGATTGGCATCCATCGCAATCGCTTTGTCGACCACGGCCATGGTCGGGTCCGCGGCGAAGACAATCTTGCCGACGGTATCGTTCAAATCGCCGACTATCAGCCCTGGAAAGTCCCAATCCTCGGCATATTTGAGCGGATACAGCTGTTCCAGTACTTCGACGACTTCAGCAAGCCTTGGCTTCTTCTTCTCTGACATGTTTCCTCCGAACTATTAGCCATCTTCTGAACTATTGACAATCCATTTCAACCAATACCGACAATCGAGCACGCGACCAAAACTGACATCACTCATGAAACAGCTTCGTCACGCTTTCGAGCATCTACGCAAGATGGCTCCATTGCTTCCACAATAGAGCCATCGTCAAACACTTTTACCAGCTGGCGTGCGGGTTCAAAAATACCAGCCTCAAACAGATTGAGCGGTAACGACTACCGGAGACGAGCCATATCAGCAGTTTCCGCCAGACGCTAGCCCACCATCAGTGCGCAGCGGCCTGCCAATCGGAGCCGATGCCGATGGAGACATCCAGCGGCACGGCCAGGTCGACGGCGTGCTCCATAGCGTTACGCACCAAATCACTCACCTGCTCACTCTCCCCCGGCGCAACTTCCAGCACAAGTTCGTCGTGAATCTGCAGGATGACACGGCTTTTGACCCCGGCCTCACGAAGTGCATAATCGGCGCGAATCATGGCGATCTTCATAATATCGGCGGCAGACCCTTGAATCGGCGCGTTGAGCGCCGCGCGTTCAGCAGCATCCCGCACTTGGCGACGAGTGGAATTGAGCCCCGGGAAGTAACGGCGGCGACCGAACATCGTCTCCGTATAGCCTTTCTCACGCGCGGTGGCGACGAGCGATTCCAGATAGTCGTGCACCTTGCCGAACGTGGCGAAATACTTGGATTTCAGCACATCGGCCTCGGCCGGGCTGATCTTGAGCTGTTGCGAAAGCCCGTATGTACTCAGTCCGTAGGCCAGCCCGTAGCTCATCGCCTTGACGTGGCTGCGCTGGTCGGAAGTGATTTCGTCGACCGGAATGTCATACACAAGACTGGCCACATAGCGGTGAAAGTCTGCGCCGGACTTGAACGCTTCGATCAGCGATTCGTCACCGGAAAGGTCGGCCATAATGCGCAGTTCGACCTGCGAATAATCGCAGCTCAGCAGCGATTCGAAGCCCTCTCCCGGCACGAACGCCGAACGGATTTCGCGGCCGGTGGCGTTGCGGTTAGGGATGTTCTGCAGGTTCGGATCGACCGAGCTCAAGCGCCCGGTGGCCGCGACGGTCTGCTCGAAAGTGGTGTGGATCCTGCCGTCCTTGGGGTTGACGGCTTCCAGCAGGGTCTGCGCAATCTGCTTCAACTTATTGGTCTCACGGTGACGAAGTAGCGCACCAAGGAAATTACTGGCCTTCTCATCCTCGGCATACTTGACATACAGGTTCTGCAGCGTGGCAGCATTGGTGGTGTACGAACCGGTTTTGGTCTTTCGCGATGGCTTAAGACCCATTTCGTCGAACAAGACCGCCTGCAGTTGCTTCGGGCTTTGCAGATTGAGATCGTGGCCGGCCGCCTCAAAGGCAATCTGCTGGGCCTGATCGGCATCAGCCGCAAACCCGTCGAGCAGCTCGTGCAAGCGCCCCAGGTCCACTTTCGCACCGGCGTCCTCGATGCCGTAAAGCACTTGGGAAACCGGCAGTTCGATGGAGCGCAGCAGTCCATACTGCTTACGTTGATCAATCGGAGCCTTCAGGAAATCGGCGAGCGCCCGGACGATGGCGACATCCTTCACAGCTTCTTGCTGTTCCTCTTTCGGAGCGTCGTCGTCACTGTCCGCTTCCTCTTCACCGCCAAAATCAAGTTCGCCCTGAGTTTGTTTGGGCTTGCTGTCCTCAATGAGACCGAGGAAATGTTCAGCGGCCTTTCCAAGCGTTTCGGCATGGAAATCCGGATGCACCAGATAACCGGCAAGCTTGGTGTCGAAAAGCGGTCGCCGCATGGTCACACCGGCCGAAGCCAGCATATGCAGATGTTCCTTGTATCCGTGCACCACCATCGAGGTATGGAAGACATCCAACAGGAACTGCAACGCCGAACTCATGGCGTCATCGATGGTGCCTTCACCGATCATCGCCGCCTCGTTATCGGCCAACAGCATCACGGTTTCCAGTTTCGCGTTTCCCGGCTTGGAACGCCCGGTCGCGTATAGCACCCAAGAATGATCGACCTTTTCAGAGCAACACATATCACGATCGACTAGTTCCGGCCCTTTGGCACCGTCGATGATGGCCTGTTCATCCGCCTTTTCCGCAGCACGAACCTCGGCATCGTAGCTGTTTTGCTTTTCGATGGAAGTCTGGCCGGAATCATCATTCGGTTTGATGCCCGAATGGCCGCCGTCTTCCGAGCCATCATCCTTTTCGCCAAAAGTCTGAATAATCAGATCGGGGTTGATTTTACCTGCGGGATACACCGACGAGATGTGTGCGTTGATCCAGTCGCCAAGTTCTCCGGCATTGCGGATTTCGGTGACATGAGGATTCTTGATAATCGGCTCATCATCGTCGGCATCAGCCGCGGCCGCTCCAGCCGCCGAATCTGCATTTGCCGGCATGACCCCGCCATTGAAGGACTTGACCAGCCTGTTCTTCGACCGGTTGCTGAACTGGAGCTTGGAGAAGACCTCGTTGACCTTGTTCATATCCATACCGCCGAGCGTGAAGTCATCGATGGTGGCTCCGAGGTCGATATCGCGTAAAACAGCGTTGACGCGACGGTTGAGCTTGACCTGGTCGATGTTGTCGCGCAGCGCCTGCCCTTTCTTGCCGGGCAGTTCGTCGGCGTGCTCGATGATGCCTTCGAGCCCGCCGTATTGGTTGATCCACTTGGCCGCGTATCCATCGCCCACGCCCGGAACGCCGGGAATATTGTCGGCAGTCTCGCCGCGCATGGCCGCCAAATCCGGGTATTGCTGCGGGGTGACATGGTATTTTTCGACGATGGCGTCCGGGGTCATGTGCTTCAAGTCCTTGAAATGATGGCCGGGATAGAGCACGGTGATATCGTCGTCGATCAGCTGGAAGGCGTCGCGATCGCCGGAAAGCACGAGCGTCTTGTAGCCGGCGTGCTCGCCCATCGTGGCCATGGTGCCGATGATGTCGTCACCTTCGTAGCCCTTCTTCTCCACGTATTTGACACCCAACGCCTTGAGCAGGTCCTGGATAATCGGCAGCTGACTCAGAAGCTCCTCAGGTGCCGCATCTCTGGTTCCTTTGTATTGCGGCAGCATCTTGTTACGGAACGTGCCGCCTGCCATATCGAAGGCGACAGCGAGATGATCGGGCTTCTCGTTATCGAGCACCTGCGCAAGCATGGTCGAAAATCCCCATACGGCATTGGTCGGTTGACCGGTGGAGGTGGAGAAGCTTTCCACAGGGAGGGCGAAAAAGGCGCGGAAAGCGAGGGAATGGCCATCCACCACCAGAAGCTTGCCTTTGGATTTTGCGGTATTTTCTGACGATTCTATCGAACCGTTCGCTTTCGAGGTGCCTTCAGCTTTGTCTGGGTTACTCATCTTGTCGCTATTGCCGGCTTTCGCGGTATCGTTCGCTTTCTTCAAGCTTTCATTGTCACTCATAAGTTCGCTGTTCCTTGTAATCGCTGTTTTATACGCCGTGTTGTTTCACTGTTGGTATCCACTATACAAATATCGCCTGCCGATTCATAGGCGAATCGACAGGCGACTTCATAAAATTTTATGACTGAGCTCAGCGCTGCTGGGGTTCCGGCTTCGGATCGCCGTACTTGGCGATGATGGCCATAGCAAGACGCTTCTTGGGGATACGCTGATCCATGGAAGTCTTCTGGATCCAACGGAATGCACCCTGTTCGGAGAAGTCCGCCTTGTCCATCAACAGGCCCTTGGCACGATCGACGAGCTTGCGCTCCTCAAGCGTGTCCTCGGCCTTCTTGAGCTTTTCTTCGGCTTCCTTGAGCTGGGACTGGGTCTCCTTGAGCTTGCCTTCGTTCGCTTCGACGGTGTCGAGCAGATCGTTGATCTCGGCGAAACGGCCCATGGCCACTTCCAGCGCCGGCAGCAGCTTGGATTCCTCATACGGCTTAGTGACGTAGGCCATGGCACCAGCGCCGGTGGCCTGCTTGACCAGATCGGGCTGGGAATAAGCGGTCAGCATGACGACAGGGGCGATGTTCTCGTCGCAAATGGTGCCTGCTGCGGTGATGCCATCCATACGCGGCATTTTGACGTCCATGCACACGACGTCCGGGCGCTCCTTGCGGGTAAGTTCGACGGCTTCCTCGCCATTGGCGGCCTCGCCGACGACCTTGTAGCCATTGTCTTCAAGCATGGCAACCAAGTCCATACGGTTCACGGATTCGTCTTCGGCCACGACGACGGTGCGCTGACGCGGCTTGCCCTCTTCTTCGGTTTTTTCTGCCTTGGCTTCATCTGCGCCGGATTCGATATTATCGGTGGCAGCGGCCTTCAATTCCTCATCAGTCAGTATCTGGTCCATATCATCATCCATTTCTATAAACACTTCTGCACCCGTGTCTTCGCGCCTTCTCAGTCTCTTGTGACAAATGTCGAGTACATAAGGATATTGATACTATGATATATCAATCATTCAAAAGTGATAAACCCACTCAACGTGCCCTTGGTGGGACTCGAACCCACACTGCACAGATTTTGAGGCTGTTTCCTCTACCAATTGGGATACAAGGGCTTGTATCGGGCCGCAACCCCGAAGATTGCAACCCTTTAAAAATAGCATAATCAAGAGACGTCAGAGTGTCGATTTCGTCATCTGCGTGTCTTCTCGCGTGTTCTGCTCATTGACTTGAGCCAAAACAAGAACAATCCCCGACCTCCAAAACGTTTCCGTTTTAAAAGGACGAAGATTGTCTTTGAAAGGAAAATCAGGCTTTCAGCTAACGGCTATACCGTTTCGCCTCCAAGCCATTCCGAACTTCAGTCGGCATCGCAGGCGCCCACGGTGTGGACGTAGAGCGAGTCGGTGCGACCGGCCTGATGCGAGCCCTGCGCGGAGCTCAACACGACGATCTTGTCGCCGTTGACGACCTTGCCGGCATCGCGAAGCAGCTTGTCGGTGAAAATCATCAGCTGATGACGGTTCATGTCGTGGTAATCTTCGTTGACGCAGAACGCTTCGGTACCCCAGCTCAGAGCCAGCCAATGATAAGTATGCTCGTTGTTGGTGATGCCGTAAATCGGGGCGGCCGGACGTTCGCGGGAAACGCGGTGCACGGTGGAACCGGTCTGCGTGTAAGCCACGATGGCCTTGGCGTTGATCTTGTCGGCCAGATCGACGGCGGCAGAGGAAACGGCGCCGGTGCTCGACATATCGAGGTTGGAGATCGACGGGATGCGATCGAAGCCGTGCTCGGTGGCGTAGCCGGAGATGCGGGCCATCGTGTTGACGGTCTGTGCCGGGTACTTGCCAACGGCGGTCTCGTTGGAGGTCATGGTGGCGTCGGCACCGTCGAGGACGGCGTTGGCGCAATCGGAAGCCTCGGCGCGCGACGGAATCGGTGAATTGACCATGGAGCCAAGGACCTCGGTGGCGACGATGACGGGCTTGGCATATTCGCGGGCCAGCTCGATGCAGCGCTTAGTGACCAGCGGGACCTGCTCGAACGGCATCTCAACGGCCATGTCGCCGCGAGCGACCATGATGCCGTCAAACGCCTTGACAATGTCTTCGAGGTTGTCGACAGCCTGCGGCTTCTCGATCTTTGCGACGATCGGGATGCGACGGCCTTCCTCGTCCATGATCTCATGGGCGCGGTCGATGTCGGTGGCGAAACGCACGAAGGACATGGCGATGATGTCGGCGCCGGTCTGGATGGCCCAACGCAGGTCGGCCTCGTCCTTTTCGGTCAATGCGGGGAGGCTCACGGCCACGCCCGGCAGGTTGATGCCCTTGTGGCTGGAAACGGGTCCTGCCACGACGACCTTGGTGTGCACGTTGTTGCCTTCGACCTTGGTGACCTCAAGACGGACCTTGCCGTCATCGATCAGGATCGGGTCGCCGGGATGGCAATCTCCGGGAAGACCCTTGAACGTGGTGGAAGTGATGTGCTCGTCACCCTCGACGTCGTCGGTGGTGATGATGAATTCCTGGCCAGCGGTGAGCTGAACCTTGTCTTCGCCGTCTGCGTTCTTCTTGAACCAACCGCAGCGAATCTTCGGGCCCTGCAAATCGACCAAAGCGGCGACGTTGCGGCCAGTGGTCTTGGAAGCCTGACGAACGTTGTTGTAGACCTTCAGATGATCTTCGGTGGTGCCGTGCGAACGATTCAGGCGCGCGACATCCATGCCGTTCTTGACCAGCTCGGTCAAGTTCTCCAACGATTCGCTCGCCGGTCCGATGGTGTCTACGATTTTTGCTTTCCTCATGAATACCTGCCTATTCTTAGCTGACATTTTGTATGGCGGGAATCAACCCGCGACATATAACCAGTCTACTAGCATTCATAGGCATTGGTTGCCGTTCCGCCGACTTTTATGTGAGCGTTCACATACATCGTATAACGACAGCTATTCCGCCTTTGCGGCATCCTTCTTCATCTTGATGACACTGGCCAGGGCCGCCGTACCAATGGCGACGATGATGACGGCAAGCGATACCCACGTCGGGATTTCAGGCACCTGTGTAATCGGATGTCCCCCATTGATGAACGGCAGGGAATTGCCGTGAAGCGCTTCCATCACCAGCTTGACACCGATGAAACCAAGCACTACTGCCAGGCCGTATGGCAGGTACTCGAGCTTGTCGAGAAGCGCGCCAAGCAGGAAGTAGAGCTGCTGGAGACCGAGGAGTGCGAAGATGTTTGAGGTGAAGACGATGAACGGGTCTTTGGTGAGCCCGAAAATGGCGGGAATCGAGTCGAAGGCGAACATGACGTCGGTGGTGCCGATGGTCAGGAAGACGATGAGCATCGGGGTGAAGAACTTCTTGCCGTCGATGGTCGTACGGATTTTTTCGCCGTCATAGTGGTCCGTGATTTTCACCACTTTACGCAGCGCACGGATGATGGCGTTTTCGTGATATTCCTCGTCGTCATCGTCGCCGGCTACCAGTTTCACTGCGGTATAGATCAGGAATGCACCGAAGATGAAGAAGACCCACGTGAAGCGTTGGATGACGGCCGCACCTACCAGGATGAAGAGGCCGCGCAGAATCAGAGCGATGGTGATGCCAACGCTCAGCACATACTTCTGCAGCTTGCGGGGCACGGCGAAATTCGTCATGATGATGACGAAAACGAAGAGGTTGTCGATGCTCAGCGAATACTCGGTAAGCCAGCCGGAATAGAACTCAAGCGCGGGCTGCGAGCCGGAAACCCACCAGACCAGGCCGCCGAAAATCAGGGCCGCCACGACAAAGAACGCGATATGCTGCACGCACTCCTTGGTGGAAGGCACATGAGGCTTACGACCGATGACGAACAAATCGACGACGAAGAAAATCGCAAGCACCACGTATGTGGCGATCATAAACGCAAGGGGTGTTTCGGCCATATTCCTACCCTAAGGGGTGCCGGTGACCTGAAACGACGAAAGTTTGTTGTAAACCTAACTTTTTGTGGTTGGTCGTTGGGGGTTGGGATAAACTTTCACGGGACACTTTGGCTGAGCCGTCAAGCGGTCAGTCCAGTGGACAGGCCGTAAACGAAGTGAGCGCGATACTCGAGCGCGAAGGCAAAATCACTGGATTTTGCTCGGCCAAGCCTACGCCCGAGAAAGTTTATCCCAACCCCCAACTCATGTCCCGTAAATATTGAGTTTATATTTTTACTTCTGGGCTTCGGTAATCTGTCGAAGTTCCTTTTTGAGGTCACGGATTTCATCACGCAAACGGGCGGCGAGCTCGAACTGGAGTTGTTCAGCGGCGGTGTGCATCTGCTCGCTCATCTGGCGGATGAGGTCGGCCAGGTCCTGCGCGGGCAAGCCGGCGTTGACGATGGCGTCATGATTTTTCTTGAGATCCGCGTCGTCCAAGCTGGTCAGGGCGATGCGCTTGTCGCTGCCGGCACGCTTCTCATCGCGGTAGCCACCAGCCAGAAGCGTCTCGGTGTCCACATCCTCCTTAGCCAGCATGTCGGTGACGTCGCTGATCTTCTTGACCAACGGCTTCGGATCGATGCCGTGTTCCTTGTTGTAGGCGATCTGCTTTTCACGACGACGGTTGGTCTCGCTGATGGCGGTCTCCATCGCGTCGGTGACCTCGTCGGCATACATGATGACGGTACCGGACACATTACGCGCGGCACGACCGATGGTCTGGATGAGCGAACGATGCGAGCGCAGGAAGCCTTCCTTGTCTGCGTCCAAGATCGCGACCAACGAGACCTCGGGCAAATCAAGGCCCTCACGCAGCAGGTTGATGCCGACGATGACATCGATCTTGCCCTCGCGCAATTCGCGCAGCAGTTCGACACGGCGAAGCGTGTCGACATCAGAGTGCAGGTATTCGACCTTGATATCGCGTTCCAGCAGGTAGTCGGTCAGGTCTTCGGCCATCTTCTTGGTCAGTGTCGTCACCAGCACGCGCTCATGCTTGGCCACGCGGTCTTTAATTTCTCCGAGCAGGTCATCGATTTGCCCCTTGACCGGACGGACGATGACTTTCGGATCCAAAAGGCCAGTAGGCCTGATGACCTGTTCCACCACACCGTCGGAAAGCCCCAACTCATAGTCGCCGGGCGTCGCGGAAAGATAGACAGTCTGACCGACACGGTCAAGGAACTCCGGCCATTTCAGCGGCCGGTTGTCCATTGCGGAAGGCAGGCGGAAGCCGTTTTCGACCAGCGTGCGCTTGCGGCTGGCATCACCTTCATACATGCCGCCGATCTGCGGGACGGTGACATGCGATTCGTCGATGACCAAGAGGAAATCGTCGGGGAAGAAATCGAGCAGCGTGTGCGGCGGGCTACCAGGCTCGCGTTCGTCGAAGTGACGGGAATAGTTCTCGATGCCGGAGCAGAAACCGACCTGTTGAATCATCTCAAGGTCGTAGTTGGTGCGCATCTCAAGGCGCTGGGCTTCCAATTCCTTGCCTTGTTTGCGCAGCTCGGCCGTGCGGTCGATGAGCTCCTCTTTGATGGTTTTCAACGCGTGCTCGGTGCGCTCGGGGCCGGCGATATAGTGTGAGGCCGGGAAGATATGGACTTGCGGCTCGTGGGCGATGACGTCGCCGGTCAGCGGATGCAACGTGGAGATGCGGTCGATCTCGTCGCCGAAGAATTCGATGCGGATGGCCAGTTCCTCATAGACGGGAATGATTTCGACGGTGTCGCCACGCACACGGAAGGTGCCGCGGGTGAAGGCGATGTCGTTGCGTTTGTATTGCATGGCGACGAACTTACGCAAGAGCGCATCACGGTTAATTTCCTCCCCCTCATGCAGGAAGAGCATGCGGCCGGCGTATTCCTCCGGCGTACCCAAGCCGTAGATGCAGGAGACGGTGGCCACCACCACGCAATCGTCACGGGTCAGAAGGTTCGCGGTCGCCGCGTGACGCAGCCGCTCCACATCGTCGTTGACGTTCGAGTCCTTTTCGATATAGGTATCGGTCTGGGGAATGTAGGCCTCGGGCTGGTAGTAATCGTAGTAGGAAACGAAGTAGCTGACAGCATTGTCCGGCATCAGCTCGCGGAACTCGGCGCACAGCTGCGCAGCCAAGGTCTTGTTGGGTTCCAGAATCAGCGTGGGGCGTTGCAGCTTCTCGATCAGCCATGCGGTGGTCGCGGTCTTGCCGGTGCCGGTGGCGCCCATCAGCACCACGTCGTTCTCGCCGTTTTCGATGCGTCGCGCGATCTCGTCGATGGCCTCGGGCTGGTCGCCGGAAGGCTTGTACGGCGCCTTCACCACGAACGGATGATGCGTACGCTCGATATTGAACCCCATACCTGTTTCGATTCCTTTCGACAGCCAGCCTCTTGAATGAACCCGCTAAGCCAAGCAAGCCCATATTCCGTCACTTCAACAGTTATCGACGGCTTTCAGCCGTATTCCCAATGCCTTACTTTATGCGAATCCCGCCTCGTTCACTGCCATTGTGCGAATAGCATATCAAGACGGTCGAACATTTGTTCGATTGACTGTGTGGAGTCGATGACCACGTCGGCGATGGACTCTCGTTGCTCGCGGCTTGACTGATGCTGTATCCTGCCCTCGGCTTGCTCACGGGTCATCCCCCGCGTTTCCATCATCCGTTGGATGCGAATTTCCTCGGGTGCTTCGATAGTGAGAATATGGTCGAATTTGAACGGAATGGTGTCAATGACTTCTGCCAACAACGGCACATCATGAACGATAATCGGGCCTGAAGAAGATTTCTTCGCGATTTGCTGTTCCACTTCTTGGGCACGACGATAAATCAGCGGATGCTCGATATCGTCAAGCCGTTGTTTGGCGTTCGGCGTAGCTTCGGACGAGAAGACATGATCCGCCATCCACTTGCGGTTCAGAGAACCATCGGATTGCTCTGCCTCGGAGCCGAATTCCTCAACGATTTCACGGATTCCTTCGCTGCCCGGCTCGACAACTTCACGGGCCAATTGGTCGTAATCGATAAGGAAGGCCCCACGTTCCTTGAGATGCGCGGCGACAGTGCTTTTGCCGGCCGCGATGCCCCCGGTCAATCCGATTCTCATCCATCCCCCGATATCGTTGACTTTGACAAGAAAACAAGAAGGTCGGCACAGGCAAAAACCTGCACCGACCAATCTCACGAAATCACCGTGAAATCATCAAAAATGATTTCACTTCTTTTCCTTGAGGAGCTCCTCACGAAGAGCAGCGAGCTTGTCGGAACCGGCAAGCGTGCCTTCGGATTCGTTCTCCGAAGAGTACTTGGTGGACTCCTCAACAGCCTTCTCCTCGCGTGCACCCTGACCATCCTCGGCAGCGGACTCAGCCGCGCCTTCGATTTCCTTGGCGACGAAGGCCTTATGCTGCTCCCACAAATCGTGGGCGGTCGCATACTGGTTCTCCCACTCCTCGCGCTGCTTCTCGTAGCCGGCAATCCATTCGTTGGTCTGCGGGTCGAAGCCTTCGGGGTACTTGTAGTTGCCGTCCTCGTCGTAATCGGCAGGCATGCCGTAAAGCGCCGGATCGAAGTCCTCGCTGGCGGGATCAACGGAGTCGTTGGCCTGCTTCAAAGACAGGGAGATACGGCGACGGTCGAGATCGACGTCGATGACCTTGACGAAGATCTCTTCGCCCTGCTTGACGACGGTCTCCGGGTTGTCGACGTGACGGTTGGCGAGCTCGGAAATGTGGACCAGGCCCTCGATGCCATCTTCGACGGAAACGAACACGCCGAACTGCACGATCTTGGTGACCTTGCCCTTGACGATCTGTCCGGGAACGTGGGTGCGTGCGAAACGCTGCCACGGATCTTCCTGCGTCGCCTTGAGGGACAGCGAGATACGCTCGCGATCCATATCGACGTCGAGCACCTCGACGGTGACCTTGTCGCCGACCTTGACGACCTCGGACGGATGGTCGATGTGCTTCCAGGAAAGCTCGGAAACGTGGATGAGGCCGTCCACCCCGCCGAGATCGACGAACGCGCCGAAGTTGACGATGGAGGAAACAGTGCCTTCACGGATCTGACCCTTCTTGAGCTGCGCCAGGAAGGTCTCACGGACCTCAGACTGGGTCTCCTCAAGATACTGGCGACGGGAGAGCACCACATTGTTGCGGTTCTTGTCGAGCTCAAGAATCTTGGCCTTAATCTTCTGGCCGATGTAAGGCGAAAGGTCGCGGACACGACGCATTTCGACCAGCGATGCAGGCAGGAAGCCACGCAGGCCGATGTCGACGATCAGGCCGCCCTTGACAGCTTCGATGACGGTGCCTTCGACAACGCCGTCGTCGTTCTTGATCTTCTCGATATCGCCCCAGGCGCGCTCATACTGGGCACGCTTCTTGGACAGGATAAGACGTCCTTCCTTGTCTTCCTTGGTGACGACAAGGGCTTCGACGGTGTCGCCGACTTCAACGACTTCGTCAGGATTGACATCTTTCTTGATAGAAAGTTCGCGGGAGGGAATGACGCCCTCGGTCTTGTAGCCGATGTCAAGCAGCACTTCGTCGTGATCGACCTTGACGACCGTGCCCGTGACCAGATCACCATCATCGAAATTCTTGATGGTGGAATCGACTGCCTTGATGAAGTCTTCTTCGGTGCCGATATCGTTAATCGCGACCTTGGTGACTTCGTTATTGTTCTCTGCCATTAAAAGTGGTTTCTTTGTTATTAGTTGGATGGATATTACCTATTAAGTTATGTTGGCGACCTTGCGGCCACGCAAGTCATAAGAATACTAGTCGCCCTAGTCAAAGCACTCCGACAAATCCGGGCGTGTCGCACCCGTTTCAGCCGATTTTGCGCTCGGCCATCTCCACGACGTTCGCCAGAAGCATGGCACGGGTCATCGGCCCTACTCCCCCCGGGTTCGGCGTATAAGCAGAACTCAAAGCGTGGCAGGCCTTGTCGATGTCGCCGCGCACACGATATCGTCCGGCTTCCTCGTCATAAACACGGGAGACACCGACATCGACCAATACCGCCCCCGGCTTGACATCTTCGGGACGCACAAACCCGGCGCGGCCGACGGCGGCGACAATGACATCGGACGCAAGCAAATGTTTCTGGATATCTTTGGTGCCGGTATGGCACAACGTCACGGTGGCGTTCACGTCTTTTGCGGTAAGCATCAAACCGATGGTGCGCCCGACGGTGATGCCGCGGCCGACAACGCAGATGTCCCTGCCTTTCAGATCGATGCCATAATGCTTCAGCAACACGATGATGCCACGCGGCGTGCAGGGCTGCGGCGCGGGGTTGTTGCCGTCGATATGCGTGACGAGCTCGCCCAGATTGGCGGGGTGCATGCCGTCGGCGTCCTTGGCAGGATCGATGTGGGCGACGACTTTGTTGGAATCGATGCCTTTGGGCAACGGCAACTGGACGATATAGCCGGTGCAGTTCGGATCGGCGTTGAGCCGTTCGACGGCATCGATGATCTCCTGCTGGCTGGCGGTCCCGGGCAGCTCAACGGCAATCGAAGCGATGCCGACCTCGGCGCAATCCTTGTGCTTGCCAGCCACATATTTGCGCGAACCGACATCATCGCCGACGAGAATGGTGCCAAGACCGGGCTCGACGCCTTGTGCTTTGAGCGATTCGACACGTTCCCGCAAATCCTGCTTGATTGCCGCCGCAGCAGCCTTCCCGTCCAATTTCAGAGGAGTCTGTTCCTCGCCTGTCATACCGATTCCTTAATACGTGAAAGTAATTTCGACATTCCGTGCGGCCGTGCTGCAGGCCAGGCACCATAGTTATCGATTGTAAGGTGAAGGGGCCCACAAACGCAGGCATGTCCATCGCCCACGCCATATCGTTTGCTTATAACCGTTTATAAGCTTGCGAAAGACTGAGCACCAAAACCCAAGATCAAAAGTACGACGATGAAACAAACAACCGCAAACCGTGTTGCCGTAATCCATGATTCCCGATATTTTCACAACCATAATCGGCAATCCCCGGATATCAGATGAATGGTCATATCGTATTTGACAATGATTTTCATTTTCAGTATATTGCCGTATCATTATACTTTAAATAAAACCAATGTGGATTTGCAGCAACGGATTCGATTAAGGGGTCACTATGAAACGATTCGGATGGCAGACGAAGGCTACGGCCATACTGGGCTCGCTATGCTTGGTTTTCGGCCTTGCGGCCTGCGGCAGCGGCAACGACTCCCAGCAGCAAGACAAGACCAATAACAGCTCCAAGCAGGCGGACGGGCCTATCAATGTGGTCGCCTCAATCAACCAATGGGGTTCACTGGCTAAGGAAATCGGAGGCAACGACGTCAATGTGACCTCGATCGTCAACACCGTCTCGGTCGACGCCCATGATTTCGAGCCGCAGACCACCGACATGGCCAAACTGCAAGGCGCCGAAATCGTAGTGGTCAACGGCGCCGGATACGACAACTGGGCCAGTAAGTCCATCGCCAAAGGAACCACCAGCGTTTCGGCGGCCACGGCGGTCGGCGCGAGTACCGGCGACAACCCACACCTCTGGTTCTCCAAGGACGCGCGAAAGGCGACGGCGACGGAACTGGAGGACGCCTTCGCCAAGGCGAGGCCCGCCAAAGCCAAGCAGTTCCAGGCACGTTTGAAGACGTGGAAGGCAAACGAAACCAAGCTCGAGAATTCCATGAAGGAGTTCTCACAGAAGCACCAGGACGCGACTTACGGCGCCACGGAACCGGTGGCCTATTACTTAATGGACGACCTCGGTTTCACCGACAAGACGCCGAAAGGCTATACGCAGGCGGTGAGTTCTGAGGGCGAACCCGCACCGAGCGACCTGCAGAAGTTCCAGCACCTCATTTCCGGACGCGAAGTCAATCTGCTCATCAACAACACGCAGGAAGCCAGCAACACTACCAATCTGCTGACTGGAACGGCCGGACGCACCGAAGTGCCCGTCGTCGACGTCAGCGAGCAGATGCCGAAAGACCAGACCACGCTCACTGGTTGGATCACCACGTTGATGAAAAGCATCGACAAGGCCATGGCCGATTTCAAGGCCAGCGAAGCCGACCATCAGAAGGTGACAGACGGAGACAAAACCGACAACAGTGACGGTTCGGGGCAGTCCGGACAGTCCGGCAATTCGACGAATTCCAATCAGCAGACGCCCACGGCTCCGTTCGATGGTTCGGTGCCATCGAACGCAGGTCAGACCGACCCTGGCAAGTAATCGGCCATAATAAGGTATGGTTTTACCGAGCCACCGACGAATGCGCGGTTGGGGAACAGTCGAAAGTCATGTTTCCCAACCGCGCATTGCATATCCCACAACAAAAATATTTCAATTCATCAACCGTGAGACACCGATGTCAAGGCGTCGTTACCGGTCATCGAGCAATAATTTCCTGATACTCAGTGCCGTTATAGGGCGCTTGAACCCATACTTTCGCCTAGCGAACAATTCACTTCTATTTGAAAATGATTCTCAATTTCAATTATATGATATAGATATCAATCCTTAAGTAGTGTTTCCAACGCCTATGGCCGAAAGAAAGACAAGATGAATACACAGACTGAGACCAAAAGCCTCCAGAATGCCAAAACAGACGGCGACAAACCGGCTTTGGTCTTCCGTGACGCAGGCATCAAACGCGGCGAAAGAATCATCTGGCAGCACGGCAATTTCTCTATTCCCGCAGGCTCCATCACCGCCATCGTCGGCACGAACGGTGCAGGAAAAACCACGATGATGAAGGCGGAACTCGGCCTGCTGCCACTGTTCAACGGCAGTCTCAACGTACTTGGTGGACCGGCCGGCACGACCAACCATCTCATTGGCTACGTGCCGCAGAACTACGCCGGCGACATCGAATCGAACCTCACCGCCGAACAGTCCGTGTTGCTGGGGCTGACTGGCACGAAGTTCGGCATCCACCCCACCACGCGGGCGCAACGTGAACGGGCGCGCGAGGCCATGGCCTTCACCGGCGTGGACAACAAACGCCATTACCGGCTTTCCGAACTTTCAGGAGGCCTGCGCCAGCGCGTCGCCATCGCACAGGCGCTGGTGAGCGGGCCGAAACTGCTGATGCTCGACGAGCCGCTGGCCAACCTCGACCTGGCCGCCCAACGCGAAACGGTGCATGTGCTGGCCAAACTCAACCACGAGATGGGCATGACCATCCAAGTGGTGGCCCACGACCTCAACATGCTGCTGCCTATCCTCGACGGCGCGGTTTATCTCTTGGACGGGCACCCACACTATGCGAAGATGAACGAGGTTCTCGACGCCGATCTGCTCACACACCTTTACGGCACAAAAGTGCAAGTCGTCACCACGCCGCAGGGCGACATGTTCGTCACCCCCGGCCCCGACGAGCCCGACAACGTCACCCCGGACATCCACAAACCGGCGGAAGTGGCAGGGTTCCATCACCATCATGGAGAAATCTCGCAGCATCGGAACTCTCACCGAGATCGGGAAGCCAGCGGCGAACAACCACGATATTTCGAAAAGAAGCTTTCCCGTCAATCAGGAAAAGGCACGCACCGAAATGATGGGAATGAAGGAAACGAGCGGCAGGAGGCAAGGTTATGAGCCATATCCAATTCGGCTTCAACCATGAATGGATGACAACGCTTTCGGCGCCGTTCATGCACAACGCCTTCATCGCTGGGCTTTGCATCGCGCTGGCCGCCGGGGTGATGGGCTATTTCACCATTGCCCGTCATTCAACCTTCGCCGCGCACGCGTTGGCGCATATCGGACTGCCGGGAGCCACTGGAGCGGTTTTGCTGGGACTACCGGTCTCGCTCGGGCTCGGCATCTTCGCTCTCGGTGGGGCGCTGACCATCGGGGCGCTGGGCAAAAAGGCCTCGCAGCGCGAAATCGCGACCGGCACCGTGCTCGCCTTCGCCACCGGTCTGGGTCTCTTCTTCTCGCGCATGTCAAGTTCCGCCTCGCAGCAGATGCAGGCGATTCTTTTCGGCTCGATATTGACTATTACCAACGATCAGGTGCTGGGCTTCGCTATTTTCGACGTGTTGCTCTTGGCGGTGATGGCTGTGGTCTACCGGCCGTTGCTTTTCAGCTCGTTGGACGAGCAGGTGGCGCAGGCCAAGGGCGTGCCGATCGGCGTGATGAATGTGCTGTTCATGGCCATCATGGCCGGCGTCATCACCATCGCCGTACCTGCGGTAGGCACGCTGCTAATTTTCGCGCTGGTCGTCACCCCTGCCGCCACGGCAAACATCCTCACTAGTACGCCGCTGCGTTCAATGGTGCTTTCCAGCATCCTGTGCCTGGTCTCGATTTGGGGCGGACTGGTCATTTCGGTCATGTTCCCGACTCCCCCGAGCTTCGTCATCGTCACGATTTCGACGCTCTTCTGGATCGTCGCCAAAGGTGTGGAAGCGTTGCGCCGCCACTGAAAGAGTCTTAAACAAGGTTCCGACTATAGGGTTTACCAGGTTATTGCCGAAAGATGGATTATCAGTTAAAAGTCAGGTTATAGACCAAAATTGCGTCATAACGTATCAGCACCCAATAAGTTGAGGGCCATCTCTTCAATACCGAGATGGCCCTCAACTCTATAAAATCAGAAAATCAGAAAGCGCTTTTACCGACAAAACCGCCGAGATGCTACCTCTTTTTCTTGGAATTCTTGGCTTCTTTGTTTTCGGCTTCGATTCTCGCCAACGTCTGGCTCGCCGGCTCCTCAGGAGCCTGGGTATGATGCTTGGCATCATCCGGTGCGGGTTGAGCGTATCCAAGGTTGACGTCAAGCAGGTGCTGGGCTTCATCCTCTTCGATATGCTCGGAAAGCGCAATCTCAGAAGTGAGAATATTGCGAGCGCGCGTGAGCATACGTTTCTCACCGGCAGAAAGACCATGCTCGTCGACATCGCGCTGGGCCAGATCACGCACGACCTCGGCAATCTTGTTGACCTCGCCGGTGGCAATCTTCTCAACGTTCAGCTTGTAACGACGCGACCAGTTCATTTTCTCGTTGTCGACGATCGGCGTACGCAGGATTTCGAAGACCTTGGCGACTTCCTTGCCGTCGACGATATTGCGAATGCCCACCTTCTTGGCATTGTCGACCGGCACTTCGATGACCAGGCCGTCGCTGGAAAGCACTGAAAGTTGCAGGTAGTCGCGCGTAACGCCTTTGACCGTACGTTTTTCGAAAGCTGTCACCTTCGCCGCACCGTGACGCGGATAAACGACAACATCCCCAACTTTGTAATCCATGGAACCTCCGGAACGCTTCAAACGCAATGTGTATTAGTTTTTCACGCGCCGCGGACGTTTATCCCCGCCGCGAACCCCCAAAACCTTACCGAAACGGCTGAAAACCTGACTTTACGGCAAATTGGGTGCAACGGCACCTATAATAAATTATTTGTAGCAATGTTTTTGAAAGGCGGAGGATACATGCTCAACACTTCGGCACATCAGAAGACGCCGCGTACCATCTTGGTGGTCGAGGACGAGCCAGATCTCGCCACGGCAATCGCACAGCGCATCACAGCCAACGGTTGGACCGCTCGCGTGGCGGGAGACGGGGCGAGCGCCGTACGCGCCGCAAGCCAGATCAAGCCGGACCTGGTCATCATGGACATCATGCTGCCCGTCATGGATGGCATCGAAGCTACCAAGCGCATCATCGCCGAGCGCCCGGTGCCAGTGCTCATGCTCACCGCCCGTGATTCCGAAGCCGACAAGGTGATGGGGCTTTCCGCCGGAGCCGACGATTACATGACCAAGCCGTTCTCCCCCCGCGAACTTATCGCTCGTTGCGAGGCTCTGCTGCGTCGCGTCGAGCGCGCCACCCTCATCGCCAAGAACAACGAGAATGAAAAAGTGCTGGACTTCGGCACACTGGTCATCGACCCGCGCCAACGCATCGTGACCCAAGACGGCAAACAGGTGCATCTGACGCCTACCGAATTCGATTTGCTCGCCACCCTTGCCCGCAAGCCGAAGTCCGTCTTCAAGCGTGAGAAATTGCTCGAAGAGGTGTGGGATTGGCCTGACGCTTCCGGCACCCGCACCGTCGATTCGCACGTTAAGGCGTTGCGCCA